>DUEG01000031.1 GCA_011176615.1 Anaerolineae bacterium | reverse complement strand
AGGATTACTCCGGTGACATTAACTGCTTCTTTAAATGCTTTGGCTTGGTGAATTGCATTTTGACCTGTTGTAGCATCCATGACCAACCAAACAGCATGAGGCGCTCCCGGAAGTGCTTTACCAACGACCCGATAAACCTTTTTCAGTTCTTGCATTAAATTAAAACGAGTGTGTAATCTTCCAGCAGTGTCGATTAAAGCGATGTCAATATTTCTAGTAATTGCCGCATGCGTAGTATCGAAAGCCACTGCACCGGGATCTCCGCCTGGTTGCCCACAGATAACTGGCACATCAATGCGTTCCCCCCAGATCTGTATTTGATCGATTGCAGCCGCGCGAAATGTATCGCCTGCACCAAAGATGACACGCTTACCCTGGTCTTTGAAAAGTTTTCCTAGTTTAGCCATATTGGTCGTCTTACCGGAGCCATTTACACCAACTATTAAGATGATGGTTGGCACATGAATAAAGTCCAATAAAGGAGGCGATTTTAGCCGTGAGCGTAATTCATCTCTGATCGCTTGTAATAGTTCTCCAGAATTAGTAATCCCTTCTTTGAGCACTTTCTCTTGAAGAGAACCGATAACTTCTTGAGTAGTATTGATCCCCATATCTGATTGGACGAAAAGCGCTTCAAGTTCATCCCAGGTCTGATCATTAATTTCACTTGTTCCGAGAAAATTAGCAATTCGCCCAAAGGTTGTTTTACGCGTTTTTGCCAATCCTTCTCGCCATTTATTTAATAACGCTGTCATAAGTCAGATTATAACATTGTGTTTTATGTAGGTGTTTATGAATTGTTGAAATTTGGAATAGAACGGGTCAAAAAGATTACAATCAGGTTATAATCTTCGTATGGAAAATAAAGGTTTGTCTCATATTGATAAGAGTGGGAACGCTCATATGGTTGATGTAGGTGAAAAACCGATCACGATGCGTACTGCAATCGCCAAGGGTCAAGTCCGGATGAAACTTGAAACGCTTGAATTAATCATCGAAGGTGAAATGAAAAAAGGAGATGTATTTTCTATCGCGCAGGTCGCGGGGATTATGGCAGCAAAAAAGACAGCAGAATTAATTCCTTTGTGCCATCCGCTTCCAATTAATCAAGTTCTTGTCTCAATTGAACCGGATTTCGACATTCCTGGAGTGCGTATCACATCAACGGTTAGAACAAGCGCTAAAACAGGCGTGGAAATGGAAGCCTTGACGGCAGTTTCTGTGGCTGCTTTAACGATCTATGATATGGCAAAGGCAGTTGAAAAGACGATGAATATCGGGAACATTCGCTTGGTAGCGAAACATGGTGGACAAAGCGGGGATATAGTCAATGAATAATGGTGTACTATGAATAAAGTGACAGTTTTTTTATTCGCAAGAGTTCGCGAGTTAATTGGTAAGAAAACTATCGAAATTACTTTACCTGATGGGGCTAAAGTTCATGATCTAAAAAAGGCTATTGTGGGTCGATATCCTCAAACCGAAAATATTCTTCTATCAACGCTTGTTGCGATAAATAAGGAATATGCTGATGATGAACAGATTGTGCCTTTAAATGCTGAAATTGCTATGTTCCCACACGTAAGTGGGGGCGAATCTCCAACGATCTTTATAATTACAGAGGAAGAGATTGATTTAAATGATTTGCTAAAAAAGATTACTTTACCTACCACAGGAGCAGCATGTATTTTCGCGGGGTTGGTGCGCGGGGTAACAAAACGGGGAACCCCTCATGACACATCCTATTTGGTTTATGAAGCATATGAAGAAATGGCAACAGCAAAATTGCACCAGATTGCCGATGAGATACGGGAAAGATGGCCTTCTATAGTAGGGATTGCAATTGTTCAGCGTTTGGGGAAACTTCTTCCTGGGACGCCAACAGTCTTCGTTGGTTGTAGTGCAGCACACCGAGATACGGGTGTGTTTGACGCAGCCAGTTATGGTATTAATCGCTTAAAGGAAATTGTACCCATCTGGAAGAAAGAGGTCGGTTTAGAGGGAGCGCAATGGGTTGAGGGGGATTACCATCCAAAACCTGGAGAATAATCCATACTTATCCTGAAAAATAAAACCGACTTGGTATTCATTTATGACAGAAATAGAAATTAGGTGTACAAATTGTAATCAACCTTATCCAATAGATTCGGTGCCTTACAAATGTCCAAATTGTGGGGGAATTTTTGATCATATTGATGGTTATCACTTTGACCTAGATGAAATAGACGACCATGCGCCGGGGATATGGAAATTCCGCATGGCTTTGGGACTATCGCCCACAACACCAGTTATCTCTTTAGGAGAGGGCAATACGCCACTAGTATGGGCAAAAGCATTTGGACAAGATATTGCATTCAAATTGGAATACTTAAACCCGACGGGTTCATTTAAAGATCGGGGTACAGCAGTAACGATGAGTTTCTTAAAATCCCGTGGCATCAATGAGGCAATAGAAGATTCTTCTGGAAATGCAGGTGCATCTTTCGCTGCTTACGCTGCCCGCGCTGGATTGAAAGCGAAAATATATATTCCAGATTACGCCTCTGGTCCTAAACGCTATCAGATGGAGATTTTCGGGGCGGAAGTAACTCGAATACAAGGAAAAAGATCTGCCACTGCAGAAGCGGTACGAAAGATGGCTGATTTAGGCGCAACATATGCAAGCCATGCTTATTTGCCCCATGGGTTTGCTGGTTTTGCCACGATTACCTATGAGATATGGGAACAATTAGGAGAGGCTCCTGGAACTGTTATCGTACCAGTTGGGCAGGGCAGTTTGATGCTGGGGATTGGTAGAGGTTTTCAGGCTCTTAAGCAAGCAAAGGTAATCAGTGAAATTCCTCATTTAATAGGAGTGCAAGCCCTCGCGTGTGCGCCTATCTGGGCTGTATTTACGAATGGGGCATCGGGATTAATGTGGACTACGGAAGGGGAGACAATCGCTGAAGGCGTGCGGATTTACCGTCCCTTACGAGGGGATGTAGTATTAAAGACCGTCGCGGATACAAATGGAATGTTTGTTGCTGTCGACGAAAAAAATATTATTGCAGGACGCAGCGAACTGGCAAACAGAGGATTCTTTGTGGAACCAACATCTGCGATTGTGTGGAATGCAATCGAGCAAGTTGTGAAAAATGTTCCGAAACCAATCGTTGCTATTTTGACAGGTTCGGGTTTTAAATCATTGAATTGACATTTTTTTGACATTACTATTTTGGAGGCGATAATGACCGAACGGGTAGTTCTTACTGGTTTAGGTGCCATTTCACCTTTGGGTTTAACTGCTCAAAAGAGTTGGGAAAACGCAAAGAATGGGTTGTCCGGTGTTACTAGAATCACTCAATTTGATGCTTCTGATTTTTTAGTTCAAATCGCTTGTGAGGTTAAGGGTTTTGATCCTGAAAACTATATAACCGCAAAAGAAGCGCGACGAATGGATAGATACGAGCAAATGGCGGTTGTTGCTGCTCAAGAGGCAATCACAAATTCTGGTATTGACTTGGAAAAAATTAATCCAGAGCGAGCGGGTGTTGTTGTATCTTCAGCAATTGGCGGTTTGCATACTTTAAGGAAAGCGGTGGAGACCATGCATAATAAAGGTCCAAGACGAATTAGCCCTTTTGCAATTCCAATGTTAATGTCTAATGGCGCCGCAAGTATGATTGGAATCAAGTATGGCTTCCAAGGACCTGCTTTTTCTGTGTCATCAGCCTGTGCTTCAGGAGCCGATGGTATAGGGATGGCTTGGAGAATGCTTAAAGCGGGGATAATTGACATTGCTATTACAGGTGCTAGCGAATCGACTATTGACCCGGTAGGTGTTGCAACTTTTGACAGATTAGGTGCGATGTCAAGGCGAAATGATGATTTTTCAATGACACCACAACCATTTGATCTCAATCGCGATGGTCTTGTGATGGGAGAAGGAGCAGCAATATTGGTTCTAGAGCGTGAGAGCCATGCCAAGAATCGAAATGCCAATATAATTGCGGAACTTGCTGGGTACGGATCATCGGCTGATGCTTTTCATATTACAGCGCCCTCTGAAGATGGTGTTGGCGGGATGCAGGCGATCAAGCGTGCTTTACAGAGTGCCCATGTTAATTTAATGGATGTGGATTATATCAATGCGCATGGTACTGCGACTCAACTTAATGATGTGTCGGAAACCAGAGCGATAAAAAAGACATTTGGCGAAAGAGCCTATAAGATTCCTGTATCATCTACAAAATCTATGACGGGTCATATCATGGGAGCGACCGGGGCTTTGGAGGCAGTCTTTTGTTCTTATGTTTTAAAAGAAGACATTATTCCTCCAACAATTCATTATCAAACGCCGGATCCTGAATGTGATTTAGACTATGTGCCGAATTTTGCCCGAGAAATGCAGGTGGATATAGTAATCAGTAATTCCTTTGGCTTTGGTGGACATAATGCTGTTTTGGTTTTTAGGAAGTACCGCTGATCAATTCCTCAGAAATTAGAAAGAGGATATAATTAAATAATTCAAAGAAGTTTGAACTAATGGGCCGCGAAATACCCGGCGTTATGTGGGGCGTTTGCCGGTCCTTGAGTTCTTTGGAGGTGTTGTTTTATGACTCAGGGAATCTATATTGGGGAATCGGCTGAGGAGTTTGCCCAACGGTTAAAAATTCATTTTTCTGATTATTTAATCTTGAATAGAGCGCTTACTCACCGCTCGTATCTCAATGAACATCCCGAGGCTATCGAAGACAATGAACGCCTGGAATTCTTAGGAGACGCGGTTTTAGATTTTTTAGTGGGTGCATGGTTGTATAATCGTTTTCCGGAAATGGCGGAGGGCGCATTGACTCGTTTTAGGTCTGCGCTTGTCCGAACAGAACAATTGGCAAAATTTGCAGAAAAAATTGGGTTGCAAAAAGCATTAAAATTGGGCAGAGGGGAAGAAGAATCTGGGGGAAGACAAAAACCCGCCTTATTGTGTGCTGCTTTTGAAGCGTTTATTGGCGCGTTATATCTGGACTTAGGTATTGAAGTCGTAAGCGAGTTTATAGAACCATTATTAGTGTCAGTAATAGGAGATTTGTTTATTAATGGCTCTTTGCAGGATCCTAAAAGCAGGTTACAGGAATGGGCACAAGCGCATGGAGGAACTGCACCAGTCTATCGCACAATCAAAGAACAAGGACCTGACCATGATAAAATATTTGAAGTGGTCGTGATTGTGGATGATAAAATCCAGGGGGCTGGAACTGGTCACAGTAAGCAGGCTGCAGCAAAGACAGCAGCAAAGGCGGCTTTGCAAAACTTAAATATAGACTAATAGACCAGTGTTCAACTATGAAAGTACGGCGCAGTGGTCTTCTTATGGGAACGTTTATGCTTTTAAAATCACTTGAATTACAAGGTTATAAAACTTTTGCGGGGCGAACTGTATTTGAATTTGCTGATACGATCACTGCAATTGTTGGACCAAATGGCTCTGGAAAGTCAAATATTGCTGATTCAATGCGCTGGGTTTTAGGCGAACAATCTTATCGACTTTTAAGAGGGAAGAAAACGGTTGATATGATCTTTTCTGGTTCAGATCAGCGTGCTCGTTCGGGTATGGCTTCGGTCACGATATTGTTTGATAATAGTTCTGGATGGTTGCCAATAGATTTTTCAGAAGTCGCTATTACCCGCAGAGCATATCGTGATGGACAAAACGAATATCTTGTCAATGGTCAGCGTGTAAGGCTTAAAGATGTTAGTGATCTTTTAGGAAAATCCGGATTATCCGAGCGAACTTATACAATCATTGGTCAGGGATTAGTGGATGCTGCCTTGGCATTAAAGGCAGAAGATAGGCGCGTTTTGTTCGAGGAGGCTGCTGGGATAGGATTATATCGTTCTCGGAAAAAAGAAGCCATTAAACGGTTGGAGAGTACTCAGAGAAATTTGGAACGAGTGGAGGATATTCTGACCGAATTACACCCGCGGGTGCGTAGTTTGGAGCGCCAAGCAAAGCGAGCGCAAGAATATGAGCAGGTTCAGAAAGATTTGCATATTCTCCTCCGAGACTGGTATGGGTATCATTGGTTTCTCGCACAGAGAGAGGTTAATGCTGCTAGGAAAAGGCTTAAAAAAGACGAACAACTTCTTCAAATTGCGAGACAAAAAGAGGAAAAATTTAATAAGAAATTATCATTAGATCGTTACAGTGTCCAAGATTTAAGACAAAAATTATCAACAATGCATCAGGAAATATCGAACATTCATACAGAAAGAGAATCAATAGCGAGAAAAATTGCAGTATTGGATGAAAGAAACCGTTCCGTTATGGTGCAGTTGAATACGACCAATCAAGAAAGTTCCCGATTGGAAAATCAACTAAATGAATATCAACTACGGTTGAACGAGAAAATTGAAGAACATGAAAAGTTATTGATAGACCTCAATGAAGCGCGGGAAAATGTTCGGAGAGAATCTGCAATTATCAGTAGTCTAAAAAGAAAAACGGAAGCACTTGTTGAGAAAATTAATTCTATTGAGAGGAAGCGTTCCGATATAAAGGATCATATATCGCGTTTAAAGATAAATCTTAGTGAAAACAACACGCAAATTAGTCGATATAAAAAAGAGATTGAAGAGATAAAAAGTCAATTGCTTGCTCTTGAAAAAGACCATGTATCTAATACAAAGATCGTTGAACAGGCAAAAAAAGCGTTGAAAGATTCCCAGCAGGCAAAAAAAATCATAGAAGGAGCGTTAGGTCAACAGAAAATAGACATCGAGCGCTTGGAAGAGGAACGAAAAAGAATTATTAATGAATTATCAAGAAGGGAACGCGAGAGCGCAAAATATAGAACTCAACTATCATTGCTGGATCAAGCAGAGAACGATTTGATTGATTATGCAAAAGGTGCTCGGGTTATCGTCAAATATGCGCGTGATAGAAAACTAAAGGGCATGAATGGCACCCTTACCAGCCAGTTAATCGTTCCTGAGGTGTATGAGACCGCGATTGCATCTGCTTTGGGGGAGTATATCGATGCAATATTAATGGACAGCAGGAATTTATCTCAAGACACATTGAATATTTTGAACAAAGAGACAGCACGTGGGGTTTTACTACCACTAGCAGAGATAGTCCCATATTCAAAATTGCCATCCTTCAAGGATAAAGACGGAATTATCGGAATCGCTTCAGATCTGGTTACGGCAAAAGCGGAGTATCTTCCTGCTATCGAACTTTTATTAGGTCAGGTATTAGTTGTTGAAAGCAGAGAAAATGTTCAAGCCATTCTGTCTGAATTACCGCAAACTGCTAAGGTTGTTACTCTTAATGGAGAGATTTTCCATGCAAATGGGCCTATCATAGCAGGTGTATCAGGGGAACGAACGAAACTAAGCCGTCCCCGGCAGCGAATCGAAATTGAAAGGAAAATTAAAGAACTTTCTAAAAGCATCAATGAGCATAAAAAACGGGTAGAGCACTTAGATAGTCAATTATCCGAGAAGATACAAAAGAATCGGGAATTGAACGATGATCTTGTGCAAGCGAACAAGAAAGTACAGAGTTCAGAAGGTGCTTATCAGAAGGCTTTGTTAGCCTTTGAAAATACGGAGAGGCAGAAGATATGGCATCAAAAACGTCTGTTAGGTTTTCAAAATGAAATAAGTACATTGAACGAAGAGATTACAAAATCTCGTGAGGAAATGATACAGGCTACAAGTACGCTAACAGAATTGGAAGCATCACTTGAGGAATATAGAAAACAGCGCGAATCACTCACCATGGATGAATATCTTGAGAGAGAATCGTTTTGGAAAGCCCAACTGGCATTTGATGAGAAATCTTTAGCACAATTTCAGGCATTAAAGGAAGAACGGGAAACCGAAATTGTTGCGATGAGAAGTTCTTTAGATTTAACATATGAGAAGATCAGACAATTGAAATTGAGTTTGGAACGAGTAGAGCAAGAAAAAACTGAACTTAAAAATAGAGAGAGAGAATTATTCAATACGATTTCTGCGCTTCAAGAAAAAGTGAACCCATTAGAGGAGGAACTAAAATCTGTTGAAAGTGGGCAGATCGAATTGTTAGAAATTGAGAGCCAGGCAAGGAAAGATTTGAATATGGCTGAGAGGCAATATTCGCAATCGCAGATGAATTTAACCCGAAAACAGGAAAACCTTGATAATCTTAGAGAGCGTATTGAAAGTGATTTTGGGTTGGTGGACTATGAGTATGCAAAACAGATTTCTGGTCCTACACCATTACCGTTTGAAGGTCTTGTAGAAAAATTACCCGTTATCCATGAATTAAGCGACGATCTGGAGCCTCAAATTAAGGATTTGCGATATCAATTACGTAGGATGAGATCGGTAAACCCAGATGCTAGGGACGAATACCGCGAAGTCAAGCAGCGATATGAATTCATGAAGTCACAAGTTGAGGATCTAAAGAAAGCCGAGGCGGATATTAGGGCGGTGATCAGTGAACTTGATGAGTTAATGGAGAAAGATTTTCGGAAAACATTTGAAGCCGTATCTGTTGAATTTAAGGAAATCTTCACGCGACTATTTGGAGGGGGCGTAGCAAAATTAGTTTTGACAGATCCGGATAATTTAATTGAATCTGGAATTGATATAGAAGCACGTCTACCTGGGAGAAGAATACAAGGGTTATCACTTCTCTCGGGTGGAGAAAGAAGTTTAACAGCAGTCTCTTTGATTTTTGCTTTGTTAAGAATTTCTCCTACTCCTTTCTGTGTATTGGATGAAGTAGATGCAATGTTGGATGAAACCAATGTAGGGCGGTTTCGAGATTTAATCAAGGAATTATCCGACAACACACAATTTATTGTTATTACCCATAATAGAAACACTGTCCAAGCAGCCGATGTAATTTATGGTGTAACAATGGGGAGTGATTCGTCAAGCCAAGTGATAAGTCTAAAATTGGATCAGGTTGCGGAAGTAGTTTGATTTGTTAAGGATAGCGCCATATTAGCATTTTTGGTTATTTTTTTACATCACCAAGGTCTCTCATCCGTTACATAATGGGATATAGAGGTGGAATGGCGTTTGCTGCAACATAAGAATTTGATGGAAGACAAAGCATCGCTGAAGGTTTTATTTTCAGCGATGCAGTTAAGATAAAATATTCTTGAATTCTCAACCAAAGATTGAAATTAAGCGTGTTCCCTATTCCATCTAATCCAGTTAATACTTGGCTATATCAATGATTGAAATATTATTTCTGAGTATTCAATCTTAGGGTAATAATAGTTTGTCGGGGATTACTGGTTCTACTGGTACATAGGATCCCCAATCTTCATTGATTACAACATCTGTGGTTTCGCGTACGCTCGCAATCCAATCATTAAAAACCTGATTTCGTTTTTGTTCATATTGATATTCAGTTAATGGACGCATTTCATGTCCTAGGGCTTCGATAATATGCCATCCAAATGATGATTGCACGGGTTTACTTATTTCACCAATATCGAGGCTAAAAGCGGCTTTTTCAAATGCTTTGTCCATGCGACCTTTACCGAACCATCCAAGATCACCGCCGCGCACTGCTGTGGCAGTATCGATTGAAAATTCTTTTGCCAATTCTTTGAAATCTTCGCCGTTCTCTAAGCGGTCTAAAACTTCTTGTGCTGTTGTCTCGTCGGAGACGAGTATATGGCGAACCCAAACCTGCTCTTCTTCTGAAGTCACATCCTCTGTGATGATATCTCTTAATTGTTGACGATAGAGTTCAACTTCAAAATAATCTCGAAGAAATTCTTCTCCAATACCGATTTGGCTTTCCAGATTTTGTAACGCAGTTTTAAGATTATCTTGATATGCCTTTTCAGTATATGGTGTAGCAGTTGGCAATGCAGTGGATGTGGGTCCGGGGTTATTCTCTGTTGGCATCAGTGTTGCTGTTGATTCGGCTGTCTCTGTGATGACTTGAGTGATTTCCGGTGTCGAAGTGATAACCTGAGTGATCTCAGGCGTCGGTGAGATAATCGCTAATTGGGCTGGGGAGAGGGTTGATGTGGGTAGAGTTTCAAATGTTGGGCGTGGAGTGGGAGAACCCTCTGGGAAATACCCAAATTCTGCTTTTAGCCGCTTATCAATATCTTTTTTGGTTACTTCAATCCCTCTCTGTTTGGCTTCCTGAATAATAATCAGATCATCAACCATCTTGTCAATAACCGCTTGCCCATAAACTAATGGATCAAGTTGGGCTTCCATTTGCTTTAAGTTGTTTTCAAAAATTGAACGGCTATTCTCGTCTTCGATACTTGTCATGTATTGATACGTGCTTATATATCGGTTTACGAGTTGAAGTCTTTCAAATTTTGCGCGATCCTGAAATTGTTTTACAGTTACTTTTTCATTCCCAACAGTTATGACCGGTTTTTGGTATTTGAGCACATTTTCTTCAAGTACTCCGTATCCGATTATTAGAATGACAATTATAACGATGGCTATAGAGCCATAAACGATATATCTCTTCTGTCTTTTCTCTCGTTCTACACGAGCAAGGTGTTTTTTAGACACCAATTTTTGTTTTGTGCGGTTTGCCATTTGCTTCCTCTGCTGATTTACTTAAGCAGTTCTTCTTGTGAAAAGTGGGTGTTTGCTTAGTGATAAAGGATAAAGATTGGGCATAGTCATAAAATAATAGGTCCTATGCCCAAATCCCAGGTCAGTGATTGTCGTTAACGGAGGTTTTCACTAGAAAAAGGAAGTAATGCGAGGTGACGAGCACGCTTGATGGCATTAGCAAGTTTTCTTTGATGTTTCGCACAAGTTCCAGTCTGTCTTCTGGGACGAATACGTCCATCATCCATGACGAATCTCCGAAGTAAATCAATATTTTTGTAATCAATTACGATGCTTTTATCTGTGCAAAATTGACATATTTTTGGGCGGGAATAGTATCGACGATAAGGTCGTCTTGATCTTGTATTCCCAGTACCTGTTGTATTGCTCCGTTCATTCACGATAAACTCTCCTCGTGTTATTTGTTTCTAGAATTTATTAAAAAGGAAATTTATTGTTTTCTGTTTCTTCTTTGTTTCCCTCATTTGATGAGGGTTTCCGGTCACCGAGTATGATCATTTCGTTTGCCACTACCTCAACGGTTAACCGTGGGTTTTTGTCGTTGTCTTCCCATTTGCGTGTTTGCAATCTACCTTCTATATATACCTGCTGTCCTTTAGAGAGGTATTGCTTGCAAATCTCTGCTAAATTAGACCAAGCGACGACGTTAAACCACTCAGTTTCTCTGCGCCTTTCACCATCTGAAGTGTTCCAACTTCTACTTGTTGCTACACTGAAGGTTGTGACGGGTTTCCCCGATGGTGTATAACGCATCTCGGGATCTCTGCCAAGTCTTCCAATGATCATGACTTTATTTAAATCGTGGCTCATTTACGGCTCCAAAAATAATTTACTGTTCAACAACAATGATTAAATGACGTAATATGGGTTCAAGGTAGCGTAGATTACGTTCTAACTCTGCTATTGAAGATGGTTCCATTTGGGTCTGAAGTAGGAAATATTGGCCTTCTTTTTGTTTCTGAATTTCATATGCCAATTTCCGTTTACCCCATGGGTCAACTTTTTCGACCTTACCCCCACCATCTGTAATCCAACCAGTGACTCGATTAACAATTTCTTGTGTTGCGTTTTCATCAAGATCGGGGTGGACGATGAAGACGAGTTCATATTCGCGCATGATGTTTACCTCCTTTCCTCGGGATTGCTTCTAGACATTGCGCAAACGCTAGAAGCGGAAAGCGTGTTCATATCTAATAGTATGAACGAAAGGCAAGGATAACATTAAAATTGGTTTTATGTAAGGTATTAAAAAATTAAATAGCACGACAAATAGTGCCGTGTTTTAATGTTGGCATTTAATATTTGGATTAAAAAAGTCCCCACTCTGCGCCTGTGCCTTCCTCCATATAAGTCGGGTCCCACATTTCCATTCCCATCTCGATAGTTGTTTCTAAACCCAATACAGACTGCGCTTTCGAACGGGTCGCTTCTAGCAATGCGGGAGCAAATGGACAGAAAGGTGTTGTCATGATCATTACTATATGCGCTTTTGAGGCTTCGATGCTAACGTCGCGAACTA
The DNA here is from genome assembly GCA_011176615.1 of Anaerolineae bacterium. Lineage (GTDB taxonomy): Bacteria > Chloroflexota > Anaerolineae > Anaerolineales > UBA11858 > G519. Next base: position 9,035 of record DUEG01000031.1, on the reverse strand, counting down.
AGCCAAGTTCTATAATGTTCAAACCAATCTCAGGATCATATATTTGTCGAAAAGCCTGCTCTAATTGTTTTTCTTTGTCAGGGTATAAAATACCGATTTTCCAAGAAAGTGGGGTTTGAGGATTCATTTAGTTGACTCCGAAGGATGAACATATTTCGCATTAACAATGAACGTGCATTGACTATCACCATCTGAGATACATTGTATTTTTTTAACTGGTATTGACAACAGATTAGATAGTAGAGCTTGGTCAATCAAACAAATTTCAGGGTGTGATTGGCTTATATAAAAGTAAGGGCAATTGGCTTCATGGATGAGATATTGACCGTCAACTAACTCCCAATTAATGTTAAACCCTTCACGATTGAGAAGTTCTTTGATGATATCCAACCGCTCTTTTATTGTTAAATCTTTAAGATTGAGTTCTCGGGAATATTCACTAGTGAGGTCATCTGCTATCCGGGAGAATAACTTGTTTATCGTTTGCTTGGGAAGATTTTCTTTTAATTGTTTTAGTAAACGAATGGTTAAATTAATATAACGTGTAGGAAATTGTTCCATTCCTTGTTGAGTTAAGAAATAGACCAACCTTGGTCTTCCTACGCCGTGTCTTTCTTCTTCGGAGGTGACTAAACCACTTGCTTCGAGTTTATCAATATGATGCCTAACAGAAATTGGATTAATCCCAACAATATTGGCTAATTCATTGTTAGTGCAGCGTTGTTTTGTTAAAAGCGTATTTAAAATCTTTTCTCGAGTACTAGTCATAATTTTTAGGGGTTATAGGGTATAAAGGTAAATAGTAGATAGAAAAAGGTGTATATGTAATTTTATTTAGTATACCAAGATGTGTATATATTGTCAATAATTTATATGATAAATATCTTAAATATTGACGTTTTAGTTCAGACGTGCTATAATGATTTTCTTGTAAATAAGACATATTAAGTCAAATTATTGACATAATATTGTAAATGAAATAGGAGTTTGAAGGTTCAATGTCGGAATTAGTGATAAACAATTTACATGTAAAGATAGATGATAATGAAATCCTCAAGGGGGTCAATCTCACGGTTAAACAAGGTGAAATTCACGCAATTATGGGACCGAATGGAACAGGAAAATCAACCCTCGCGTATGCTTTAATGGGACATCCTAATTACAATGTCACAAAAGGCGAGGCTTTTTTCAAGGGGAAAAATATATTGGAATTATCACCAGATGAACGTTCCCATCTTGGTTTGTTCCTAGCGTTTCAATATCCAGTAGCAATACCTGGAGTGACGGTGGCTAATTTTCTTCGGACGGCTATCAATGCCAAGTGGAGAGCGGACGATCCTGCAAATAAAGGAATACGAATTCCGGAGTTTCGCAAGTTATTAAAAGAACGAATGGACCTTTTGAAAATGGATCATAGTTTTGCTGGTCGTTATCTTAATGATGGCTTCTCGGGTGGTGAAAAGAAACGGGCAGAAATTCTGCAAATGGTAACGCTTAAACCCGAGATAGCCATTCTGGACGAAACTGATTCGGGTTTGGATATTGATGCTTTAAGAATTGTTTCCGAAGGCGTAAATGCCTTGCGCGGGAAAGATTTTGGGGCGGTGATCATCACCCATTATCAGCGGATTCTGAATTATATAAAACCCGATTTTGTTCATGTAATGTTGCATGGTCATATTGTTGAATCAGGCGGGGCGGATTTGGCATTGCGTTTAGAGGAGCAGGGTTACGATTGGCTGCGGGAAAAATACGATATCGTTAGTCCATGACAGGTTAAAATTACAGGATCATTTCGGAGATATTAATGGTTTCAGATTCTAAGAATTTAGAAAGTGTTGGTGAATATAAGTATGGATTTCGTGATCCAGATACTTATGTATTTAAATCTCAAAGGGGTCTTAGTAAAGAAATTATTGAACAAATTTCTTATATGAAGGGGGAGCCAGAATGGATGTTGGAATTTCGTTTAAAGGCTTATGAGCATTATAAGAGCCGTCCAATACCAACGTGGGGGGGCGATCTTTCAATGCTTGATCTAGACAGCCTTTATTATTACGTGAAACCGACTGATGGCGAGGGTCGCACATGGGATGATGTTCCTGAGACAATCAAAGATACCTTTAACCGACTAGGAATACCAGAAGCAGAGCAAAAATTTCTTGCTGGAGTGGGCGCGCAATATGAATCGGAGATGGTTTATCATAGTATCCAAAAGGAATTAGAAAAAAAGGGCGTCATTTTTGTAAGTATTGAAGATGGTTTAAGAGATTATCCGGAATTATTCCGGCAATATTTCAGCACAGTTATTCCGATTAACGATAATAAATTTGCCGCTTTGAATAGTGCTGTGTGGTCAGGAGGTTCATTTGTATACATACCACCCGGCATAAAAGTAGATTTACCACTTCAGGCTTATTTTCGTTTGAATTCCGCGAGTATTGGGCAATTTGAGCGAAGTATCATCATTGCTGATGAAGGCTCTCAAGTTCATTACGTAGAGGGATGCACAGCACCTCAATATACAACAGATTCATTGCATAGTGGTGTCATTGAAATCGTGGTAAAAAAGGGGGCGCGTGTGCGCTATACGACTATTCAGAATTGGTCACATAATGTTTATAACTTGGTTACGCAGAGAGCCATAGTCGAAGAAGAAGGGACGATGGAATGGGTGGATGCGAATCTGGGTTCAAAACTAACCATGAAATATCCTTCTTGTTACCTTAAAGGACCCGGCGCACATGGTGAAATTCTTTCAATGGCGTTTGCTGGACAAGGACAACACCAGGATACAGGCGGGAAAATGATTCACTTTGCACCGCACACAAGCAGTAAAATTGTTTCTAAATCGATTAGTAAGGACAATGGGAGAGCATCATACCGTGGTCTCTTAAAAGTACAAAGAAAAGCAAAAGATGTTCGTTCGAATGTCGTTTGTGATGCGTTATTATTAGACGATCATTCACGATCCGACACGTACCCATATATTGAAATTGATCAAGAAGATGTCAACATTGGTCATGAAGCGACGGTTTCAAAGATCGGAGAAACACAGTTGTTTTATCTAATGAGTAGAGGCTTGAGCGAGGAGGAAGCAACCACAATGGTTGTTTCAGGGTTTATAGAACCCCTTGTCAAAGAATTGCCAATGGAATATGCAATTGAAATGAACCGTTTGATTCAACTTCAAATGGAAGGATCTATCGGTTAACTCGACTAATTTGTAACCGTATAGGGACATAGCAATAGGTATTTTATGATGTCAGAACTTATTAAGAGTAATATAAGAAAAAAATTTAGAGAGATAAAAGAATTTAATTTTACGGAAACTCAGGTAACAACATCCGCAAATGGCAGTATTTTGGATGAATTCAGGCGTCTTTCATGGGAAATATACAAGCATCTTCCTTTTCCAACAACAGAAGATGAACCCTGGCGACGAACGAACATTAAAGGATTGAAAACTGATGCTTTTTATATCCCGGTGGATGGGAATGTTGGGGATTTACCAGAGATCCCCGAATATTTAATGAAACCTCTTGTCGGGGAGATTCATGGTGGCTTTATAGCGATCCAACCAGAGAAAATAAACATTCAGTTAAATCCGCGCCTGTCTCAGCAAGGTGTTATCTTCACGGATTTGACAACTGCGAATGAAAAATATCCAGACTATCTAGCAAAGATCCTAGGAAAGGTTGTTCGACCTGAGGAAGGGAAATTCTCAGCACTGGCAAGTGCAATGGCAAAACAAGGAGTTTTTATCTATGTTCCTGAGGGTGTTCATGTAGAACAGCCTTTGCATAGTGTTCTTTGGGCTGCCGGAATTAATTTGGCTTATTTTTCTCAAATTTTGATTTATTTGGAGGATCGAGCATCTTTGACATTTGTTCACGAATCGGCATCACCTAATCAGAATGATGGACAAACATTGCATGCTGGGATTGTCGCGATTCATGTCGGCGCAGAATCCCAATTAAGATATATTGAATTGCAATCACTTGGTAATCATGTTTGGAATTTTATGCATGAACGGGTTCAAGTTGAACGGGATGGGAATATCGATTGGGTGTTTGGAGCGGTTGGATCAAGATTAACCAAGAATTTTTCGGATCTAGATTTAATCGGTAATGGGGCTACAGGTAAAATGTCCGGGTTTTATTTTACAGATGGAAATCAGCATCTTGATCATGATACTCAGCAAAATCATCTTGCGCCTTTTACAACAAGTGATTTGTTGTTCAAAGGGGCTTTAAAAGGGCATAGTCGATCTGTCTGGCAAGGAATGGTTTACGTAGCCAATAATGCCCAACGAACTGATGGATATCAAGCGAATCGCAATTTAATATTGAGCAAGGGCGCACGGGCGGACTCTATTCCTGGCTTGGAAATTTTAGCGGATGATGTGCGCTGTTCTCATGGGGCAACTGTTGGTAAAATTGATCCGGAAATGATTTTCTATCTGCAAAGTAGAGGTATACTTCCAATAGATGCAGAACGTCTTATTGTTGAAGGATTTTTTGAGCCAATTATGCAGCGAATCCCATACGAGGGTGTGCGTAAGCGTTTTCAAGAATCTATTGAAAATAAAATGGCATAATTGGAGGTCAATAAATTTGTATAATTATATGGGTCGTGATATCCTTAATACTGATAGGTGTTCATGATTCGTCATAGATAATTTGTTGGAGTGGATATTGGCAAATTTACCATTTAGATCTTCACCAGAGGGTAATCGGGATTACCAAGTTGGTGATGTTGTTGAAGTATATTGTGATCATATTCAAGATGAAGAGCGAGTTCGCGGGTGGCTTGAGGGTGTAGTCGTTCAAGTAGACCTCAAAATGGTTGCTGTCCAATTTCATGAAGATGTCTATTTGACCGATGGTTGGATGGTGCCAGATCATGTTCTCTGGAGCCCGAAGGACTCACCGAATATTCGCCGTCCGAAACGAAGGCGAAGAAAAAAGCGTAAAAAGTGATTCCCCAAATACAGTTTCTAAAACATTTCGTGAAAAATAATGACTCAACCGCGTAATTTAATCAAAGAATTCAATGTGGATGAAATCCGAAAGGATTTCCCGATACTAACAAGAGATGTTTACCCTGGTGTGCCTCTTATATATCTGGATTCAACAGCATCGAGCCAAAAACCAATTCAAGTAATTGAAACAATTGAAAGATTTTACCGTCATTCTTATGCGAACATCCATCGGGGTATTTATGCGGTAGCAGAAGAAGCAACAGCGTATTATGAGGAAGCAAGGAAAAAGATTGCAAAGTTTATTGGTGCAAATGAACCAAATGAGATTATCTTTACTCGTAATACAACTGAATCTATTAATCTAGTTGCCCAGACGTGGGGAAGAATGTTTTTAAGAGAAGGGGACACGATTATCCTTACGGAGATGGAGCATCATTCAAATTTGGTTCCTTGGCAGATGCTTGCTGCTGAAAAAGGTGTTATCTTGCGATTTATTCCTGTTGATGAGTCAGGATTTCTTGATTTAGAGCAATACAAGAAATTACTGGAATTCAAACCTAAACTTGTCGCCTTTGCTCAGATGTCGAATGTTCTGGGTACAATCAATCCTGCTCAAGAGATTATTGAACTTGCTCATCAAGTTGGGGCAATCACATTAATTGATGGCGCTCAATCTGTTCCCCATTACCCTGTCAATGTACAGGATTTGGATGCGGATTTCTTAGCGTTTTCTGGTCATAAGATGTGCGGACCTTCAGGAATTGGGGTATTGTATGGAAAACGTTTCTTATTAGAAGCAATGCCGCCATATATGGGCGGTGGAGATATGATCAAGCGGGTAACCTTGGATTCCTTTTCTACCAATGAAATTCCTTATAAATTCGAGGCGGGCACCCCCGCAATTGCAGAGGCAGTTGGTTTAGGGGCAGCAGTAGATTATTTAACAAATATCGGAATGGATGCAATTATTGCGCATGAGCATGAAGTCGGTTCTTATGCTTTAGAACGGCTGGTGGAAATCCCAGGTGTAAAAGTTTATGGCCCAGATTATGATAAAAAAGGTGCGGTTTTTTCATTTACTCTTGAGAAAGTTCATGCGCATGATGTTTCCCAGATATTGGATCATTACGGGATTGCAGTAAGAGCGGGACATCACTGTGCAATGCCTTTGCATGAAAAACTTGGTATTCCCGCGACGACAAGAGCCAGTTTCTATTTATATAATAAAAAAGACGAAGTTGATCAATTGGTTGAAGGAATTTATAAAGCCAAGGAAATCTTCTCATGAGGAATAACGTTAGATGGACGACTTGTATCGTGAATTGATCATTGATCGTTATAAAACACCGCTCTTCCGTGGCGAACTCAATCCTCATGACATATCATTTGAGGATGATAATCCGCTTTGTGGAGATCATATCCGTATAGATCTGCGTGTTGATGAGAATGGCAGAATTACGGAAGCAGCCTTTTCAGGAGAGGGTTGCGCCATTTCTCAAGCCTCAGCGGATTTGCTTATTGAATCGGTTATCGGTAAATCGTTGGATGAGGTAAAACAACTAACGAAAGATGATGTCCTTGATTTGTTGGGTATTGAATTGGGCCCTGTGCGTTTAAAATGCGCATTGCTATCTTTGAAAGTACTTAAAGCGGGGGTTTATGGATTAGGGGAAGCCAGTGATGATTTAGTTGAGTAAATCGAATTGGAATAATTCAAACCTGATAATTATTGATTTTTACCCCAAGCGTAGAAAGTAGGCACGTATAATACGCGTTTACCTTGCATTGTCGCTTCCCGATTGATTTCAATAAACTTGTGTACTTCTTCATCCGACATTCTCTTCCTTAAATCATATGACAAATCATATGACAACATTTCGTTTTCTATTTTAAAATCTTCATCTAGTAAAACTTGCCATTCTCCCCCTAATATCCCGTAACCGATTGATTTGAACCCGCTTTCGATAAATAATGATGGTAACTTTCTCCCGATGAATGGATCTGCTCCCTGGTAAATTAATGACTCTGTTTGTAGTTTTCCAATTTCCTCTAGTCTTTGTGGGGTATCAATTCTGCCGCCGTAATCAGGCTCGGCAAATGCGATTACGTATCCGTCCGTTTTTGTTGTGCGTTTCATTTCTTTAAGTGCCTTTTGCGGATTTTCTAGCCATAAAAGCAAATAATGGCAAAAAACCACTTGAAAAGTTTGGTCTGGAAAAGGAAGGTTGTAACCGTTGGCTTGTGTGAAATAAGCGTTAGGTTCAAACGTTTTGGCAAACATGACTGCGTCAGGGTCACTGTCTAATCCATATATTTGGTCAAAACCATGTTTTTTAAATTCGCCAATGAGCACACCGGTACCACAACCGACATCAAGGATTTTATTATTATGCTTGATTGATAATTTTTTCAAAATATAAGAACGCACAGATTTTGTCCATTGTGCTTGTTGTTGATACCGTCTGTGCCAGAAATTAGGGGTTAAATCCATGGTCTATCAAAATGTTTTTTAACTTAACAGTACCTATTATAGAGTTGTTAAAGTTACAACGCTCATTTTTTGGTTAATCTGTTTTTCCAGATTTCTGACCAAGGATCCTTTAGAATGTTTCCTAAGATATTATTTATGCCTTGACCAGGCAAGACATCCCCATCTGGTTCAATATACAACCATGCTCTGCCTGCTCCTCCTAGAAGTTTATCTTCGGCAGTTTCAAGGGCTACCGGATTAAGTTCGGAATAGGGGACAGGTAAGTCCCATACAAGATCCATTTGTAAATCAGTTACAAGTTGAGCGATGTTCTCTAAATCCTGTGAAAATTCCATAGAGGACGTACTAAGAGATATGGCGTTTGATCCCATCTTGGACAGGCGCGTAAGGATTTCTTTCATATGGTCTCTTGTTGCCGCGTTGACAGTAATATGAACGGTAGTATACAAGTCTTCCGGCAATATCGTTTCTAACGCTTTCCAGGAATGCTCGTTATGTGGTTGGAGAATGATCATTAAATGGTCTAATCCTGCTTGCAGGAGTTCAGACAGATATTCATGATTGGATAGTCGCAACCCATCTGATAATAAACCAGTTACTTGCCCGTTATTTTCAGCGTGAGAAATTAAGGATGGAAGGTCATCGCGTAAAGTTGGTTCGCCTCCGGTAAATATCAAATGTGGAATACCTGCTTCCCAAGCAATGTCAATGACCTTTTCCCATTCTTGTTTTGAGAGTTCTTTATCGACACGTTGGATTGGGGCAATATCAGGTTCTACCCCTTCTGGTAGTCGATAAGTTATTGCGCAATCTAAACGGTAAGGTGCTGAGATGTCACCACTATAAGGGGTGTCCCTGTCAATACCTAAATAAGTTACAGGATCCAGGTCTGGCATATTAATGATTGTAAAGATCTTCTCTTTGGTTTCGGTGAAATCTTGTTTTGCTTGCTCTTTGGAAACATTGTAACGATGAGAAACTTGTTTTATTACCTCATCTTGATCAGTATGTTTGATAATGTAAAAAGCAAATTCTGTGGCGGTTTGGTTAAGGTGTAAGACTGTCGATGCGTTTATAAGTAGTATGCCTATTCCGTCCGGCTCGACTCTGAGGTGAAGGCGATATTGGTAATCAGCATCCGGTGATGATTGGTAGTGATAAATTCCGGCAGGGATCGGTTTTATTTTTTTGAATTTACTACGAAAAATCTTACTCAACTTCGTCATCGTGACCTCCTTGATAATCGTTGGTCCGCTTTTATTAAATTATTAAATGGAAATGGTTTATCAGAACCAAAGCAACCGATGCGCTCAGGATTCCCAATCCGCTTCCTGTAAGAGTATCGGTTGGAAAATGGACGCCTAAGATAATTCTTCCTGCTGAAACGAGCAAGGCAATCAGTGAAGTAACAATGTAGGCGAAATCAGGTAGTGCGAATAATAAAGGAAAAGTGATCGCGAGAAGCCAAATCCGAAGCGTATCACCGCTTGGGAATGATGGATCATTTGGGGTTTTCGGTTGGTAAGATTGAATAGTTGATGAGCATTGAAAAGGGCGCTG
>DUEG01000030.1 GCA_011176615.1 Anaerolineae bacterium | reverse complement strand
CGGCAGCCTTCCTCATTGACAAAGGCTGCTTCCCCACATTCTGGACAAAGGTCGCCAATTATAAATTGGAGATTTTCAGGTTCTGCTTCTTCATACTTCACAATTTTATGGTGGTGACCATTTCCCTTTTTGCTTTTACTTTTTTCAGCAAGGTCTACTTTTGTGTCATCCATATATTCAATCAATGCACGGGCGACACCGTCTGGCAATGATCTAATTCGGTTTGGACCAAATCCCATAGACCTACCTCCACCGATGCCATCTAATTGACGAATAATTTCTTGCATGCGTTCGCGGGGCTCTATAGGTGAAGCCAACCGGAGTATATAAGAAATCAACCGCCCTATTGCTTCTGATACTGCAGCAGTATCAGATCCAGCCTTAGCAGTACTGACAAAAACCTCAAAGGGTTGATCGCCTCCGTTTTCATTGATTGTGATAAACGCTTTTCCAAGAGGTGTATTTACATTATAAGTATATCCTCGTAAACGACGTGGCCGCGCCTTTTTCTTCTGAAACCAAATCAGAGAATCTTCTGCAAGTTCCAATTCTTCTAGAACCTTAGTACCAAATGATTTCTTATCGGCTACAGATTTTGTCTCTAAGACCACTTTCTGCCTTGAACCTGTTACATAAACAGTGATGCCCTTCGCTCCTAATTTCCAGGCAAGCATATAAGCGTTCGCCACATCTTCAACAGTAGTATCTTGTGGAAAATTAATCGTTTTCGAGAGACTATTATCTACAAATTTCTGTAATGCGGCTTGCATGCGTACATGCTCTTCAGCCGTGATATCTTGAGAGACGACAAATACATCCCGCACCTTCTTTGGTACCCGTTCAATATGCTGACATGTCCCCTTTTCCATCACATCTTTAATCACTTCATTTAAATCCTCCCCCTCAATACCTGCTTCAATCAGAGCCTTTTTAAACAAGGGACTTGTGTACGTTAATTTTAAGTCTTTTCCATTGTCATTTACGTGCCTAATATAAGCCAAGGCGAATGTCGGTTCACAACCATACCCTTCCGAACCTGCAACTGTCGCAATTGTGCCAGTCGGGGCTATTGTTGTCTGGGCAGCATTTCGTATGCCAAATTGTTTTATTCCAGTCAACACTTTTGCCCAATCAATTTCTGGTCGTTCCCAATCTCGCGTATAAGGAAACAATGGTTCTGGAGGAGTCCATGTCAGGTTTTTCGAATCATAAATGCTGCCAGAAATCGCAGGGAATGGGCCTCGTTCATTGGACAATTCAATGCTTGCAAGCATCGAATGGTAACGAACAAATTCAATCACTTGCGAGGCAAATTCCTGCCCTTCTTCCGATCCGTATCGAATCCTCAAGTGGTACATTAAGTCTGCCAATCCCATAATCCCTAAACCGATCCGCCTTGCTCTTAGAGCAGCCTCTTTAAGTTGAGGAACAGCAGGCACATATGCATTTGCATCTACAACATCATCCAAAAATCTGGTTGCTAATATAACGCTCCCTTTTAATTTCTCCCAATCGACTTTCTCTCCATCTTTTACATGTTGTGATAAATTAACAGATCCTAAGCAGCAGTTTTCAAATGGTCCAAGCCATTGTTCCCCACATGGATTTGTCGCTTCGAGTTCATAGAGGTGCGGAATAGGATTTTCTTTATTCGCCGCACTCAAAAATAACACACCTGGTTCCCCATTGTGATGAGCATGCTGCACGATTTTATTGAATAGATCACGCGCTCTAACCGTTCTGTATGTTTTTATGGGAATACCTTCTTTAATAGCCTGTTCAAGCGTACCGTTAAATCCACGATATTTCGGTGAGTACACATCTGGAAAACGCAAGTCCCACATCTCATCTTTCTCAACCGCGTTCATAAATTCATCCGTAACGCTCACGGAAATATTAAAGTTTGTAATTGCATCCTCATCCGTTTTACACATGATAAAATCTTCGATGTTTGGATGATCAATCCGTAATACTGCCATATTTGCCCCTCGACGAGTACCGCCCTGGGCTATTTCCCCAAATGCTTTATCATAAACCCGCAAGAAACCGACTGGACCCGTAGCCTCCCCCGAAGATGATTTGACAAGTGTACCTTTAGGTCGTAATCTTGAAAAACTAAAGCCATTTCCCCCACCCGTTTGTTGAATTAGGGCCGCGTTTCTCAATGTCTGGAAAATACCGTCTTCTATCTTACCCATATCATCGCTTAAAGGCAATACAAAGCAAGCGGCTAATTGCCCCAATGGAGTGCCAGCACCTGTAAAGGTTGGGGAATTTGGGAAAAACCTTTTCTCGACAAGTAAATCATAAAACTTTTGAGCGGTTTCCAAAACATTATCCTGCCACTGGTTTTCTACTTTCGCAACATGATAAGATACTCGCCAAAAGGTCTCTTCGGCAGTTTCAACCGGATTTCCATCTTTCCCTTTTCTAATATACCGACGAAAGAATACTTTCTTTGCATTTTCTGAAAATACAACTTTCTTAGCATCCTTTGGAAGTGGAGGTGTGGGTAACAATCCCGTATTAATATTTCTGGTTTTCATCTCTTTAACCATCGTTGATACTCCTTTCGCCCTTAAAAACGACTATAAATTCAACATCAAAACTTCAATCTAAAAAAGAAGTTGATTTCAAATGCTCTAGCTTTCAAGAAGTCGATCGATTTCTTCTCTAATTGCGCTTAAATCATCTAACCCTAAGTAAACGATTGCATATCGAATATACGCAACCTGATCCATTGCTTTGAGGCCTGCGATAACCATATCCCCTACTACTCTCGATGAAACCTCAGCGCGCCCCATTGACTGCAATGATGCCTCAATCTCGCCCACCAATCTATCAATATCTGCAGCAGAGACGGGCCTTTTTGCACAACATATCAATATGCCCCGTCTCAGTTTTTCCCGGTCAAATTCCTCACGTGTCCCGTCTTGTTTGATTAATAAAGGTGTCGCCAATATTGGACGTTCATAAGTACTAAATCGTTGATGGCAGTTAAGACATTCACGTCTTCTACGAACGCCACCTCTAGAATCATGAGATGTATCAACTACACGAGTACGCTCATGCTGACAATAAGGACACTTCATAATCTCTTTTCTCGTGAATAATACCCCCATATGTGGGGGCATCATTAATTAACCCAGTATATTTTGTGTATCTTTTTGCATTCTAGCACATTTATAGAATTACTGCAATACAAATCGGAAGATTTTAACCTTAATATTTTCAGACCAATTAAATTCTTTAAGGTTAACCTTGATAAAATCATTTTCCTTCCTAAAAAGTTTGTTTTACTAAACATAATCCCCTTGTCGAGAAGATAAGGGGATTATGAAAACACAGGCATCCACAACTACCACAAGGAGGAGCGGTAGGATAGATTACACCGAAATACATTGAACTTATATAACAGATCAAAAATCATATTTTTTACATATACAACACAAACCTACTCAACGGAGTGTCACGGTTAGGAAAAATTAATTATTAAACCGAGTCTCTCGTCTTACCTAAGGCGATTTCGCAAGAAAGTCGGGATATCCAAATCTTCGGTATTCAAGGATCTTGGCTGAAATTCTTTTTCTACCCCGATTGGCTCTTCTTGCTTTTTTGAACCTTGTTTATTTTTATTCCTTGGAGTAGACCGGGTCATAATATTTCTGGGCATTCCCGTTCGTTCAAAACCCGTTGCGATAACTGTCACTCGAATCTCATCACCCATACTGGGATCGATAACTGCGCCAAAGATTAAGTTAACATCAGGATGTGCAGTCTCTTTGATAATTGCGGCGGCTTGATTTACTTCAAACAAGGTTAGGTCTGTTCCACCAGTTACATTAAACAAGATACCTCGAGCACCGTCAATCGTAATATCCAGCAATTTACTGGAAATCGCATCTTCTGAAGCAACACGAGCCCGGTCCTCGCCGGAAGCCCTGCCGACAGCCATTAACGCAGCGCCGCCTTCCGACATAATTGTGCGTACATCCGCAAAATCCAGGTTAATCAAACCCGGCACAGTAATTAACTCAGAGATACCTTGGATTCCTTGACGAAGGACATCATCAGCCACGCTGAATGCATCTTGGAGACTAGAACGTTTATCTACGATTTGAAGCAGGCGGTCATTTGGTATGACAATAAGGGTATCCGCTTGCTCTTTCAGTTTAGAAATCCCTGCTTCTGCAACTTTTATGCGGCGGGCACCTTCGAAACTAAATGGTCGAGTAACCACACCAATAGTCAATGCACCTACTTCACGAGCGATTTGGGCAACAATCGGTGAGGCGCCTGTGCCAGTTCCACCACCAATACCTGCAGTCACAAAAACCATATCAGAACCTTTAAGAACATTGTAAAGGTCTTCTGCTGATTCCTCTGCTGCTTTTCCGCCAATTTCAGGGTCTCCGCCTGAACCCAATCCACGCGTTAGTTTGTCACCTATACGAACGCGTGTTTCCGCACTTGAGAGTAACAAAGCCTGAGCGTCCGTATTTACTGCTACGAACTCAACACCTTGCAACCCCTCCCCGATCATACGATCGACTGCGTTGCATCCACCTCCGCCAACACCAACGACTTTTATCCTGGCGAATGACTCAGATTGATCTTTATGTGCCATTGTTTTTGCCTCCTCAGGTTTATTTTTTCCTTCCATGTGATCGTTTCTCCTTAGAATTTCATATTGGTCCATAATTACCTGCCTGTGTAGTATTTTTTTGTTTTTCTTCAATCATGGTATAAATCGCCTTAATATATTTTTGATTAATTCCCAGTCGATATGTCCTCCTCTCATAATTGGAATTTGTTTGGTTGGTGTTGAAGAGAACTCACTCATTAACACCGCCCACCGAAGCAATCCCACACTTGTCGAAAATGCAGGTGAATGTAACCGATCTGTCATACCTATCAATCCTTCTGGTTTTGCAATCTGGATAGGAATACCCAATACCCTTCCTGCAACTTCACGTATCCCTGGTAACGTACTGACACCACCAGTAAGAACCATCCCCGCAGGCAATAAACCATCGTAACCCGACCGTTTGATCTCTTGCAAAACCAAACTAAAAATCTCTTCTATTCGTGCTTCAACAATCAAAGCAAGATCTTTTCTGCTAACTTGAACGGCTTTCTGTTCACCAAAAGGTCTGATGGAGAAGAACTCATCAGGCCCAATTCCATCTTTATACGCAAATCCATGTTTCATTTTTACAGATTCTGCCTGGTCCAATGGCAATCGAAGCCCATGAGCGATATCAGAGGTAATATGATCCCCGCCAACACCAAGTACCATGGTGTACCAAACATCGCCATCAATGTAAATCGCCATATCTGTTGTGCCACCACCGATATCGCAAACAATCACCCCCATGTCCCGCGCTGTTTCTGTGAGCACAACTTCCCCTGATGCCAAAGGATTAAGTACAAATTGGTTAACTTCCACACCTGCATTTGCAACCGCTTCACGTAGATTTTGAACCCCTGCTGCTGATGCTGTGATAATATGGGTTTCGACTTCCAGACGATATGCATGCATCCCTATAGGCATACGAATACCTTCCTGCCCATCCACCGTGAATCCTCGTTGAATAACATGAATCACTTCACGATTGTGTGGTATAGAAACCGCTTGCGCAGCGTCCATCGCTCTGAGCACATCATTTTGATCGATGGTCCTTCCCGAAATTCCCACAACACCCCGACTATTTTGAGAAGTGATATTCAAACCAGCAAGGCTTACCATTGCAGAAGTAACCTCTAACCCAGATGTGCGCTCTGCCTTTTCTACGGAACGTTCAATTGATCGTGTAGCAGCACTGAGGTCAACAATACTACCCTTACGTATTCCTTTTGACCTTTCAATACCTACACCAAGAATTCTTAATTGATTTCTATTTTCCAATCGGGCAACAAGTGTACACACCTTGCTTGTTCCGATATCTATTCCAACAATAATTGGTTCATCCATAATATTTACGGCTCCAATCGAATAAAAGGTGAATGGATGTATTCAATATCAATTAAGTAGGGAGTTTGCCCTTTTGCATTTAAATAACTAACAATACCATCATAGACATTTAACTTTGAATCAAAATTACTCATATCCATCCCAAGATATACATTCCATCCTTGCTTATCAAACCATCCCAAGCCATAAGCAGGGTCATAAATTATCGATTCATTCTCGGGTATCTTTCCACGGATATCATAAACAGCATTAATGATTTCTTTTGATAGAAATGGTCTCTCAAAAACATCTTCTTGTCCGTTTTCTGTATCTCTAATAAACAAGGGAGGATTACCTCGAGCGTCGACATGTGGCAATTCCATTGCGCCACCCCGTGGAGAGAACCTCATTCCATCCTTGTCGATCCAATAAATTCGATCATCTTGTTGCCATTCCAAAACCGGGGTACGTTCTTCAACACTCACAACCAATGATGCCGGCAATCCTACACGAACGGATACATTCCGCAAATCTTTGATGTTCGTCCTAAGTTCATTTTCCAAACTCTCCGGTTCAAGGGTAAATACAGATTTATTCATTACACCTATCACTGCATCTATATTCTCCATGGTTAAACGGTCCGCGCCCTGTAACTTGATCGACTGCACCCTGAATAACCTAGACTGAAAGAAGAAAAACAATAGACTAATCAATCCTATGGTTAACAACCCAGATAATAATCTCCAACCGATATGCAATATAGGAACAGCAGGAAGTTGCACCTCAACGCCCCGTGAGTTCAATGGAATATCAAGCCGTCTGCGGAGTTTCCGTCGATCATTAATAAGGACTGACCCATCCACTCCACGCATCAAAACAGGAGGCATAACGCGCGCACTCACATAAGATTCCTCTCGATTCGACCGCTTACGGGAGCCTTTGTTTTGTTGCTTTCTACTACGAACAACATCTGCTCTTGTGAGTGCTTTATTTTTCTTCGTCATAATTATTTGCTAGTCACTTTTTCCACGAATTTTATACGCTTGATATTCTCGTGACGTTTTGTCTCGCTCTTGTTTACGTTCTAATGCTAGAGAGATTAATTGATCAAGGAGATCTGCATAAGGCAATCCTGTTGCATCCCAAAGTTTTGGATACATACTTATTTGAGTAAAACCTGGTATTGTATTAAGTTCATTCAAATAAAATGTTTCGGTTTCTCTATCAAGCAAAAAATCCACACGTGCCATACCTGCACAATCAATCGCTTTATATGCTTTAATAGCAATATCTCTCATCTCATTCATCAATGCTTCCGAAATTGGGGCGGGAATCAATAATTTCGAACGTTCATCATGATATTTTGCCTCGTAGGAATAAAACTCGGCAGCCGGTACAATCTCACCCGCGATTGATGCTTTAGGCTTATCATTACCTAATACACTGATTTCAATTTCGCGTGCATTTATGCCTTCTTCAACAAGAATTCGACAATCATAGCGGGCAGCATCTAGAATGCCCTCGTATAACTCTGAACGATTCAGACATTTGGAAATACCTACAGAGGATCCCATATTCGCTGGTTTAACAAAGAGAGGATATTTAGCAACAAGTTCTGCTTGATCAATGATCTCATCAATGTTACTCTCTAAATCTTGCCGTAGGAAAATCCTGCTTTCTGCTACAGAAATATGATTTGCGCGCATGACATCTTTGAATACACCTTTGTCCATTCCAACAGACGAACCCAGCACACCCGCTCCGACATATGCAATATCCGCGAGTTCAAACAATCCTTGTAACGTGCCATCTTCACCAAAAGAGCCGTGAAGAACAGGGAAAACCACGTCAAATTCTGAAATTTTTTCGATTACAGTTTTGTCGCCATGCTTTTGCATCGCAAACAATCCTTTTTGTTCTGGAGCAGGAAGAATAGTAACTGGTGTCAATCCTTCGGTTTTACCTGATAGCATCGATTCAAGAACATGATCTCCTACGAGCCATTTGCCTTCGTGAGAAATTCCAATTTGAGTAACATGATATTTCTCTGGATTTAAAGAGGATAAAATCGAGCGAGCAGACATGAGAGACACCTCGTGCTCACTAGATCTGCCACCAAACATAACGCCTACTCGAAGTTTATTTGTGCTCATATACCTATCTTCCCAAATCCAAAACTTTATTCCAATTACCAATATATTCAATCTCTAACTCAAGGTGGACTCCAAACATTTCCTCAACTTTCGTGCGTGCTAATTCTATTAATCGATGGATATCCATTGCACTAGCATTACCACGGTTAACGAAGAAATTGCCATGCAAATCACTAATCATTGCATCTCCCACAACAGTCCCTTTCAATCCTGCCGCTTCAATTAACCTTCCAGCATAATCACCGACCGGATTCTTGAACATAGAACCCATACTAGCACCCGGGGGTTGAGTTTTCTGGCGATAATGGATAAACTCATCGACTTGTTCCTGTACAGCGCCAAGCGTACTCCAGGTCAATCCAAAGGTAGCCGAGAGCACGATTGATTTGCCCGGATGTCTTTTCAATAAACTCGATCGATAACGAT
The DNA here is from genome assembly GCA_011176615.1 of Anaerolineae bacterium. GTDB lineage: Bacteria > Chloroflexota > Anaerolineae > Anaerolineales > UBA11858 > G519. Next base: position 13,573 of record DUEG01000030.1, on the reverse strand, counting down.
AACGCAATTTTTCGGGTGACCAGGTCTCTTTTGTACCATCCCGATGCAAGATTTCTGCCAAAACCAAACTTTCCGAAACATCCCCGCCATGAGCGCCAGCATTTCCTACAACCGCGCCTCCGACAGTGCCCGGAATTCCTACTCCCCACTCCAACCCAGAAAGCCCATGCGAAGCCGCTTGCCTTGATATCACCCCAAAATTTGCACCAGACTCTGCCCAAACAGAGGGTTTATCAGGACTCAAATCAAACCGCACCTCTTTTGCTCTGTTTATAATGACTAGACCGTCCACACCATCATCGCTTACTAACACATTTGAGCCACCGCCAATTAAAGCATAAGGGATTTCTAATTCCCAAACTTTCTGAATAGCATCAGACAATTCCTCCACATTCCTCACAACGATAAGCGCTTCAGCAGGACCCCCAACTCGCGAGGCTGTGAATCGAGACATTGGGACATGGTATTGAATGCGATTAGCAAATAAATTTTCTAGCAACTCATTCATATTATCTGATTTCACCCAAAATGCTTGTGTCCAATCCATAAATAGATACCTTACAAAGGTTTAATATCTAGCATACTTTCAGAGATCTTTGATACGATCAATGATTTTTAAGACAACTTCAGGAGTGATTCGATACACTTTGTAATGCTCATTCATCTTCATCTTCTCATTTTGATTCATTTGAGAATTCTTCATCACTCGTATAGGATATGCGATCAAAACCTTCTGCTTCACGTCAACGTCTTGTTTCAACATCTCGCTACTCCTCTCACCATTCCTCCATTGTTACCAAAACAAGCCCATTAGGATGATGAAATATCACCCTGCTCATCTCTTAATGTTTCATATAATTTCTCACTCATTCTCACAGCATCTCCCGCTGAGAGCACAAGAACTATATCTCTTGGTTGCATACGAGCCAATAAATATTCAATCACCTCTGAAAACTCCGGAATGTAGCGTTTATCAAGGTGGTTAATATCGTCCACAAATTTCGCAATCGAAAAACCTCTAGGACGTTTCTCTCTGGCTGCATATACATTTGTGATGACTAAATGATTTGCATCCTGAAAAGCATCGATGAACTGAGCATAGAATTTCAATATTCTCGAAAAAGTGTGGGGCTGCCAAACCACCCATAATTCATGTTCTGGATATCTTGTTTTTGTAGCCTGAATAGTCGTTTTAATTTCCGTTGGATGATGTGCGTAATCATCAATAATGGTGATGCCTTTGCTTTCACCTCGAATATCAAATCTTCGTTCTGCCCCGCTGAATGTGCTTAAAATATTTGCAGCCTTTTTGACTGATAATGACATCTTATCAATCACAGATAGTGCAGCCAAAGCATTAGCGACATTATGCTTCCCTGGTATTTGTAAAGAAACGTGCGTTACATATTCTTGCTTTTTCATGAAGTTAAATTCGTATCCCGTTCGATTTTCCTTCAAAGCGACATCTTCTGCCCAATATGTATTCCTGTGAGGATCAATGCCATATTGCAGGATTTCAACATTCTTAACAGCCATGTCTTCCAATAACCTAACAGTTGGTGGATTGTCCCCACAACCGATAATGACACCGTTCTCTTTTACGCATGCAGTAAAATCTCGAAATGCTAGTTCAAAATCAGTCGGTTCAGGAAAGATATCCGGGTGATCATGTTCAATATTGGTAATAATGGCTATATCAGGTTTCAATCCCAAGAACATCCTATCGTATTCATCAGCCTCGATGACAAACCAAGTGCCTTTACCAGCATGTGCATTCGTGCCTAGATTGTTCACCACGCCACCCACAATATACGATGGGTCCTGATGAAGTTCAGTAAGCATCCAAGCCAGCATTGAAGTTGTTGTCGTTTTTCCATGAGTACCCGCAACCGCTATCACTTTGTAATCTTTCGTCAGGTTATGCAGAAAATCCGCACGTTTATGCACTGGAATCCCTGCTTTTTTTGCTGCCAGGACTTCAACATTGTCATCGGGTACGGCTGAAGAGCGTACAATAAAATCGGCTCCAGTGATATTTTTGGAATTATGTCCGATAAAGACTTGCGCTCCTACACTTTCAACAGCCTTAACCAAATCTGAGTACACACGGTCAGAACCAGTAACTGTGAAGCCACGTTCTAATAAAACCTTTGCTATTGCCGAGAGGCCTGTGCCTCCGATACCAATCAAATGTACATGCATGTCTAGATAAACACCATCAATACAAAGAGAAATGCGACACCTACTGACAAATACACCCAAGGTTCAGCACCAAGCCAAGCTGGAGGCAATTTACTAATCATATTAATAGCTTTCTGTCCTAAGGGATCTGTTAGTAAAGGTGCAGAAAAATACTTAAAGGGATATTTAGCAAAATCCATAAAATACCAAATTGTCCCAAATATCAGGTATCCATTGATCGCCCCAATGAAGATTCCTAACAATGAATCCGATATTTTTTCACGCCGAGCAGCTGCTTCAAATCTGCTTATATTTGGAGTTTGGTAACCAAAGAACACCAGGACCAAAACAAGAACGAATCTAAACCAGAATTGACGCGGAGACTCATCTTGAAAAACATCCTTAAGATATGGTGCCAAATTCTCTATTACCGAAATTAAAAATAAAGCCAAAATGACGCTGAAACTGACCAATATTTCTTTTGACCAGCCCCGCATTGCACCTACAATGGCGAATAGAATAACAAAGATGTAAAACAGAACAATGATACTAACCATAAGTTACTTCCTCTCCATCGTGCTTTTCTGCCATCCGATAAAGTAATTCAGCGATGTTAAGAGCCGAATTAGGTTTTCTGAGAGAAAACATTGCATGAGCCATCCTTTTCCTTCTCGTTTTATTTCTCATCAGGGACAAAACGACTTCCTTTATCCTCATGGGCAATTCTTCATCTGGAAGAATAAGAGCAGCCCCTTTCTCAACCAAATACTCAGCATTTAGTTTCTGGTATCTCCATGCATGCGGATAAGGCACAATAATTGCTGGTAAACCAAACAAAGGATATTCACCCAAGCAAGACGCCCCTCCCCGCGATAGCACCAAATCAGCAGCGGTTAATGCTGTACCCATTAATTCATGCAAATAATCAAACGCTTGATACCGGTCTTTAAGGTCGGGAGGCAATGAGTTTTTAATTTCATTCAATTCTGTCCAATCTCGCTTCCCGGTTATATGAATGATTCGCATTTCCTGCAATAAATCCTCCAAAACAGAAATCAATGCCCGATTAATCGAGTGAGCGCCCAAACTACCGCCAACCACCAAAAGCACAGGGTATTCCTTGTTCCATCTAAATGTTGTAAGAGCTAACTCCTTATCCCAATAAGTCAACGTTTCACGGGTGGGATAACCTGTCACAACAGTATGCTTTTTCGCAGAAAAATACGCCTTCGTTGCATCGACACTAACTGCAATCTGATCTGCCATACCAGAAATCAATTTCAACGCAAAACCTGGTTCGATATCCGGTACAAAAACTAATTTTGGTATTCGAAATCCTGCAATAGCAACTGGAAAAGCCACATAACCGCCAGTAAAAAACATGACATCAGGTTTAAATTCCTTAATAATCGAACGTGCTGCAAATATGCCACGCATAACCTTCCAAACATTTTTAGGTAGTGCTCTAAGACCAACGCCATGCACACCTGCAGCAGGGATTGATCGATAAGTGAAAAGTTCGCGAACAACAAGTTCTTTTTCCATACCTTGCTCACTACCTACCCACAGGATCTCACACACATCATTTTTATTAGTCTTATGTATCTCTTCTACTGCTTGCAGTACGGCGATTGCGGGATACACGCCACCGCCCGTTCCGCCCGCGCAGACTAACAACCGCATTAAAAAGCCTCCATTCATCCTCTTGTTTCTTTGCAGCAGATTGTCTAGAAATATTAAACATAATACCTATCCCGATCATCGTGGCGATTAAATTCGAACCACCAGCGCTGATTAAAGGCAATGAATTTCCTGCGATGGGAAAAACACCCAACATTGATCCAATGTTAAAAAATGCTTCCATCGTAATCCAGATGCCTAAACCCGAAGCCAACAATCGACCTAACCCATCAGGAGCATTTTTCGCGATCACCAAACTTCGCCACAAGAATACAACATAAATAATGACCAATATTGACGCGCCTACTACACCAGTTTCCTCACTTACAACCGCGAAAATACTATCCGTCTGCGGAAACGGGAGCCCTGTGAACTTTGTATCACTTTGACCAATCCCAACCCCAAACCAACCACCAGATACAAATGCTCCGATAGATCGGCTCAAGTGATATGAACTGTTGCGCAAATCCTCCAAACCTTTCAAATACTCCTGAATTCTTTCGTTTCCAGTAGGATTTACAATAATGAAAAAATAACTTGCACCTAAAGTTACAATACCGAGAAGGATGATTTGTTTGAGATCAGCCCCTGCTAAAAAGAACATGATGCCACCAAGAATAATCACTGTTGCAGCCGCACTCAAGTCAGGTTGTTTGTAGATCAAACCAGCAATAAACCCCAACATGATTGCCAAGGGAATTAGCCCAAATTTAATATCAGATAATTGATCCTTCTTTGAAAATAACCATATTGACAAGTAGATAATGGTCATTAATTTGGCTAACTCAGAGGGTTGATATGAGCCACCTAAGATTGCGCGACCCGCTCCATGACGAATCTCCGCATATAACATCACGTAGATCAACAACAGAATCACAAAAATCATCCCCATAAGAGAGACTTTTTTCAAAAAATGGTAATCGATAAACATCAAGGCAACGATACTAATCGATCCAAGGAGCATAAATGTTATTTGTCTTTTGAAAATGAATGTCATCGACCCATACACTCGTAATGAAAAATCTGCGCTTGCAGAATAAACCATTAAGGCACCAAATATCAAAAGAGTGATTGTCACCAAAAGCAATGGTATGTCTAATTTGATCTGCACATACTTATGTGGCAATGCAGTTGCCCTAGATAATGAGGAATTGGTTTTAATATTTGTATTTGTCATGGCAATTCATTTACCCATTTACGAAAGAATTGACCTCGTTCAGCAAAATCACGGAACTCATCGAAACTCGTTCCGCCAGGAGAAAGCAAAACCACATCACCAGGTTTAACAATTTCCGAAGCAGCATTAATCGCATCATGCAATTTCTTGCATCGAATTATCTGTGTCGTGCCGAGATAAGGATTCATCGCATTTGCAATAATTTCTTCCGCCTCTCCGAACAAAATTAAATGATCTACTCGCCTACTTACCAGTTTGGCAAAATCATCCCAAGGTAAATCCTTATCCATACCACCCGCCAATAATATAATTGGCTCATTAAAAGAACGAATTGCAGCCATTGCGCGTTCTGGTGCTGTTGCAATCGAATCATTGAACCATTCTGCCCCACCCCAAGATCTCACAAACTCCAATCGGTGTTCTACACCCTCAAAATCCAAGATACCCTTTCTAATATCATCAAAAGGAATACCTGCTGAAAAGGCAATTGAACATGCTGCTAAAACATTCATTAGGTTATGCTCACCGCGCAATTTAATCTCATTTCGCGAACAAATCTCCAATACTCTTCGACCTTCTCTAATGAACACTTTGTCTCCATCAGTATAGGAGTCCAAGTATTCATCATTATTTTCGTCCATTCCAAATGAGGCCAAATATCCGCGCACATTTTTCCGAAAAGCCCATGATTGAGGATCATCCCGATTAAGTACAGCAACATCGCAATTATTCTGATATTCTACAATTCTCGATTTTGCAGAAATATAGGAATCCATGGTTTTATGACGATCCAAATGATTTGGGGTTATATTCAAAACCGCTGCTATGTTCGGTGATATAGTCATCACCTCCAACTGGAAACTTGATAATTCCATCACTGCAATATCTTCTTCGTGCATCTCATCAACAACATCTATCAACGGATTGCCAACATTTCCACCAATCCACGCTTTTCGATACAAATTAGTTTCCTTTGCCGCAAATTCTGCCATTCGCCCTACTAATTTCGTTGTTGTCGTCTTACCTGCAGAACCGGTAATCCCAATCACCTTGCACGGAGCAACTTCTAAAAATATTTGAGAATCATTCGATAATGGTATGCCCCGTTTCCTTGCTTCGACCACAATTGGAGCATCCAATGGAACCCCTCCGGAAACACATACTAGATCAACATTATCCAGCAAATTCATGGGGTGTTCACCCAGAACCCATTTAATTGGCTTGTCTTTGAGTGTTTTGATATATTCAAGCAATTCATTCTCACTACGTAAATCTGTAACAGTAACCGAAGCACCTCGTCTAATGAAATAACGCGCCAAAGCAGTCCCTTGCCTTGCTGCTCCAATGAGTAATACGCGTTGATTCATCTTATCCATTTTCTTTCACACCAAAGCCAAAGCAACACCAACCATGCCCGCGAGCAAACCAATCAACCAAAAACGCTGCACAATCTGTGTCTCACTCCAGCCAGACAATTCAAAATGATGATGAAGCGGTGTCATCTTGAAAACGCGCTTACCACCAGTTATCTTAAAAACCGCTACTTGAACAATGACACTGAGCGTCTCACTAACCGGAATTATTGCCACGATTGGCAATAATAACCACTGCCCTGTCATCAGGGCAACCACACCCAGTGTCGCACCAAGCGCAAGCGAGCCTGTGTCACCCATAAATAATTCTGCAGGATGAACGTTGAACCACAAAAACCCAAACACCGCCCCGACTAAAGTGAAACAAAAACGAGCAATGAATGTTTGTCCTTGCAAAAGAGCAATACCGCCATAAACAGCAAAAGCCGTTGCTGAGATTAAACCTGCGAGCCCATCAAGCCCATCGGTAAGGTTGACCGCGTTCGAAGCCGCCACAATGATGAATGCTGCAATCGGAATGTACCAAATTCCCAAGGGAAATTCGCCTTTAACCCCAGGAATAAACATTTCTGGAACGTCCAATACATATCTCAAACCAAACGATGCAACAAGAGCAAATAAAACTTGAAAGGAAATTTTTGTTCGCGCCCGCATTCCTTCTCCGCGACGACGACCTCTCAGTCCTTCCCAATCATCTAAACCACCCAAAACCGCAAATAACAATAAGATTCCTAATGGAAGAATCACAGATTTTCCTAATACAAGCGTTGGTCCAACAATTGAAGCAGCATTCAATAAAAGCGTAACAAGGGCTACCGGCAAAATGATCATCACGCCACCCATTGTAGGGGTTCCGAGTTTGGAGAAATGCCTTTCCGGACCTTCGACACGGATTGTTTCTCCAATATGGAAGTAACGCAATATTCGTATCAATGGACTTCCCCAAATGACTGTAATCATAAAACTCAATCCTGCTAAAGCCAAAGCCATTGGAGTCTGGGTCATGAGCGCTCCTCCAAAGCCGTGACAATCACTTCCATTTGCATTCCGCGAGAACCTTTAACCAAAACCACATCATCCTCATGAAGGTTATTTTGCAAAAACGCAATCGCTTCTTGGGCATTTTCGAATTCTGTGATAGCAATCTCAGGAAACCCAGACTCACGTGCTGCTTTAGCAATAATTTTCGCAAGTTTACCAATTGTTACAAGTTCATCTGCTACTTCAGCAACCCTGACGCCAACCTTATAATGCCCAGAGAACTCATATTGTCCTAGTTCAAGCATATCCCCTAGAACCGCTATTTTATGTCCCTTTATTTCATTTAATAGATTAAGGGCTGCCAACATCGATTGTGGCGAGGCATTGTAAGTATCATCGAGAATTAATGCCCCGCTATTTGTCCGAACAGCCACAAGCCTTAACTGTGTATGCTTAGACCGCAAGCCATTCACAATCTCTTGCCATGTCAACCCCTCAGCCAACCCAACAGCAGCTGCACGCAAGGCTGTATGGACACAATGACGTCCTATCATTGGAACTCGTAAATATATAGTTTCGTTTTTAAAATGCAAACGAAAACGAATCCCGTCTAAACCCAATCCTTCAACCTGGTCCGCCCATAAATCTGCTTCTGGGTTTAACCCGTAGAAAAACACAAACGCATCAGTTTTGTCTGCCATTTCGCGAACCAATGGATCGTCATAATTAAGGATAGCAACACCCTCCGGTGCAGGCGGTAAGGCTTGAACAAGTTCGGCTTTTCCTCTAGCAATAGCATCTTGAGAACCTGCTCTCTCTGCGTGTACTGTGCCGATATTAGTCAAAACACCAATATGAGGTTTGGCAATATCACACAAGAAAGCGATTTCCCCAGGTACATAAAAACCCATTTCAAGAACAGCCATCTCCGTACTTTCATCCAAACGAAGTATCGTGAGTGGAAGTCCGATTTCGTTATTAAGATTCCCCGGATTTTTCATGGTTCGATAGCGTTGGCTCAGCACAGAAGAAACAATCTCTTTCGTTGTCGTTTTTCCAACACTTCCAGTAATACCAACCACTCGCAAATCCAATTTCCTGCGCCAGAAATAAGCAATCGTTTGCAATGCTTTTAAACTATCCTCAACAATTAAGCAAACCGGAATATTCGGGGCGGTTTTTAATGCCGGCAATATTCTTCCCCTCAAATCCAACAGAGTGCAATTCGCGTCAATCTTTTTGTCTACAAGTGCAACGGTTGCTCCGCGATCAAAAGCATCCTGCACATAATCATGACCATTTACTTGTTCTCCTGGCAAGGCAACAAATAGAGCACCCTGGGTGGCTTTCCGCGAATCCACAATGGAATCAGTAATCAATTCAGATCCCCATTTAGGGCGTCGATTGGTTATTGCCTCAATAATATCTGCAAGTGTCAACATAATGAATCCATTGGTTATTAATTGCCGGTAGCGCTTGATGGCTTTTCTTCCATCTGCCCAATTTGTAGATGAACATCATCAGGTGGAATATTCAACATTACAACCAAGCGTCTCGCCACTTGACTAAATACCGGCGCTGCAACAACCGACCCCCAAGGTGATGAAGTCGGTTTTTGAAGCCACACATAAACCATAAACTGGGGGTCATCAGTAGGCCCCCATCCTAAAAATGAGGCATTTGTCAAATTTGATACATAACCTTTGCCAGGAATTGAGATTTCAGCCGTTCCTGTTTTTCCAGCCACCTTATATCCAGGCACTAAAGCAGAAGAGGCTTCCTTTTCCAAAGATTTAGTAAGCATCAATGACAATGTATGCGCTGTCTCCGCAGAAATCGGATTACCAGCATATTGTGGACTCGATACATATTGGCTTTCGCCATCTGAAACCGCGTATATAATCCACGGGACAACCATTTGTCCATCATTTGCGATTGCTGAGGCAGCCATAAGCATTTGAATAGGTGTCACCAAGACTCCTTGCCCAAACGCATTTGTAGCAAGATCAGCACTGTACCAATCATCATCAGTCATGCGTTTTAACCTTCCCGCCTCTTCACCAGCCAACCCAATACCTGTTATATGACCGAATCCAAATCGTTGCATGTAATCATAAAAACGACCTTCTCCCAATTCACTAGCCACCCACGCCAAGCAAACATTAAGTGAATGCTGCAAACATCCAGTCATATCTTGCGGGCCCCAAGCTCCCCGATCCCAGTTGTAAATTGTCACACCTCCATATTCAAAAAAGCCATTATCAATAAACGAGGTGTCTGGTTCCACTGCACCAGAATCCAAACCCGCAGCCATAGTAAAAATCTTGAATACAGATCCTGGTTCATAACTATGGATTGCCATATTAAACTTCTTCTCTTTATCAAAAGAACCCAGTTCTTCAGAAAAATTGTTGACATCAATCCTTGGTGATGACGCCATTGCAAGAATTTCACCTGTCCTAGGATCCATCACTACAATCGTTCCAGCATTCGCGCCGCTCGATTTAATTGCTGCATCTAAAATGCTCTCAGTAGAGGCTTGAATCTCCCGGTCAATCGTAAGGACCAAACTCGCTCCTTTTGGTAGTTCTGGCATATTAACAACTTGCCGGGGATCAGTTGGCTCTTCGAACCACTCAGGACCTTCATGACCAAGAATTTGGTTATAATATCCTTCAATCCCAAAATATCCCTTATACTCATAATTTACGAACCCTAGAATATTGGAAGCAAGGTCCTTTTCAGGATAACTCCGGAATAACAAGGCATTGTATTCCAACCCTTTCAAACTATGTGTTATTCCATTAGATCCTTTTTGAGGAGAAACTTCTAATTCTTCCCGGATCTCCTCGATTTGGTTAATCATCTCAGGGGTCACATAATTATCAACGATAATAATCCCTGAATCCCCTTCTTTTGTTTTTTGGTTGGCAATTTCGTAAATCTCGTCAAAGTTACGACCAAGCACACCACTTAAAACCAGCGCTAAGGTTTCAGGGTTTTCAACTTCGTGAAGATTTATTTTTACTTCATAGACCTTTTGATTCCCCGCCAGCAGATGACCCCATCGATCGACAATCTTCCCTCGTTCTGGATATATTATTTTTTGACTTACCAAGTAATTCTCTTCTTGCTCATGAAAAACATCCACGTAATCATTAACCTGCAATGAAAACATCCGAAAAACAAGAAATACACCGGCAAAGACAAAAATAACCCCTAAAACTGTATATCGCCAAAAATCCTTTTCATTCATTGCGATATTCCTGTGACCGTTCGAGGAGGATAGTATATTTTCTCCCGAAGCCAATCTACTAATGTTTGTGTAAATTCCGGTTCAATCATTGGTTTGGGCAATTGTTTCGATTGACGAGTAGGTGCTAATTGAATAGGTTGGCGGTCAACATATCCTGGAACTACGATATAGATGGAATCTCTAATCCCATATGGATGAAATCCAAGTTCCTCGGCTCGTTTTGAGATTTCTTCGTAAGACATCTGCTTAGCAACCTGACTTTCAAGGTCAGCATTCTCACGTTCTAATACCAGAATCCGATCTTGCATCTGCTGAATTGTTCTTCCAACCTCCGCCATCCTTGAAGAAACATCTAAATAAATTCCTGCGATTAAAGCACTAAAAACAATAAAAACCAAAAAAAGACCAATCACCTGGAGCTGTTTCCGCCAAGGTGTTTGAGAATATGCCTGGATAAATCTTTGGCGCTTCTTTTTCATATAATTCTTACCGTCAACCGATCCTTTATCGAAAAACCGTTCGGTCTTTATCATAAGATTAATTTGCAAGTCTTATGCCATCATCAAGTTTTTCAGCAATACGTAAACGAGCACTTCTCGCTCTTGGGTTTATCTTAATCTCTGTATCCGTAGGCATTATTGGTCGCTTTGTAATAATCTTTATCGTTGCCTTATGCTGACAGGTGCAAACAGGCTGATCAGGAGGGCAAATACAATCTTTGCTTTCGCGTTTCAGATATTGTTTGACGATGCGGTCTTCCAATGAGTGAAACGCAATCACTGCTAAACGTCCTCCTGGAGCGAGTGCTTCAATCGCAATTGGCAGAACCTCTGCTATCTGCTGTAATTCTTGATTAACCGCGATTCTGATTGCTTGGAAAGTACGTGTTGCAGGATCAATCCGAGAATGTCCTCTGCGAACTACTCTTCGCACGATCTTCGCCAATTCACCAGTGGTTTTAAGGGGACGAGCCTTGACTATTTCATGTGCGATCTGTTTTGCCTTCCTTTCTTCACCAAAGCGATATAAAATGTCACCTAAGTCTTTCTCTGTCAATTTATTAACAATATCAGCAGCTGTTCTAGATGCATCAGGATCAAAACGCATATCCAGAGGAACATCGTACTTGAATGAAAAACCCCGCCGATGCGAATCCATTTGCATTGATGAAACACCCAAATCTAAAAGGATCCCATCTACAGAGGCCCAATTAAGGTCAATCATTTGCTCTCGCAAAGTAACATAAGAAGCCCTCGCAAGAATAATGCGTTGTCCAAAATCACTCAATCGTTTTGCTGCAATTTCGAGCGCATCAGGATCAACATCTAAGCCTAACAACAAACCATCGGGTGAACTGCCCTGTAATATCCCCCACGCATGGCCTCCTGCTCCAATCGTGCCATCAATATATTTACAACCCATGCGAGGGCGAATTGCGTGTATAATTTCATTGTAAAGTACAGGTTGATGAAACATGGTCTTTCAGCCCTTTTCCCTTTATAAATATCGCTGCCCATGAAGAAAGCCAAACTTCGTGGACTGATTGACCTAGCAATTACCCTAAAGAAAGGTCTAATGATGAATATCGTTTCGAATTTTCTTCAGCATCATGTAAAATTTTGGCTTGATCGTCCCAATATTGCGGAGACCATATTTCTATCGAATCACCTACACCAACAATTACAGCATCAGAATCTAAACTAGCAATATCACGGAGGAATTGCGGAATCAGAATTCGACCAACACGATCTAATTCAACGAAACTTGCATTTGAGAAAATCAGGCGCCTGAGTTGACGCGTCGTCGGATCTGCTATGTTCATCCGGCTTAGTCGCTCATAGATTGCCCTAAAGGAAGGAACAGTAAGCACTCTCAAATTCCGATCAAAACCCTGGGTCAGATATGCACCTTCATTTAACAAGCCTCGATATCTCGCCGGAATTGTCAGGCGACCTTTGTTATCAAGTGTGTGTTGATATTGTCCTAGAAACATTGTCTCTACCAATCCTAAATGAGCGAATGCCGGAAGTACACGAAAGTTATCCCACTTCCCGCCACATTAACCCACAATTACACACAGTATATACGAAATTACGATATTTTTCAAGTGGGAAATTGCTTTTTTAGGAATAAATACCTATCTTTTCTATAATAAATGGTGGTTTCCCCCTATTTTTAACGAAATAAAAAAATTTCAATGAAAGGAAGCAAAGAAAAAAGATGAACAATAACCATAAACCAAAGGAATACAAAGATCTTTTTGTGGGTTTAGACGTTAAAGTTCCAACATTAAATGGTGAATTTCGTAAATATGTCAATTTTGATAATTCCGCATCAACACCAACCTTTCTTTCTGTAATGGAAAGTGTTAATGACTTCCTTAATTACTACAGCAGTGTACATCGCGGAACGGGATTCAAAAGTCAACTATCAACTTTTTTTTACGAGGATGCACGAGGTAAAGTGCTAAGTTTCTTGGGCGCAAATGATGACGAACATACATGCATCTTTGTAAAAAATACAACCGAAGCGATAAACAAACTCGCTCATCGATTCCCTTTCTCAAAAGACAGGAATATTCTTCTTACTACTACAATGGAGCACCATTCCAATGACCTCCCATGGCGAAGGGTGGCACGAGTAATTCGCGCTCCACTAACATCAGAAGGGTACTTAGACGAAGAAACCTTCGATGGTCAATTAGAAAAATATGGGGACAAGATCGCTTTAGTCGCAATCACTGGTGCGAGCAATGTTACAGGTTTCATAAACCCAATCCATCGCATTGCTGAAAAGGCTCATGCTGTTGGCGCACAATTACTTGTGGATGCCGCGCAACTTGCTCCCCATCGTAAAATAGATATGCTTAAAATAGATGACCCCCGGCATCTTGATTATGTAGCAATCTCGGCTCACAAGATGTAT
>DUEG01000003.1 GCA_011176615.1 Anaerolineae bacterium | reverse complement strand
ACTTCAGGAGAACTTCATTGCGACTGTTTCTCATGATCTGCGTTCCCCGTTAGGTTTTATTAAGGGGTACGCCACTACTTTGCTTCGGGAAGATACAAAATGGGATTCTTCTATACGAAGGGAGTTCCTAACAATCATCGACGAGGAAGCAGATCGATTAGGAGAACTGATTGATAATTTACTAGATTCTTCAAGATTACAAGCGGGGACATTAAGTATTGATTTGCAACAGTTGCGTATTGATACATTATTACGTGATATTATCCAACGTGCGATAGCAGGAACATATAAACTTAATATTATTCCCCAAACCAATTTTCCTAAGGTATTGATTAATGGGGATTCAAGGAGATTAGTACAAGTATTTGATAACTTGTTCAGAAATGCCGATAAATACGCAAGTGGTTCTTTGATTAAAATAAGCATGGATACCACGTCTGAAAGAGTTTTAATTACTTTCCAAGACTTCGGCCCTGGTATCCCCGAGGAACATCTGGAAGATATTTTTAAGCGTTTTTACCGGCTTCCCCATCACAGTAATGCAGGGAGAGGCAGCGGTTTAGGTTTGTATATATGCCGCAAAATTATTCGAGCACATGGTGGTGAGATTTATGCGAAGTCTAAAATTGGGCAGGGTACAGCGTTTTTCATTGATCTACCAAGGGTTAAAAACATTGATGGTTATGAGGAGAATGAGAAATGAATACCACAATATTAGTTGTCGATGATGAACCGCGTTATGTTCGTTTGATGGAAGCGAATCTAATGAGCGAGGGGTATCAAGTCTTAAAAGCATATAATGGATTAACAGCGGTTGAGATCGTTAATGCAAAAAAACCAGACCTTGTCCTACTTGACGTTATGATGCCACAAGTGAATGGGTTTGATGCTTGCGAACGGATAAGAGAGTTTTCTAATGTGCCAATAATCATGGTCACTGCAAAGGGAGAGGAACGGGATAGGGTGAGAGGGCTTGATGTTGGGGCAGATGATTATATTGTTAAACCATTCTCGGCAACAGAATTATTGGCTCGGGTGAGGGCGGTCTTACGTCGAGCTCAATTTTCGAGAGATTCTTTTAAACAATCTGTATTTACACATGGAAACTTGCGCATAGATTTCGGAAAGGCAGAAGTATATAATGATAAAAAACTGGTTTTCTTGTCTGCTACCGAATATCGTCTTCTCTTACAATTTGCTCATAATATAGGAAGAATCTTGTCCTCTGAGGAATTACTTACCAACGTTTGGGGTCCAGAGTATCGAGAAGATAAAGAGATTCTTTGGGTAAGCATTTCTCGGTTGAGGCAGAAATTAGAAGATGATCCGAAATCGCCTGCCCATATTGTCACAAGACCGGGTTTAGGTTACTCCATGCCAGACTTGGGAGATTAGTTAGTGTTAGTATAGAGGTGAAAATGAATATTCGATATGATGAAAAGGGAAAGTATTTTACTGATGTGATCCCGAAAAAACGAGTTAGTGCAACAATACAAACTGTTAAACAACTTGTTCAGGGGATCGTGTATGTTCATCCGGAAAAGCGTTTAAAGGATGAGTTGGCGAAAACGGAGAAGTTTCTCGCAGTGACAGATGCGAAGATTCTAGATGATAACGGGAAAATACTTTATGAGACGGATTTTCTGGCAATTAATATTGACCAAGTGATATGGATATATCCTTATGAGTGATGTATAACTCATCTTTGATGTAATAGAGATGGGCATTAAGTTTTCTCTATTTAGGAAAGAAGATGAGAATTTTCGAGTGCCAAAAAAACTTTATTGAAAACATATCGGGGTTTCGGTTTGAAAATTTAGTGCTTGTGCATTAGGCATTTTGTTTGATTAGGGTAAAGAATATGGAAAAAGCAGGGGAAGGGGATGATTAATTGTTTGCTCTTTTTCTAAAAGTTCCTGCCCGTACCATGCTATAATAAGATATAAATTTCTTTACTTAAGCAGGGTAAATACAGTATAAGGATGTAGACGGGAGAGACTATCAATGTCAGATCAAGAACCGGAAAATATCAGAGCAAAGCAAATTGGAGTTCTTTTGCGCTATGCGAGATTATCCACGGGAAAAAGCATGAAGGAAGTTGGAAAATTGATTGGAGTGTCTGGTTCAACTATTAGTGCTTATGAAAATGGAGACAAGACACCATCCTTACCTGAATTAGAAACGTTTGCATACATCTATGAAATTCCGATTGAACATTTGTTGAAAAAGAGTAAAATCTCAGATGAGGATGGACGAAAACGTAATATAAATTGGAAGCAAATGCTTCAATTAAGAGATCGTATTATCGGTGCACGTCTTTGTCAAGCACGGATGGATAAAGGTAAATCATTAAATGAAATGGCACAGGTAATTGACGTTTCTCCGCGAGTGTTACGGAGTATTGAACTAGGAAATAGATCGATTTCATTACCACACTTAGAGACGCTAATTGGAGCATTAAATCTTTCTTTATCCGATTTCATCATAGGAGAAGGTGTAATTGGGGAATGGTTGGTTAAACAGCGGGCTTTGATGAATTTTGATTTGTTACCTGTCAATTTACAAGAATTTGTAACCACGCCAATTAATCAACCATATTTAGAAATTGCTCAAAAATTAAGTGAGATGTCAACAGAAAAATTGAGAGCAGTCGCTGAAGGGTTATTAGAGATTACACTGTAATCAAGCGTTATTCTATTATGAAGGAAATATTATCTCCTCAAAGTATTGCTCAAGAGGCTAAAACCTTTTATAAGAATAAGGAATTCGAGGAGGCTGCCAAACGATTTAAGGCAGCAGCGGAAGCATATGGCACTATCAATGATCATATCAACGAAGCAGAAATGCTGAATAACTGTTCTGTTGCTTATTTGCAATCAGGGAATGCTCAAGCCGCCTTGGATTGTGTCAGTGGTACTGTGAAAGTTTTTTATGATAATGGCGACCAGAAACGGATGGCAATAGCATATGCTAATCGCGCCGCAGCATTTGAGGGTCTTGGACAATATGAGAATGCGATTGAAGATTATCAAAAATCAAGCGAGATCCTAAAGGAATTAGGCGAAGACGAGAAGAGATCGCAAGTTTTACATTCTATTTCTGCGCTGCAATTAAAAACAAAAGATGTATTCCAAGCGCTTGCATCAATGCAAGCAAGTGTGAACGCGATAGATAAGCCTAAACCTAAATACCGATTGTTAAAACAATTGTTGAAGATTCCATTTAAGATACTCAATAGACAAGGGTAACGGGGTGCGCATAACTGTATCGTAGCGATTCTTTTTTTAAATAAAAACAGATTTGGCGCTATTAGTGAACAAATGGACACGCTATGTTAAAGGTTAGTGAAAATTCAAAAGTCAACTTGCGCCCTATCCATGAATCTGATCGCCACGAAATTGTCAATTTTATCCATTTCGAACCATATATTCATCGCCATTTGGGATGGCGCTCGCCGTTGGAATGGATAACAACCCAACCGTATTATGTGATGGAAAGTAATAAGAAAATTGTTGCGGCTTTAGCTTGTCCTGAAGATCCGCAACATGTCGCTTGGGTTAGATTGTTTTGTGTTTCTAGGCAGGTTTCTTTTAATGATGCTTGGAGCAATTTGTGGACTATGGTTGTAAAATACTATCAGTCAAAGTCTATTACCATTGCGGCTATGCCAATGCAAGCGTGGTTTAAAAGGATATTAATCACTAATAGCTTTCGCCATGTCTATGATGTTGAGATGTTAATTTGGGAACAGTCACCTGTAATGATACCTGAAAATTCCTCCCCCTTTACAATTCGTTTGATGACAATTAATGACTTGCCTGAGGTTCAAACTGTTGATTCTGATTCTTTCGGTTTGATTTGGCGGAATTCCTATGACGCGTTAGAGATTGCATTTCACCAGGCTGTCTTTGCAACAGTTGCCGAAGATAAAAACGGTATTGTTGGGTATCAGATTAGTACTCAAAGTCAGATTGGTGGTCATTTAGCAAGGTTGGCTGTTCATCCGAAGGTACAGTCGCGCGGTATTGGTCGTAGTCTCGTTCAAGGCGTCTTGGAGTATTTCCGTCAACATGGTTTTAAAAATGTTACAGTCAATACGCAAACCGATAATCATGCATCCCTATCGTTATACAGGAAAATGGGGTTTGTCACAACTGGAGAGGAATACCCCGTTTATATATTAGATATCTAAACAGGAATTTTCATATTGATGAGCGCCATGAAATATTCGCAGTGATTATCCATGGTGTGTTATCTGATATTTATTTTGTTAAATGTAGATATTAAACAACGGAGAAATAAGGTATGTCTGAGTTCGAGAAATTTCTAGAAACAAAAGATAAGGTAAAACTTTATTGGCGTGGATGGGAAAGTGAAACGGATGTAAAAGGAAGCATTTGTTTGATCCATGGTTTGGGGGAACATTGCAATCGATATGAAGATATCGCCAAGTATTTTAATAAGGAAGGCTTTAACCTTTTCGCATTTGACTTACGTGGGCATGGACAATCCCAAGGCGTTAGAGGGGATTCGCCAACCTTTGACCAATTGTTGGATGATATCGGAATATTTCTCAATGCTTCATTAAATCTTGCAACAGGGCTCCCTGGATTTATTTATGGGCATAGCCTCGGTGGAAATCTGGCACTCAATTATCTTTTAAGAAGGAAACCAAAGATTGCCGGCGCTATCGTTTCAGCGCCAGCGTTACGTTTGGCTTTTGAGCCATCAAGGATAAAGATGATTTCGGGTCGTACTTTGAGCAAAGTCCTTCCGACCATGGCAATTTCGTCGGGTTTAGATACGAAAGCACTTTCTCGTGATTCTGACGTTATTAAGGCTTATGAAAATGATCCTCTTGTTCATGATCGAGTAACTGGAAGAATGTTTTATGGGTTTATGGATAGCGGCGAGTGGGCAATAGATCATGCTTCTGAACTTTCAATTCCAACATTATTAATGCATGGGAGCAAAGACAGATTAACATCTTCAGAAGCGAGCCGAGAATTTGCCAAGAGGGCAGGTGATATTTGCGAATTCGTTCTGTGGGATGGTTTCTATCATGAATTGCATAATGAACTCGATAAAGCCTTAGTTTATAAATATGTCTTGAATTGGGCGAATAAGATGATTGATAAATAAAAGTGAAATTCTAATAAGCACTTGCCGTGTTATTAGAAATTGGTTAAAGAACATGCTATTTATGCGTTTCTTCCTAGACGAAGGGGAAGAAACATGGCAGAATTTGTTTTGATAATTGCGAGAACAGAGGAAACGCATGGGCAAACGCCAAGAAATACGAGAACGTAGAAAGAAAATTAAACGCAGACAAAGACTTATTATGGTTTTGCTTGTCAGTGGTGTAGCCTTAATTTTTGTCGCGTTGTTAATTGGTCCGACTATCGGTCAAGCATTAACACCTGTTGGAGATTATGTAATTAAAGAATTTTATCAACACCCATTGGTATCAGGGAATACAATGGGAGATCCGAATGCACCTGTTGTAATTGAAGAATATTCTGATTTTGGGTGTGGTCACTGTGCAAGTTTTGCAGAGACAACATCCAAACAATTGAGTGAAGAATTTATCAAAACGGGAAAAGTAAGATTTATTTTTCATAGCGTTGGGGGTTTGATTGGCTCGCAGACGACACCAATTGCTGCTGAAGCGGCATACTGTGCAGGGGATCAAAACAAGTTTTGGGAATATCACGATGCGATTTATGCGAACCAGTATCAATTATTTTTTGCTGACCCTAGAACAGATATCATGAAATTCTTTAATTCATTTGCCAAGGATTTGGGGTTGGATACGGATGCATTTCAATCTTGTCTTGAAGGGGGTAAATACAGGGATAAAGTCAACCAAGATGAAGCAGATGCACGTAAAGCAGGGGTTGATGGCACGCCAACATTTTTTGTTAATGGAGAGATTATTCGGGGCGCGCAACCTTATGAAGTATTTAAACAAATGATAGAAACGGAATTAAACCAGTAATTAGGGTTTTTATCTGAGAGTTATGGATAAGAACATTAAAGAGATACAAAATCAATTTGTGTCTCTTTTGCTTTTAACCAAAGTTGGATAATATAGCGATGATCAGTGGGGCTATTACTAGCGCAGGCAGGAAGTTCCCTGCACGTATTTTTTTAATCTCTAATAAACTACTGATGGCTAAACCAATTAAGATGATTCCACCAACGGCGGTAAGTTCATTCATCATCTCTGGGGTGAAGTACATTTGGGCTAATGATGCCAATAAAGTTAGTCCCCCCTGATATATAAAAATCACAATCACTGAAAACAAAACCCCAATACCTAGAGTTGAAGCAAAAGCCATTGAAGCAAATCCATCCATGATGGATTTTATTGCTAATAATTGATAATCACCGGTGAGACCATCTTGGATTGAACCCAATACTGTCATCGGACCGACACAAAATAAGAGAGAGGCTGCCAAGAAACCTTTTACAAAGTTTGTGTTAGTTTGATTTTTCTCCTTAGGATTCTCGTTAGGTTCGAGACTTCCAAAGCGTTTTTCGAGTATTAATCCAAGATTACTCAAACGAGTTTCTAGTTTCCACCACTCACCAAGAATGCCTCCAATCAAGAGGCTAATAAGGACCACAATTTGGTTTTTACTATCCATGAACATGGATAATCCAATTGCTCCTGTGAAAAGACCAAGACCCGCGACAACAGTTTTCCGCATCTTATCAGGGAATCGTGCGCCAAAAAACAGCCCAAGTATACCGCCTATGATAACGGTCGTAATATTGATGATTGTCCCAGTCATTTTCTACTTTCGTTCTTTTGCTAATGTGGTTGTCTTTTTATCCCCTCGATTATTCACATAGACTCCAAGTGCATAGCATAGAGAAGACAATCTATTGAGATAACTAAGAGTGTCGGGATTCTCGATTTCCTGTTCATGATAAAAACGGGTAACGCTTCGTTCGGCACGTCGGATAATCGTTCTTGCTAAGTTGACATGACCATCTATTATTGTATCTCCGGGCACGATAAAATCTTTTGGCAGTGTGATGAGATCTCCCAATCTATCTGTTTGTTTTTCGAGCCAAGATACTTGTTCCTTTCCGATTCCTTTAAAGTGGTGAATGGTCTCTTTTGTAGAAGAAATTTGAGCCATTATTTTATATAGATCACGCTGAATAGTAAGTATCATAGTCTTGAGATCTGGTGATGATAAACTTGCCCGAACTATGCCTAAGGCAGCGCTTGCCTCGTCCAAATCCCCAAGCGTTTCAAATACCAAATTGTATTTTGGTAACCTGTCTTTGCCAAGTAAACCCGAAAACCCATTGTCTCCTGATCGTGTATATAGTTTGGTCATAGATGATATTATACCCCGCTTGGAGCCAATCTATACTGAAACTGAGGGATGAAGTATACTTTCTATGAAAATAACCAAGGTTAGTACTCAGATTTTTAAACTAAGCGAGAAAAAGGAGGTTCATCATGCAAATAAGATGCTATCACTGTCATATGCCGATTAGTATATCTAAGGATGTGGTTTATGCTGCTTTGGATACATTATCCGAAGGGGATCTTCAACATTATGATATACGCTGTCCTAAATGTCGAAAGATTAATCGCGTTTCAAAAGAACAATTGCACCATGCTGCTCCAAATTGGAAGAAGGAACGAGAAGAAAAGAGTGAGAATTAAACAAGAAATGAGCGCTCGTTTTCATTAATAAGTACAATTGTCAAGTTGGGAGAATGGTTTGAATCATTGATCCCTTATAAATGGTTTATTTAAGTTGCAAAAAA
Source organism: Anaerolineae bacterium (assembly GCA_011176615.1). Lineage (GTDB taxonomy): Bacteria > Chloroflexota > Anaerolineae > Anaerolineales > UBA11858 > G519. Next base: position 15,525 of record DUEG01000003.1, on the reverse strand, counting down.
ATAGCATGGATTTTAAATCTCGAAGGTTTTTTCGAATAGTTCGTTATACGATAAAACGCTTCTCGGATGAGCGTGGAACTGAGTCAGCAGCGAGCATTGCCTATTATGCGATATTCTCACTGTTTCCACTGATATTGGTGCTTATTGTAATTGGGAGTAAGGTTCTTGAAAGTTCTGACGCTCAAGAGCAAATTCTAGAATGGGTAACAAGGATATTGCCATTTGCTGGGGATATCATACGTGAAAATATTCAACAAGTGCTTGCCAGACGTAGCTCAGTGGGGCTCATTGGAACTTTGACCCTTGCATGGGGTGCAACAGGTGTATTTTCAACGCTAGCAAGAAATATTAACCGTGCTTGGGAAAGAACAGCAGAAAGGAATTTCATCAAGTTAAAATTAATGGGGTTAAGTTTGATTGCTGCTCTAATAGTGTTTATGTCAATATTGTTGATCCTTAACCCAATCCTTAGTTTGGTTCTTAATCAATTAAACAATATTTCTCCTGTGAGTTTTATGATACCAATTGTTACCCAATTATCATTGTGGTTATTTCTGTTTGGGACCATATCCTTGTTGTATTATTGGATTCCCAATTGGAAAGTAAGACCTTCAGCATCTGTCATTGGGGGTATTTTTTCAGCAAGTGCAATCGAACTTGTTACAATATTGTTTACTTTCTATTTAGGATCAGGGTTGGCACGATACAATCTGGTTTATGGCTCGTTGGGGGCTATTGTTGCTTTGGTCTTTTGGATTTATTTACTCAGTATGATCATTATCTTTGGTGCCCATCTTACTGCTACATTGGATACAGGTGTTTAGATTCTTCCCCAAAGATTATACAAGGAGATATAGGGATGATTAGGAAATTGAGAAAAGTAAGTATGATTTGGAAATTCCTTTTTTGGCCTATTGTTTGGATATTTATTTTTATTCCAAGTCTCATTTTGCCTTTATCGTTACATGGTATTTGGATGTTAATATCAAGGATTATTGGGATTTTATTGCTTATTTATTCTCTATTTCTGTCAAGCAGTGGGGGAAGAGTGCTTGCAAGGTTTGCTCATCGCGAAACCCATGAAACATTTTGGCCGGACAAATTCACGGATTTCGGCATTTTCGGCTGTATGAGGCACTCCATGCATTTTGGTTTAGCACTTTTTCCGGTAGCGATTGCTTTAATTAGCGGTTTGGTTCTGGCTATATGTAGTGCGGGATGGGGTGTCGCGGGTGCTCTGTGGTTTGTTATTCAAATTGAAGAGAAAGATGCTCTTGAGAAATTTGGACAATTATATAGTGATTATATGCTTAAAGTTCCTCCCTTTTCTTTAAACCCAACTTGTTTAAAGGAAGCATTTAAAATATGGAGGACATAATAAGGTGGATAAATCCGTGTATTGTAGTTCATCTATTTAGGAGATTGGTTTTCGCCCATAAAGGATATTCAATTCAGCAAGTTTTTTTCTGGTCGGTTCATTTAACGCTTCTGGGTTCATACGCCAAGTCCAATTTCCACTTGGACTGCTTGGATAATTCATCCTGGCAGAATTGTCCAAACCTAGAAGGTCTTGAATAGGCGCGATAGCGAAGATTGCTACGGATGACCAGGCTGCGCGAATCAAATCCCAATTAATATCATTGCCATCCCTTGCAAGATATCGTCTAGCGAAATCACGTTCTTTCTCATCAACCCGTTGATACCATCCGAGAACAGTATCGTTATCATGAGTGCCGGTATAAACAACATTGTTTTGAGTATAGTTATGCGGTAAAAACTTGTTGGAAGAATCACCAGTGAATGCGAATACTAAAATCTTCATACTAGGAAAATGATATCGGTCTCTGAGTTCGATTACATCGGGTGTGATTTCCCCAAGGTCTTCGGCAAGTATAGGTAAATCCCCAAGTTCATATAGGATTTTATCGAAGAATTCAGCCCCAGGTCCTGGCACCCACTTGCCATTCATTGCGGTATTGTCACTGGCTGGAATTTCCCAATAACCAGCAAACCCTCGAAAGTGATCGAGTCGGACAATATCCACGAGTTTTAAAACTGCGGAGAATCTCTGTTTCCACCAGGAATACTCATTTTTAGCATGTTCTTTCCAGCGATATAGCGGATTTCCCCATAATTGACCGGTCGGAGAAAAATAGTCTGGTGGAACTCCCGCTACAACTGTTGGGTTTCCAGTCTTATCAAGGAAAAAGAGATTTGGATGTGACCACACATCGGCTGAGTCATGAGCAACAAATATGGGGATATCCCCTATGATTTTAATATTCTTAGAATTAGCGTAATTTTTTAGTTTTCTCCATTGTCGGTAAAAAATAAATTGGCGATAGGCGTGTCGCTCAATGGTGCTGGCGTGTTTCTTTCTGAAATCCTTGATGGTCACAGGATGTCGACTTCTTAATTTTGATGGCCAATTGACCCATGAAACACCACCATGTACTTCTTTTATTGCCATGAAAAGCGTAAAATCGTCAAGCCAGTGTTTTTCGTGTTCCTTGAATGTCTCGAATTCATTTGCGATTTCTTTTGGATTTCTCTTTTTAAATCTGATGAACGATCGATCAAGGATTCCCAACTTATATGGAATTACATTCCCATAATCTACTCGCTCTGTTGGAAAGGTTTGTTTTTCGATAATGTCATTGGGATGAAGAAGATCATCATTGAGGAGTTCAATTGGACTGATCAGGAGAGGGTTTCCCGCAAATGCTGAAAAGCATTGGTAAGGAGAATCGCCATATCCGGTGGGACCAAGTGGTAAAACCTGCCAAAGTGTACTTCCCGATGATGACAAAAAATCAATCCAATATCTTGCCCCAGGACCAATGTCACCAATTCCGTAAGGTCCGGGAAAACTTGTGGGATGTAAAAGCACTCCAGATAAACGTTTATATTTCATAATGATCTTGTTGTGTTCGTTTGATGGTTTCACCTGTTATGATTCGGTCTGAGTGAAAATTAGTTGGGACTACATCATTCTGAATTACAACTCCCGGTTCCACAATTAAATGATCTGGAATATGACTATTTTTTCCGATTGCAACGAGTTTGTTGTCTATATCAATGCCTCCTATTCTCGCATGTTTTCCAATGACGGCTCTTTTGTCAATAATAGTTCTAGTTACTTGTGCCCCCTGGTTAATAATTACATCTGTTAATAATATTGACTCATTTACAACAGCGTTGGCTTTGATCCGGACACCAGGGCTAAGTATGCATCGGGTAACTTTTGCACCGCTTTCGATAACACATCCATCCGATACCATGCTATTAATGAGTGTAATGTCTTTTTCAAATCGCACGGGTGGGCGTTCTTCTGTACGAGTATGAATAACCCATGAGCGGTCATAAAGATCCAGCGATGGAGGTGTTTTCAACAAGTCCATTTGTGCTTGCCAATATGATTTTATTGTTCCAACATCCATCCAATACCCAGTGAACGGAAAGGCGAACACTCTTTTCTTTTGTTTTATGAGGTTGGGCAGAATATCTTTGCCAAAATCGTGCGAAGAATTTGGAGAATTATAGTCTTCCCATAATGCTTTATCCAATACTTGAAGATTAAACAAATACACACCCATATTTGCTAAATTCGAAGGGGGTTTGCTCGGTTTTTCAATAAAAGAACTTACCCGATAATTATCTTCGACACCGACAATACCAAATCTAGACGCATCCTCAATAAGCACTGGTTTTGTCGCCATTGTGAGGTCTGCTTGGTGATCAAAGTGAAACTCAATCAAAGCATCATAATTCATTTCGTATATATGATCACCTGACAAAATAAGAACGAGGTCTGGGTTTGTGCCCTTAATGAAACTGAAATTTTGTTGGACTGCATCTGCTGTGCCCGAATACCAATTTGTTGGGCGGCGCGCTTTATATGGTGTGTAAATGCGTACACCGCCAGTGAATTCACGATTTAAATCCCACGGACCACCAGCGCCAATATGTCCGATGAGAGAGTGGGGGCGATATTGTGCCAATATCATAATGTCAAAGATATTTGAGTTGACGCAATTTGATAGGGTAAAGTCAATAATGCGGTACTTTCCAGCAAATGGAACAGCCGGTTTCGTTCGCTTTGCTGTTAGTACACCTAATCGTGATCCCTCACCGCCTGCAAGGATTATCGCTCGAGTCTTCATATCATCTCCATGAATGTAAAAAGGTCTGACAACAAGGAAGAAACTGTTGGATTTATGGCATGGGTTTCCGTGTCAATTTGGTATATAAACTGACATATTTTGCGGCAGAATTTTCCCAGGAATGGTCCAACTTCATCCCACGGATTTGTAAACCGCGCCATTTTCTTTTATCTGAATATACATCTAATGCCCGGCGAATCGCCTTTGTGAATTCTTCTGTGCTCGGTTCATCGAATAGAAAGCCAGTACTTCTTTTTCCTAAAGAGTAATCAATAATCGTATCACGAAGACCGCCGGTTGCTCTTGCAATCGGAACGTTCCCATAACGCATTGCAATCATCTGCGTCAAACCGCAGGGTTCGTATCTGGAAGGGATGAGTAACATATCTGAACCAGCATATATTTTCCGGGCAAGGATGGCATGATATTGAATGATCGCTCTTATGCGTGATGGGAATTCATTCTCTAGGATTTGGGCATCTTCTTCAATCTTTGGGTCTCCACTACCCAGGATGATCGCTTGCCATGGTCGATTGGAAATGGAACGTAAAGTGCTAGGTAATAGATCAACACCTTTTTGGTAGTCCATTCGAGTTACCATTCCAATGAGGGGAATATTCTTATCAATTTTTAAGTTTAGAGATTCTTGAAATTTTGCTTTGTTTAGGCTGCGTGACGTTAGGGTTTCTTTAGTGTAGTTTACAAAAATATTTGGATCGGTTTTAGGATTCCAGAAATTAGTGTCAATCCCATTTAGGATTCCTGTAATACTTTTGGCTCGGCTCTGTAAGAATTTCTCCAGTCCTGAGCCGTATTCTTTGGTTAGTATTTCTTTTGCGTATCCTGGTGAAACAGTGTTGATTTGATCAGCACTGAGCAATCCAAGAGGTAGCGGAGTGCTTTGCGCCCAGTTAGGTAATGGCGAAGAGACTGCTGGCGGTAAACCGAATTCTCGTAAGGCAGATTCAGCCCCTATCCCTAAATAGGGTAAGTTGTGAATTGTCAAAAGAGATTTTGTATTTCGGAAGAAAACATCATGCTTGCGTCTAAGAAACAAAGCATATATCGCGGCGGAGGTATGCCAGTCATTCCCGTGAATGATATCCGGTCGCCAATTTAGTTTTTTGGTTAGTGCCAGTGTTGCTAAAGAGAAGAATGTAAATTTTAAACCATCTTTATATGGTTCCGAACTGTATACTTGTTTCCCAAAGTTGATGGGATCACCTTTGATTAAGTAAACGGGTAGTTGCTTGTTTTCACATAGGAACACGGATGCTTTCAATGATTTATCCTGATGCTGTATCTTAAGATCAACGATGTGCTTTGGGGTGCAGGAGAAATTATCCAGATGAGGATAATATGGAATCACTAAGCGAATGTCAACGCCATTTGGTGAACCTGGAGGAAACTCTCTTCGGATAGCGATTGGAAGTGATCCGGCGACATCACCTAAACCGCCAATTTTAATAAAAGGAGTTGCTTCCGCTGCGATGTAGAGGACTTTAAGGTCTTTTGATGACATATAATAATCTTCGAAAGAATAGAATATAGAACACAGTATTTTAGATTTTAAACTTATTGGTTTATCGCGGGTCGTAAAATAGGTTGCGGTTTCTCACGCGGATTACTGAAAAAGTCTTCCGGTAGCGAGATAGGTTGATATTGCATCCCAGTACCGATTGTTCCTAATCGTATATAGTACATTTGTGCTTTGGCTCCAGCCTCAAATGGTTGATAAACAAAAATCAGGTATCTGCTATCAGGGCTAAAATCTGCATCTCTGTAACAACATTTCCCCTCAATTGGATTGATTTTCGGATACGCTTTGTGTAGATCTAGATTATAAAGAAATAAATCTCCAAAGCCATCATTACGCGTAAAACTATTAATCGCGAAGAGGAATTTGCCATCCCAACCAAATCTCTGAATATATGGGGTTTTATCATATCCTGGTAGTTTGAACCTGGTTGCGGGAAATTCATCTATTCTATCAGGTTGGACCTTGCAATTCTTGATATCGATGATTCTTATGAGGTCTACCTGTCTTCCTTTATCATTAGCAAGAATCAGAATGGCTAGTTTGTTTCCATTGGCTGACCATTTCATAAGTTTTACTGGAACACTTGTATTTGTGTTTGTTTTTAAGGGGGAGAGCACAGGACATTCACTCATAGCCCTCAGATCAGAATGATATCGGGCTTCGCTTAGTAGTTCTGGTTTGTATGGAACCACATAGAGTTCGTTGTTGAGGCTGATGGCTACTTGTTTTCCGTCTGGAGAAAATTCAAATGCCTTTAATTCTCCCGTTTCAAAACACGTGATGAAATCCAACCTTCCTGTTTCTATGTTAGCGGACCAAGCGCAATTCCCCGAGACATATTTGACTGCGGATCCGTCTGGAAGCCAACTAAGACCGGTCTTAGTTGCGCCATCATTTGTTAATCTTAGTAGTTCACTCCCATCTACATTCATGACCCATAAATCATTTGCATTTAGAAATGCGATCTTATCGGCACCGCCAATAATTGGGATCGATGCTTGGATGACTGTTTCTGTAGCCGATGGTTGAGAAGTGCTGGTGGGTTCTGCGGGCGTTATCGTGGACGCTGGCAATGGGGTATATGTCAAAGTTAGTACAAGCGATGGTTTTGTAACGTCTTGTGGTTGAATTTTCGTTGGGTAAGGGGTTACAGTGGATGGCACAATAGCCATGATTGTTGAAGGTGGAGTAAGAATCGTGGGGGTAGCATTACTTTTTTTAATTTGCACAAAGATGAAAGCGAGAATAGCAATCGCGCCGATGATCCCTATTCCTGCTATCGATACAACCAGCCAAGGTAGTTCAGATTTTTTTGGGCTAGGAGGATGCGTTCTAGATGAGGACGCAGTTGCAATCACTGGAGGGCTAGTGAGTGAAGAAGGTACACTATCGGCACCATGTTTTTGCGTTGATACGGGTGAACTAGATGAAATGATTGTTTTATTATTACTAATTAGTTGGATATCTTCTTCCCTAGAAGCTGACAGGAGTGCTGAAGCAAAATCACCGGCTGTTGAATATCTATCGTCGGGGTTTTTGGCGAGAACATTTAATAGCACTTTTTCGTATGCAATGGGTAGGTCTGGAAGAGTTTTACGAATTTCAGGCACAGGTTCCAATACGTGCATCATCATTATTTTAGCGGGTGTTGTCGCTTGATAAGGGGGATTTCCCGTGAGCATATGGTAGAAGATAATTCCAAGAGAATAAATGTCGCTTCGTCCATCAATTTCTTTATCGCCTTGAACTTGCTCGGGACTCATATAAGCGGGCGTGCCTAGTATTGTTCCGCCGGTTAACGTTGCACCACCTTCCGCCAACCTTGCGATTCCAAAGTCTGTTAAAAATGCATTGTCATATTGATCAAAGAGAATGTTCCCAGGCTTTATGTCACGATGGATCACACCTTTAGCATGCGCCGCATCTAATGCTTGGGCAATGCGGATTACTATTTTTGTTGCTTCGTCAATGGATAATTTCCCTATTCGTAATTTGTCTGCTAACGATCCTCCAGTCATTAGACGCATGACAATATAAGGCTGCTCGTCTTCCTCTCCGAAATCATAAACAGGGACAATAGATTGATGTTCGAGGGCAGCAATTGTTTTTGCCTCCCGTTTGAACCTGGCGCGAAATTGTGGGTCATGTAGAAAAGCGCGAGGTAATATCTTGATGGCAACTTCCCGTTCAAAATTAGGATCCTTCGCTAAATATACTGTTGCCATACCACCGCGTCCAATTTCAGAGATGATTTCGTAGCGCCCTATATTTTTGTTGTCCATAATATGTTTGTCATTTAGAATTATTTAGTTGGTTTAATATCCTGAATTTACACTTGATTATACAATGCTTTTTATAATTATGAATATGTTATACGCTCCAAAAAAATGAAAGTTTTCCCTTGGGTTGTCTTAACCAATCAAGCATATTAGAATGGAAATGTTTGAAAAGCGTTTTATGGTATATAAAAGGTTCATACTAGGGAGTATTGGAATTTGCTTATCCGACTTCAAAAGTATTAGAGGTGTAGTTCATGGAAGTGTTATGGTATGCTTTACGAAGTAAACCCCGAAAAGAAGAAATCGTTTGGCAGCAACTGCAAGCAAGAGAAATAGAGAGTTATTTTCCTCGTTTACGAGTCAATCCTGTCAATCCTAGGTCAAAAAAATATAAGCCATATTTTCCTGGTTATTTGTTTGTTCGTATGGATTTAGAAGTTACTGGTTTATCGTATTTTCAATGGATGCCGCACACTATTGGACTGGTAACATTTGGAGGTGAGCCAGCAGTTGTTCCAGAACACTTAATTCAAGTAATTTCTCAGCGATTGAAAGAGATTGCTGAATCGGGAGGGGAAGTGTTTGATGGATTAAAAAAGGGTGACAATGTTTGGATAAATGATGGCCCATTTTCCGGGTATAGTGCTATTTTTGAATCCCGACTTTCAGGAAGTGATCGAGTACGTGTTCTCCTTAAATTACTTAATGATCAACGTAATATTCCTTTAGAATTAAAAAGTTCTCAAATAAGGAAAGAAGGGTAAATCCTAAAATCAATTCCAGGAAAGTGTTCCTTAGAAAAATTTATTAATTAGGGAAAGTGAGCGATAGAAAGATAAAAGTTTTTCGATGGGTTATCGAAATATGAGAAACATAATCATTGCTAGCAATAGGGTTTGATAAATTATGAATAAGAAGACCGTCTTGGTCACTTTTGGTACAAGACCGGAAGTAATCAAATTGGCTCCAGTTGTGATGGAATTATTGCGTAGAAATCAAGTTTTTAATACTATTGTCTGTGCGACAGCACAGCATAGACAAATGTTGGATCAGGCATTACATACTTTTGAATTCCCTGTGCAATACGATTTGGATTTAATGAAAGATAATCAAAGTTTGGTGGATTTAACAACACGCGCAATGAGTGGGCTTGATAAAGTTATCGAAAAAGTTAAACCGGACGTATTGTTAATTCAGGGGGATACCACAACTGCAATGTGTGGTGCTTTGGCAGGGTTTTATCGACGAATAATGATAGGTCATGTAGAAGCGGGATTGAGAACGGACAATAAATTTTCTCCTTACCCTGAGGAAATCAATCGCCGAATTATTGGACAACTTGCGGATTTTCATTTTGCTCCGACAGAACGAGCAAAAAAAGCATTGGAGCGTGAAAATGTTACCGGAAAGATTTTTGTTACAGGCAATACAGTAATTGATGCATTACTTTGGGTAAAGGACCGTGTGACGAAATTCCCTCCAGAAATCCCCATTGACTTAAATATGGGATTTGCTGGCAAAACGATAGTTTTAGTCACCGGACACCGCCGTGAAAGTTTTGGAGAGGGTTTCGAAAACATCTGCCATGCAATCCGTGAAGTTGCTGAGCATTATCCTGAAGTTGTCTTTATTTATCCGGTTCATATGAACCCAAATGTGCGCAAACCGGTTACGAATATTCTCGGTGATCATCCCCGTATAGTTTTATTAGAACCTTTAGGGTATGAGCAATTTGTTTGGTTAATGAACCGGTCGGATATCGTATTAACCGATTCTGGAGGTATCCAAGAAGAAGCCCCATCCTTGGGGAAGCCAGTTCTTGTGATGCGTGAGACAACTGAAAGACCTGAAGGTATTGAACAGGGAAACGCAAAATTGGTAGGCGTGAAGAAAGAAAACATTGTTAACAACTTGATGATGTTGTTAGATAATCCTGAACTGCGAATGAAAATGGGGAAGAAACGAAACCCTTATGGAGATGGTAAAGCCTCATTGAGGATTGTTGACATCCTAGAGTCAGAGATTGTAACTTCCCAGACTGAAAATTGATATCGCATAAAATTACTCGTGGGTTATCAAAGAATTCCGACACCAACGTTTATCAAAGAGGATTAATTAACAAGGCTTATCGATTTTCCAGATTTATCGTGTGATTTAGTAAGAACAAACATGAAATATAGAAACATCTTAACAGAGGTCTATCCAACCTTGAAGATAACTCTCAACATTAATAGAAAGATGGTTATATCTATAGATAATTGTAAGTTATTGAGGCTTATTTGAAAAACGTTTCGTTGTTTGGTATAGAGGTATTTGCTGTAACCCCCGAAGAATTGATGATTTTCCCATTAATGCGGGCAAAGCAAGGAAAAAAAACATCGATTTCTTACGTAAATGCCTATTGTGTAAATCTCCTGGAAAAAGATGAAAGATATCGATATATTTTAAATTGGATGAATTTGGTTTATCCAGATGGCATAGGGGTAGTCTGGGCGGGTAAGTTTTTAGAAGGAAAGAATTTGAAAAAGATCACAGGGCGGGAATGGATCTATGATTTCTGCGCCATGTGTGCACATGAAAATTTAAGTATATCTATTCTTGCAGGAGAGAAGGGTATTGCTGAAGAGGCATCTAAAAAGTTGCAAAGATTAAACCCTGACATAAAAATAACGGGCGTTTATGATGGGTTCTTTGTTAAAAACACGTCCGATGAAATTCTCGATCAAATACAATTCACAAAACCTGATATCCTCTTTGTGGGAATGGGAGTTCCGTATCAGGAAAAATGGGTTTACGATAATTGGGATCGGATTGGAGCGACGGTTGTATGGTCTGTTGGTGCATTGTTTGATTATGTGGCAGGAAAGGAAGCACCAGTTCCAAAATGGATGAATGCCATTGGACTTGAATGGCTTTGGCGCCTTTTTCTTGACCCTAAAGGTAAGTGGAAAAGATATATTATTGGTGTTCCCGTATTTATTTATCGGATATTAAAACAAAAAGTAATTAGGAAAGGATAATCATGCCATCGGTCTTGTTCGTTTGCACTGGAAATTTACATCGTTCACCCATTGCAGAGGCGATTTTCCGCAAGATGATTATAGATAAAGGGCTTTCTGATACCTGGTTGGTAAGTTCCGCTGGGACTTGGGCAGAGAATGGTCTGCCACCGACCGTGGAAGTGACACTTGTGCTTGGTGAATTGGGAATAAGATTGGAAAACCATCAATCTCGGCGAATTACACGAGAAATATTTGATAAAAATGACTTAATACTTGTGATGTCAAAAAACCACAAGGAAGCATTGAGCGCAGAATTCCCTGAAGGAGCAGGTAAAGTTTTCTTGCTAAGTGAGATGGTTGGCAAGCATGTGGATATCGAAGATCCGATAGGAGGCACGCTTGATGATTTCCGGAAGACGGTTGTGGAAATTAAAGATTATTTATCAAATGGCTTTGATGCAATCCTTCAACGAGCCACAATGTAAGCAATGAAGAGCAAGATATGAATGATAAGACAATCGATAAGCGGATTATTGATAATAAGGCTACCTCAATTTTTGGCTCGCGGAAATTTCTTGTTGTAATTTTAACTGTTGCTTTATTAAACGGCTTAATGTATCTCTTCCTCGTTCCACCTTGGCAACATCCCGATGAACCGAACCATTTTGAGTACGCTTGGTTGATTGCTAATCGCCGAGAAATTCCGAAAATGGGCGATTATGACTCTGAGATGAGGAAACAAGTCGCTAAATCTATGATTGAGAACGGGTTCTTTCGGGGCATGGGATTTTTACCCGATTTGAATTCTGAGAAACCTTATATAGGTACATATTCTCAAGTTGAAGACCCACCCATTTATTATATTTTGGAAGCAATCCCATTAACCATATTTAGAAATACGAATGTTGCGATACAACTTTACGCTGCGAGAATATTATCTCTTCTTCTGTATATCATGGTTGTTTTCATCACATGGAAGGTCGCAGTTGAGATTACYAATAAGGAGAATCCGCTTCGAATCTTAATRCCATTATTTGTATCTCTTCTGCCTTCCTTTGTCGACCTAATGACATCMGTGAACAGTGATGTTGCGGCTGTATTTGTTTTYTCGTTTTTCSTCTGGGGTGTGGTTAGGTTTGTRCGACGCGGTTTTTCTTGGCTTAATCTGTTATGGAYTGTTTTTKTCTGTTTAATCGGTATATGGGTNNNAGATTCTCTGATAATCTCAATTCCTATTCTGTTGATCGTTCTTTTTTTGAAGATTATCGAGAAATGGCGGTGGAGGATTTTGGCAATTGGCTTGTTAATGGTGTTTTTCATTGCTGGTGGTTTTTTGGTTTTATCTACTGGAGATGCAGCCTATTGGTATCGCGCGATTGATCAGGCTCAGAAAACGCGACAAATATCTCCACGCTCTCCGGATGGCGAATATTGTCTGGCAATATCAACGACCTCTAAAGTGACACCGCCTTGGTTGCCTCCAGTATTTCAACTAATCCCATTGTCATTAGGAAGACAATTAAATGGGGAAACATTAACTATAGGCTTTTGGATGTGGGCAGATGAACCCGTACGAGTGAATACCCCGGTATTTCATCATGGATCAGATATGTTTGGAGAGCAAGTGAATCTGAGCACCGAACCAACCTTTTTTGCTTACCAATATAAACTTGACAATTCAAATCGGCGTATTTGGATAACATTTTCTCCTTTAAAAATGGGGAAAGTCGGTAATCAAATTTACCTTGATGGTATAGTTGTGGCGAAGGGCGCATATCCCCTTAATGTGGCGCCTGTCTTGGCATCTAATGCTGGTAAGGGGGAATGGGGTGGACAAACTTTCCAAAATCTTGTAAGAAATGGCTCATTTGAAGATGCATGGTTTTATGTAAATCCGTTGGTTGATGATTTTGCTACTGAGATTCTTCCTGATAATTCCAGATTTTCGACTATTTGTGCTTCTCTTGTCGATTATAAAGGAGCCGGGTGGTATTACCGTCTAACAGCAGCGGGACTTTTCCGGACGTTTTGGGCGAAGTTTGGATGGGGACATGTGCCACTCTTGGGAAGAAAACCTTATCGGGCTTTATTTGCCATAACGATATTGGCATTAATAGGTTTTGTTATTGGGGGGGTTCGAGAGATAAAAAAGGCGCCCTGGATTCTCGTCTTTCTATTTGCAATGGTAGTGTCGGCTTTTTGGCTGCCGACGTTAGTGAGGGGGTCAATTTACATTGTTTTCCCGCATGTGTATATTCCCGGTGCTAGGTATGCCTATCCTTCGATTATCTGTTTGTCCGCTATTTTAACTTTTGGTTGGTCGAGTATTCTCGGGGTCTTTAGCGTGAGGGGAAAAGCACAAGTGATTGTCTTGTCTCTTCTGTTTGTTTTAATTAACTTGTGGGCTTGGGTGAGTATATACACGTTTTACTATATTTAAATCGATGGATTTGTTTTGTGGATGTCGGTGAATACTTTGCGTTCCAGATGGCTTATCATCTACAGTAGGATTTCTTGTTAATGGAATGCAATCACCCGAGATTGTAGTTTGTTTGATAATTGGGAAAAAGAAACGGGCACCTTTTTCTAGAACGAGGAGCCCGTCATGATTTTATTCTAAGGGTAAATCAACCGATTTCGTCTAGTAATACTTTGATTGCTGCATTTAGCACAGTATCTTCAAGACCAAGCGCACTAGATTCTGTTATTGGGACAAGCACATCAGGGATGACACCTTTTCCTTCAATCAATAAGGAGCCATCTGGTTTTTCCGACCGTCCTGTAGGGAATTGCATAGAAAAATCATCAGGCAGGTCGTATTGTCCTCGTCCAACCTCGCCATAAGCGCCTGCTGTTGGATAGTGCCCAGCGATGATTGTGTTGTTCCGAAGCGAGAGGGCATACGAGAAGCCTTCACATGCACTGACACAATATGGGCTAATTAGGACTGCAATTGGTTTGTCGAAGTATTTTGGCCCAGGCTTTATGGTCGCCTTTGGTTCCCTGACTTCAAATTCACCGGTTTTATGATTGTAATAGGAACTTTGGGAGATGGTTATTTCTTTTTCAAAGAAATAACCTGCAATGTCATTGGCTAGTTCACTGTTTCCCCCTCCATTGACTCGAAGATCCAGGATAATCCCATCTATATCGGCATCAATCAATTCGTTAATATAGCGATCCCATAATTGTGCGGTAAGGTTGTAATCTTCTGAAAAGGAATTTATTTTAATATATCCAAGATTGTCCTCTTCTAGAATTTTCCCTTCGATTGGAAGTGCTAAACGATCTTCGGAGAGAGTCGGAATGGCTGCAAAAAGCGAGTCATATTCAATAATGGATTGGAGGGCGATATTTTTGGGATCATTTGAATTCGGTTCTTTAATCACTAAATCGACTTTTGCGTTTGGCGGGACCCTCGTTAAAAAGACGAGTTGTTCTAATCTTTCTGTATGTTTAGTTGAGTATGGTCCAAAGAAAGAAATTGTTTCAGAGATTGCCTCGTCAATTGGTTTATCATTCCATTTAATAATCTCTGTGCCAGGCGTAATTCCCTCTTTGGTAGCGGGTGTATCTGGAAAAATTTGGGAGACGATTACTCGCCCATCGCTGAGTTCCGTAAGTATCATGCCAAAACTACCCCCATAACGTTCGAAAAATATCTGCCCGACAGTGTCGTTGAAACGAATTCCAATATGTCCATCGGGGATGGAAAGGCTGAAGTCGTGTAAGGCAAGGAAGAAAGACTCAGGGGTTCGCGCATGATCTATCTCTGGTTCAAATTGATCATAAATTGCTTGCCAATCAATGCCCTTGTCCTTAGTAAAAGGATATTCGACTGACACCTTGTCAAAAAGTGCATCAAATGCTTCTTTGTATGTCAGGTTTGAATAATCACTGACTTCGATTGCTCCTTCAACCAAGTCAATCTTCGGTTGCGCTTCTTTGTAAATATGGAATGGCTCTACATTTAAATCAACAAGGCTATATCCTGGAGGAACACTTACAACAGGATCATCATCGGTGAACAATAACCCGTCGTCTCCGAATCCGCTTGGAAATTCCTGTTGGTCGTCCGGAGACCAAATCACCAAGGTTCCTCCGGTGATCTCGTAATCTTGATCAGGATCTGTGATTGTGGAAGCATATGCGGTTGACCAACCCTGTCCGTCACGTGGTTCTAAGAAGGGGCCACCCCAAGTATTCGACCAGTAAGCGATTGCGAAAACCTGAACACCGCGCTCAGATATCTCATCATGATCAAGATCGCTAAGCGTTCCTTGAGGAATGGCAGGTAATTCAAGTTGGTAATTGAGCGTTTTGTCATTGATGAGTTCGACAGGACCGATGACCTGACTATTTAAGGGGAAGACAAATTCTTTATCCCGATGGATGAATCCGGTTTCGTCTTCAAGCATAACAAATGCCTCGGATGTGGTTTCTAAAAAAAATGGTGATGTATAGGGAATCTCACCAGAAATGAACACCGGTTCGTTGGGGTTTTCCTCCCCAAACTTTACAGGAGCAGGTGGTAAGGAAGT
>DUEG01000029.1 GCA_011176615.1 Anaerolineae bacterium | reverse complement strand
CAGTATGTGGAATAAATCTGAATAAACATTCTTGTAAACACGAGACTAATCCAACTGACCCACGATTAGCAGTTTTGAAATCACTTATCAAGGACCAATAACGATACTATATCGTTAACAAAATAATCGTATTTATTTTCAAAGTAGTCAAGTATTACAACAATGTCACCAATTTAAAAATCGATTAATAGGAGGGCATCCATGGAATCTCTTCTCATCCGATTTCTTTTCATCCAGTCCTGCATGTATTGTACTAGTCACTAATAGCGACACAGCGTGATATATTGATGTATCTGCAGAATGCCTCACTCATAATACCTCATGCCGACACAAACATCTCACGAAAACAAATGACAACCTGCTTTTGAGGATAGACAAGACATGATCGATGAACATTCAATATCGGCTGAACTTATGGGTAGTATCGAATTCATCTCTGCCGATGATATGGTCGGGTTGTACCTCAAAGAAACCGCAAAAGTCCCGCTGCTTACTCAAGTACAAGAACTCAACCTCGCCAAGCGTATCGAGAAAGCACGGATTGCCCGCAATCAACTTGCATCCCTTCAATGGAACGGTTCTCTTGCCAAACAGCGCGAACTATTTAACCATATCCAAGATGGAATTAAAGCCCGTGAGCAATTGATTAAAGCCAATACCCGATTAGTTGTCAGTGTTGCTAAGAAATATACCAGAAGTAGCCTTCCACTATTGGATTTAATTCAGGAAGGGAACATCGGTTTAATCAAAGCCATTGAAAAATACGATTACCATCGTGGCTTCCGGTTTTCTACTTATGCCACATGGTGGATACGTCAAACAATCACACGCGCAATTGCTGACCACGGAAGGACAATCCGCTTGCCAGTCCACATGCATGACCGCATCCGAAAGATCAACAAAACCAAGCAAAACCTCGAACAAGAACTAGGTCGACCTCCAACAACGAAAGAGCTCTCGGAGAGTTTAGAAATGCCTGAGGAGATACTTCAATGGACTCTACGGGTCACAAGATTCCCCATATCCCTTGAGAGTCCCTTGAACGAGAATGATGATAAAGAAATCAGTATGTTCATCGAAGATGAAATGGCGTCACCCCCATATGAATCTATCTATCAATCATTACTCAAGGAAAAAATCAACGATATTCTCTCCACCCTCACCCCTCGTGAGGCTCGCATCATCCGCCTTCGATTTGGCATTGATCAAAGCCACCCATACACTCTAGAGGAACTCGGAAAAAAATTCGGTCTTACGCGAGAACGAATCCGACAAATCGAAGGGAAAGCACTTAGACGTTTGCGCCACCCCACCCATTTACACAATCTCCGTGAATATACTTGACCGATTTTGACAAAATCAGGCTTGACAAATGAGAATGGGCAGTTTAGACTAAATTATATTAATACGGTAATAAAGCAATGAAAAAATCTTTTTCGGCAATATCCAACGCTGGTATGTCCATGATTATGATGCACATCATAATATCGAGGATGGTTGGCTCCTGGATATGGACAGCCTGGACCAGTGAGCATGAAGGGTAGTTTACAAAAACACATTTCTCATCAAAAGGCTGTCCACGACAGGGCAGCCTTTTTATTTGAATAGCGCATCAATAGATGATTAGCCCTCAGTGCAATCATCAGAAATCATCACGGAGGTTACATTATGTCTGATCACATATTAGTTGCCGTTGCATGGCCTTATGCTAGTGCAGACATCCATGTAGGCAATATCACTGGTTCTTACTTACCTGCTGATATTTTTTCACGCTATCAGCGTCTCGCGGGCAATCATGTATTAATGGTCTCGGGTTCTGACTCCCATGGCACACCCGTTACCGTCAAAGCCGACAAGGAAGGAAGCACCCCCATAGAAGTATACAAACGGTATCATGCTGATTTCTTAACACTCTTCCAAAAACTCGGTTTAACATACGACTTATTCACAACAACCCATACAAATAATCACTTTAAAGTAGCCCAATCAATATTCCTGGCACTCAAAGAGAATGGGTATCTCTATACCAAGGTTGAGGAGCAATGGTTCTCAGAATCCCAAAACAAGTTCCTCCCCGATCGATATGTCGAAGGCACTTGTTATATCTGCGGATATGAAAAAGCACGGGGCGACCAATGTGACAAATGTGGCAGTATCCTCGACGCGCATGAGTTGATTAACCCTCGCTCAAAAATTGATGGGGCAACACCAATATTAAAAAAAACAGAGCACTTTTACCTTGATCTGAGCAAATTAGAAAAACCCATTGTCGAATTCTTGGAATCAAAACAAGATAGTTGGCGATCGAATGTCGTACGACAGTCGCTCGGCTGGATCAAGGCTGAAGGCTTGCGTGGACGCCCAATCACGCGCGACCTTGATTGGGGAATACCCGTCCCTATCAATGGGTGGAAAGGGAAGTGCCTTTATGTCTGGTTCGAAGCAGTCATTGGATATCTATCAGCGGCTATCGAATGGTCTCAACTAACCAACAACAAAGATGCCTGGCACAGTTGGTGGGTTGACCACAATGCCCGCACTTACTATTTCATCGGCAAGGATAATATTCCCTTCCATGCGATCATGTGGCCCGCTTATCTAATCGGTGTTGAAGATCAGTTCGAAAAAATCTACGAGGGGAAAGAGGGGAATTTCCTTAATCTGCCTTACGATGTGCCAGCCAATGAGTTTATGAACTTGGAAGGACGAAAGATTTCTGGCAGCGCAAACTGGGGCGTTTGGGGGCTGGATTTTCTCTCACGCTATGACCCCGATCCTTTGCGTTACTACCTAACAATCAATATGCCGGAAAGCAAGGATACTGATTGGGACTGGGCGGATTTTCTCGCCCGCAATAACAATGAATTGGTGGCTAATTGGGGCAATCTTGCCAACCGCGTGCTCTCTTTTGCTTATAAACACTGGAATGGGGTTGTACCAACACCCGGTGAATTACGCCCTGCGGACAAAGAAATTCTAACCACGATTGAGCATGGCTTTGAAACCGTAGGAAATCTTATCAACACCATCAAACTTCGCCCCGCACTTAACGAAACGATGCGGCTTTCTTCCGAGGTCAATAAATACCTTGATCAAATGGCGCCTTGGTTTGAAATCAAGCAAGATAAAGAAAAAGCGGCAAAGACAATTTATACTGCCCTTCAGGCAATTGACTCCCTGAAAACTCTCTTTGCACCATTTCTACCTTTCAGCAGCGAACAACTGCATAAGTACATGGGCTATTCCCAACCATTGTTCGGAATACAAACAACAGAAATTATCAGCGATGAATTAAACGAACATACCGTTTTACGTTATCTATCGGAGCAATCCGTAGGGCGATGGACCCCCAGCCAATTACTACCCGGAAAACCAATTCAGCAACCCGCGCCCTTATTCCGCAAACTTGACGCTAAAATTGTCGAAGAGGAAAGAGCAAGATTAAACAAATAAGACAAGAACCCCAGCGTTACAAAATGCCGGGGTTCTTATCTCCTATTTGTATCAGTTCAAGACTTAATAATTTTTTTAATCTTATCAATGAGCATCGTTATTATAAAACCAATTATACGCGTAATAACCACTTTCAGCACTTTCCAGGCGGATTGCGATCCTGTCAGCGTTTTTGAGGAAACTAGGAATATTGAATTTCTTAACCACTTTTCCCCCTGTCCCTGAATCAAAAGTTGCGACAACCTCCCCATTAATACCACAAGTTCCCATCCAATTCATTCGCACAGTAAATGTGTCGTTTGGCGGTAAATTATTAATTTTAACCGTCATAAAATCGCCTTGCTTTACACCCGTAATGCTAAAGGTAGGATATCCAACGTAACCAGGGGATGGCATAGAAGGTGTTCCTGGTTTATCCGTCGTCGTATTATTGTAGAACCAATTGTAAGCATAATATCCAGTCGATGGACTTTCCAAACGAATCGCAATCCGATTCTCACCTTGATATTTCTTTGGGATATCAAAGGTCATTGTGAAAACGCCACCACTTTTCGAATCAATCGTTTCTACCACTGTGCCACCCATCCCTTGTGTTCCCATCCAATTCATCTGCACTTTGAATGTGTCATTTGGTGGAAAGTTATTTGTCCTGATCGTAACAGTCTCATCCTGTTTCACTGCCAAAATATTAAAAGTGGGGATTCCTGAATAAGCAGGAGACTTTGTGGGGCTGGGCTTACCATCGGTGGTGTTGTTGTAAAACCAATTATATGCATAGTATCCCGATGTGGGGCTTTCCATACGGATCGCAATTTGAGAAGCGCCGTGCAAAGATGCTGGAATAGTATAAGTCTTCTTGAAAGAACCTCCATCGCCGGAATCCGTCGTTGCCACTTTTATTCCACCAATTCCTCTGGTGCCCATGACACCCATTGTCACCACAAAGGAATCGTCCTTAGGAAAATTGAGGGTCTTAATCGTCACCGATTGATCCTGTTTCACCGAGACAATGCTAAATGTGGGGATAACGCTTGAAACCGATGATGATATGGTGTTATTGCCGAGACCACTCCCACACATTGCTTTACCAGTCGCAACAACGCCCAGAGATATCCCTAAGACTGCGATTACTGCAAAAATAATCGTTATTTTTTCTTCATCTACCTGCCTCCTTGTAAATTATGAACGAGGAATTTTGTAAAATTCCAAAAAAAACTAATAACAGAAAGCGCCCCTTCATCCAGCAATCTTCCCAAACCATTATATATTCTTATTAATAAGATACACTATTATTTTCAAAAAGCAAGGGCTTTTCATAGAATCTAACAATTATGTAATCGCTTGGGTATTTCCACCTACAAAGTACCACTTTCTTTCGCCAAAGTTGAACAACAAATGCATTACCCTATTACCAACAATCATTACTAGGATATGCTCTCCGCTTTTCCCCTGCCAGCGTCGCCCTGTGGACTCTACCCGGTAATGAACTCCATCTTTGACTACTTCCAATGGTGTAATCAACCCATCTTTATCGAACCTTGCAGTCACTTCAATTGTTTCCATTTGTCTCTCCATTAGGAATTCAACCAATAATTCAAGTGCTTTTTCCGCTGATTGATTCTTGTTGGCAATACGGTCTCCATGCCAAATAAAACGCCACGTATTTTCATAATCAGGCGCAGAGATACCGAACCACGTTAAACCCACGGGCTTATTCTTCATACCACCCCCTGGTCCAGCAATCCCGCTAACTGACAAGCCAACATCTGCATTCAATGCTGAGCGTATGCCCCGAGCCATTGCTAGCACAGTCTCGCCGCTTACCGCTCCATAGCGCTCCAGTGTCGCCCAAGAGACGCCGAGCAACTGTACCTTGGCTTCATAAGCATAGGCAGTAACACTCCCCAGATAATATGCTGACGAGCCTGGAACATTTGTAATACGATGACCAATGAGACCACCAGTACATGATTCCGCAACAGCAAGTGTCCAGCGATGAGCAAGGAGATATTTTCCAATCTGTACTTCAAGCGGCGTATCCATTTATTCCTCGCATCTTAACTATTTAGAATCGTCTTCTCTTAGCATTCTGCGCAGAAATGAGGGCGAATTTAAAGAACGTTCAAGCAAATAGGTTAAATATGATTGCATGATTGCTTCTATTTCTTCACGTACTGAAGCGCTTATGCTTGCTCGGCGCGCTTCTCTGTAAGCGCTTCGTTGATAATGGCGTAGAAATCGCAAAGCATCTAGTGAAACTGGGCGGTCTCTCACATCCTCTCGATTACATGCGGGACAAATCACACCACCCAATTCATTAGAAAAGAACTGATTCTCCGGTTGAATCTTCCTCCCGCAAATTACACAATTATTCAATTCAGGACGATAACCAATCAAATCCAACAAGCGAATTTCGTAATAATGTACTACTAGAAATCGGTCTTCTCTTTCACTTAACCGTTTAATCGTTGTAACCACAAGCGAATATATGGAGGGATTCTCATCACCATCCAGTGTGAAACGATCCAATAATTCCACAATATACGAGGCATACCCAAATAAGAGTAAGTCTTCACGTAAAGGGAGGTATGCATCAACTGCCACAGCCTGAGTAATAATGTACAAATCCCGCCCTTTGGCTAACATCAGATTTACACGAGTAAACGGCTCCAGATGTCCTGCTTTTCTTGAGCGCGGTTTTCGTACTCCCTTTGCGATCGCACGCACTTTTCCCAATTCGCGCGTAAAAATGACAAGCAGACGGTCGGCTTCCCCCCAATCTGAATGGCGTAGGACAATACCTTCCGCGCGTATAGTGCGTTCTCGTGTTGGCATAGGGCGCTTAAAACCTTGCTTGGTAAGATGTGTTAATAATTATACCGCTGGAATCAATTGATACGAGAAAACAAGAACACCCCCAAGTACAAACAAAAGACTACTAGCAAGATTTCCCAATAGCAGCCATTCAATAAAGTTTTAAGAAACAATTACAAATTAAAATATAAATATATCCATAGCATTACAAATCAATTGACGTAATACAATGACAAATACTATAATACTTTTGCATCTATCTGATGCCCTGGGGCCGAAACCACTTCTATCGTCACTGGTTTCGGCCCGCTCTTGTTGAATAGATTCCCTTGACTTAATTACTAGTCGTGTATGTAAAATCCCACGTTGTCTTTCGTCACGACGGAGACACCAACATCTGTGTAATGGGGTGCTTGCGGTGCCTTTGCGACTCGCCAATCCTTGAATTCAGGGATCGTATTATTTTTAAGCCAATACAAATAATGCGTAGCAACCCATTCTTCCATGACACTATTTTGTGCAAGCGTGGCAGAAATCGTCCCATCCTGAACGTAGGGCAACATATCTTGGTCGCGATCCATCGCTATGACCTTTATCTTGCCAGCCATCCCGGTTTCCTTCAACGCACGCGCAATTGCAGCGCCAGCGGTCGCATCGGTTCCGATAATCATATCCAAATCGGGATGAGCCTGTACCAATTGAGTCGCGACTGTTACACCGTAAGCGGGATCTGATTTGTCATCCACGATGTCTACTACCTCGATACCATCATTTTTCTCAAATACATCAAGGTAGCCTCCTTTACGACTTTCATGAACCTCTATCCCTGGAACGGTCATGATTGCCACTTTTCCCTTACCTCCAAGCAGTTCGACAGCCATTGCACCTCCGGTACGACCGACTCCTCGGTTATTTGGTCCAACGAACCCATAACGGGCAGATTCGTCATTAACATCAGAATTGACGCAGAGGATTGGAATGTCTTCCTTTAAAGCCCTTTTCATTGTGTCATTCAAAGATGCAACATCAGCAGGAAAGATCATGATCCCTGCCGGCTTTTTACCAATGAGATCATCCAAGATCTTAAGTTGTTGCGACGCATCATATTCTTGTGGGCCTAAAAACTCGGTCTTCACACCAAGAGCCTTGCCTGCGGCTTCCATGCCCTTACGTCCATCCAGCCAAAATGCAACAGACGTGACAGCACATAACCAAACATAAGTTTGATCCTTTTGCTCAACTTCCGCGGGCGCACTAGCCTCGGTTGGTAATGGACTAACCTCTGTGGCTTCTGGGGCTTTTTGACAACTTGCCAACGCTACTGCACCTGCAGTAATTGCAGAAGTGCGCAAGAAATCTCGTCTAGAAATGTGGCTATTATCCTTCTTATTCATTTCAACCTACTCCTTTTCATTCAAGTTCATTATTTAAGACCATCGATAAACTTCTCAAAAACTTTCTTCATATATTAATCACTCTAACCTCTTATGCGCCACCTCCTTCTATTTATATATAAAGATCGTTAAAATTCATCGTAACTATGATTTCCGTCGTGAAAGCATATCCAGGGCTACTGCAGTAATTAGAATTCCCCCGGTAATAGCACCTTCCCAATATACAGACACTCCCAATAAAGTCATCGCATTGGATACAAGAGCCATAAATATCAGCCCTAATAATGCGCCCAAAATTGTGCCTTCTCCACCTGAAAGGCTCATTCCACCGATTACACAAGCAGCAATTACACGCAGCTCCACTCCCGCATACGCGGTCGGAATACCGCTCGTCAAGCGCGCCATCGTAATGACACCTCCCAAGCCCGCGGATAATCCTGAGCCAACAAAAGCCATTAGGATAATACGATCAACCGGTATACCGGATAATCGAGCAGCCCTTTGATTCCCGCCCACATAGTATAGTTGACGAAGAGTACGCCCCCGGCGCAAGAGGATATCTACAACTAATGCTATTAAAACCAACATTACGAAAGGTACAGGGACACCGCCAATGCTTCCCTGACCTAACCAAGCAAAATCAAGGGGAACACCGATAACCGGTCTACCTTCAGTAAATCCTAATGCCATACTTCTTGCAATTGTCATCGTACCTAACGTGGCAATCAATGCATTAATTCTAAAACGCGTCACCAATATTCCATTGATTAAACCCACAAAAGCACCAGTCCCTACGCCACCAAGCACAGCAATGCCGTATGGCATATGAGCGGTAACTATCAGCCATGCAGTGACGATTCCAGACAAAGCCATCAATGCACCGACGGAGAGATCGAAAGAGCCTGTAATGATAAGCAACGCCATCCCAATGGTGACCATTCCTTCCATTGAAAACCCTCTGGAAATCGCAATAAAATTCGTCACGCTGAGAAAATAGGGGGAAAGAAATGTCATAATTACGCACGCTGCCAATATTAGCATTATCATCGCCATTTCCCGCTGCTTGATCAAACGTCGCAAAAAAGAGACAAGTTTGTTTTCTGATTTTGATGATTTAGAAACTACTGTACCATCTATCATTGTTTATCACCTTTATGTTTATGATTTAACGAATTGGATGCACCCGCTGCATAAGAAACGATTTGTTCCTCAGTTGCTTCAGATGGGTCAAATTCACCGACCAATCTTCCGGACCGCATCACAATAATGCGATCACTAAGTCCCATAATTTCCGGAAGTTCAGAACTTATCATCACAACCGCAGCACCTTTATTTGCAAATTCATGTAAAAGTATATGAATGTCTGCTTTCGCACCCACATCGATTCCTCGAGTTGGTTCATCCGCGATTAAAACTTTGGGATTACGTGCCAACCATTTTGCAAAAAGGACTTTTTGTTGATTTCCACCACTTAAGTAATTTAGGCGTTGCTCAATGCTCGGGGTCTTGATCTGTAGTTTATCAATTGCATTAAAGGCAAGTTCTTTCATCCGCTTTGGAACGACAAATTCCCAGTTGCTTACGTTTTTCAAACTCGCCACAACTATATTCTCTTTAAGGGACATCTCTAAGAACAGACCATCGATTTTGCGGTCTTCAGGAATGTAAGCCAACCCCAGACGCATTGCTTTCATCGGGGATGCTATCTGCGTAGGCTTGCCCTCAATAATTATCTCGCCACTATAGATCGGTTCCATGCCAAATATTGCTCTAGCAAGTTCTGTTCGACCAGACCCTGTCAAGCCAAATATTCCAAGCACTTGTCCAGAATATATCGTCAAGTTTATATCGGAAAATCCATCTCCACTTAACCCTCGAATCTCTATAATTGGTTTGCCTTTGACGTTATCCCGTTCAGGGAATAGTTTGTCAAATTCCCTGCCAACCATCATGTGAACCACTTCGTCTGGTGTTGTCTCTTTTGTGTTGACTGTATTTACATATTTCCCATCTTTTAAAATGGTTATTCGGTCTGCAATCGAGAAAACCTCATCTAATTTGTGACTAACATAGACAATGCCAACACCGCGCTCACGTAGCGAACGAATTACACGAAACAACCTGTCTATCTCTCGTGAACCAATGGCGGAAGTTGGCTCATCCAATAATAGAATTCGAGCATCCCTTTGTACTGCACGTGCTATTTCAATGATCTGTTGCGTTGCCAAGTTGTGCTCTCGCAGCATCGAGCTAGGATCGATGTTTAATCCAAACATTTGTAATGATTCCTGAGTTTTTGAATACATTTCGCTGAAATCGATCAAATTCAAACCCGACGATATTTGTTTGTTTGTAAATACGTTCTCAGCAACGCTCATATTTTGGAATAGGGCTAGTTCTTGGAACACAAGACTAATCCCTAATTGTTGTGCATGGGCTGGATTACGGATATTAATTCGGTTCCCATACAAATTCAGTTCTCCTCCATCGGGTTGTAAAACACCACCCATGATAAGCATCAATGTGGACTTCCCTGCACCATTCTCGCCTACAAGTGCATGTACCTCACCAGATTTCACATCAAAATTCACCCGATCTAAAGCAAGGGTTCCTGGATATTGCTTAGTTATATCTTTTGCTTGAAATAAAAGTTCGTTATTTTTCACATTCTGATCCTAAATACTCAGTAATTTATGAATAATATCTGTTAATTCGCATGAGTATCCTTGAAATCAATATTCATAGTTTCAAGAGGTAGTGCCATTTTGGCAATCGTTCCACCGTCAATTAACAATACCGAACCCACCATAAAGTCGCTATCATCAGAGGCAAGGTATACACATGCTTTTGCTATATCAGCGGGAACGCCCAATCTGCCCCACGGAATCATATATCCTAATTTCTCAGGATCGAAGTTTGGAATTTGCTGATAATGACTCTCCACCGCTATCCAACCAGGCGCAACCGCATTAACGCGAATACCCAAAGGTGCCATTTCTACAGCCAACTCTCTTGTCCAAGCGATAATCGCTCCTTTTGTTCCGGCATATATTGAATGTAATGGTATTCCCGCCAAACCATGAACAGACGTCATATTAATAATCACCCCTCTTTGCTTACGTTTCAGCATATGCTTCACGGCCCTTTGAGCACAGAAATACTCCCCACGCACATTCACATGATACAAAAGATCAAATTGTTCCGGGGTTACTTCTTGAAACGGACCTGAAGCAGTGATGCCAGCATTATTCATCAGAACATCAATTCCACCCAGAAAATCAACGCTCTCATCAACAAGTCGAAAACACTCATCCACATTACTTAAATCGGCTTGGATGACTGTAGAACGTTTTCCCATTGCACGGATCTCTTCAACGGCTTCATGAGCTCCTTTTGCGCTTCTGTTGTAATGCAGTACGACATCGGCTCCCTGCCTGGCGAATTCCAGTGCAATGGCTTTGCCGAGTCCAGTACCCGAACCGGTAACTAATGCTAACTTTCCTTCTAGTTTTCCTTTGTCTGCCATTACTTTTCTCCAATGATTTACCCTTGAAAATAATTTTCTTCAATTCCTTTGACATCGAGAATTACCCTGAAAACGTCACCAGCCATTTGTTGTTTGGCTCTTTCATTTTCAGATAGTGCAGTCCAAGCGGTGGTGATAAACAACTCGTTCAATTCAGCGCCCCCAAATGTGACACAGGTAGGACATTCAACCGGAAGTTTTATGGTGCGCTCTAGTTTTCCATCTGGGTCAAAGCGGCAAACTTTCCATCCACCCCAAAATGCGGACCAGATAAATCCTTCGCGGTCAATTGCCATTCCGTCTGGAAAGCCGTCTTCCTCATTTGCTTGGATCAATACACGTCGGTTTGATATTTCGCCGCTTAAATCATCATACTCGTACACATAGATTGCCCGGCGTAATGTATCTGTCAGGTACATGAGTTTTTTGTCTGGGCTCCATCCTATTCCATTGCTAATAGTTAGTCCTGTTTCCATTAGGTGTATGCTTAAATCCGGGTCTAAGCGATATAGAGAGCCCTGCGTAGGTTGATCTGTTTCTGGCCCTTCGTACATTGTCCCTGCCCAAAAACGACCTGATGGGTCTACAGCCCCGTCATTGAAGCGGTTGTGCGGTTTGCCTTTTTCAGGGTTGGATATCAGTTGAATATCTTTCGATATGCCGTCCCATAAACCAAATCCACGGTCGCTTGCAAAAACAAAACCGCCTTTAGCACGCAACCCCAACACAGTCATCATAAAATCAAACTGATGGGTCTTGCGTTCCCGGGTATTTAGTGCAAATTGCTCCACGCGTTTTTGGTGAATATCAACCCATAGCAATATTTGTTTTCTTGGATCCCAGATTGGGCCTTCCCCTAATTTGCTTTGTGATTGAATAAAGTGCTCTATTTTCACTTTTACCTTGGTCTCCTTCGTTAGAACAAAGCTGTTGTGTTTCAATTACCAGTCCTTGCTGCCCCCGGCATTTAGCGCAAGATTTCCGCCGTCAACAGGTAACAAGACCCCTGTCATGAAAGCGGCAGCCTTGGAAGCAAGAAAAACAACTGGACCGACCAAATCTTCAGGTTCACCAATTCGGTCAAGAGGTACACCTTTGAGAATTTGTTGGCGGAGTGATTCTGAATCAAAAGACGGATCACTAAGTAAGTGTTCCAAGTAAGAAGTCTTTATTTGGGATGGCAAGATTGCATTTACTCGAATATTATATTTCGCCCATTCCACGGCTAATTCACGAGTAAGTTGATTTATCGCACTTTTGGATACACTATAGACAAGGTTCCCGCGTCCCAATGCAGTCCATCCTGCAATGGAACTGATATTGATGATGCTTCCTTCTATTGCATGCTTAATCATCCTTTTCCCAGCCTCTTGAGAGCAGACGAATGTCCCTGTAAGGTTGATTTTTAGGACTTTTTCCCAATCCTCTATTGGCATTTCTGTCGGTTTGTGGCGTGCAATGATGCCTACATTGTTAACAAGGATGTCTAGTGCGCCAACGGATTGATCAATTTCGGCAAACATTTTGCGAATTTGCTCTGGCTTGCTGTTATCGCATTGAAATGCCCATGCTTCTCTCCCCATCAATTGGACTTCTTCGCGAACTTTGTCAAGCGCTGAGAAATTAATATCAGAGAGAACGATATTCGCTCCGTGCTTGGCTAGACCTATAGCAATCGCTTTACCGATTCCTTCTGCAGATCCAGTCACCAGAGCCGTTTTATTGTTTAGACAAAAAAGATTGCAGTCTGGTTTAGACATATCATGACCTTTACTTAAGGCAATAACCATGGAATGGGATTTTCAACATATTGCTTAACTTGTTTTAAAAATCGAGCAGCTGGTGCTCCGTCAACTAACCGATGGTCAAAAGTCAGGCTTAGTGGGAGCATAATCCGAACAACGCCGTTATCATGTTCGTCAAAAACCATTTCCTTTTTCATACGTCCCACGCCTAATACAGCGCACTCTGGGGGATTGATTATTGGCGTAAAAAAATCAATATCCTGCACCCCTAAATTCGTAATTGTGAACGTGCTGCCACTGAGTTCATCGGGTTTTGATTTGCCATTTGCTGCCCTGGTTAATATCTCTTGCGCTTCCTGGGATAACTCTACAAGTGTTTTCTGTGATACGTTCCTTAGAACGGGCACAAGCAAACCTCTTGGCGAATCAACCGCTATTCCTATGTTTATGGTTTCCCAATAGATAATTTCTTCACCGTTTAGTGTGGCGTTTAAATCACGGTGCTCTTTCAAGGCATGGGCTACAAGTATTGCGAGGAGAACGTTATAACTTGGGACGAGTCCGTCTTTCCTTTTGTTCTTTAGACTTGTGCGTATCCAGACCAACTGTGTTGCATCTGCTTTTGTCATCAGCGTTACCGGCGTGTAAGTGCGTGCACTGGCATTCATGCGCTTGGCAATTAAGGCGCGAGTGCTGCTAATCGGTTTCCTGTATGCAGGCAGTATTTGGTGTTCTTCTTTTAGTAAAACCGGGGGATATAGCGCTGAGTCCTTTTGTGTGTTTGGTGATAGCGTGCTTGTTAGAGAGCTAACGCTCTCGTGTTTCTGGTTTTGTAAATATCTTTCAATGTCAGATTTACCTATCCGTTTTCCTGGAAAGGCTTTTGCTAATGCAAGAATGTCAATGCCCTTTTCTTCTGCAAGACGTCGTGCGACAGGTGTAATATCGATCTTGCCTTCTTCGATTTCCTTTTCTGTGTGTTGAATCTCTGATTGACTATTCTCCGAAGTTAGTCTTTTGACTATTTCAAGTACATCCTTCTCGGTAATCTGCCCACGAGTTCCGGTAGGTACCGCTAACTGTAAGTTCACACCTAATTCTCTTGCTTTGCGCCTAGCCTTAGGTGTTACAGGTATTCTTTCCCTTTTTGAGCTAATTTGGTCTTCAGTTTCTTTTCCGTCAAGAATCTGTTTTGTTCCATGAGAAATAGTTTGTGATTCGGCTGATGTTTGCTCGTCCTTAGTCGGCTTTTCTGGGGGCTTCTCGCCCTCTTTCAAAATAAAGCCAATCACGCGACCGACCTCTATTTCGCCATCATCGGGTTTATTTAATATATGAAGAAAACCATCAGCAACTGCTTCTACCTCAACAATAGATTTATCGCTTTCAATCTCGAGAATGACATCTCCCTGTTTAATCTGGTCACCTTCTTGTTTAACCCAACGAGCGATGCGACCCTTATCCATAGACAATCCCAATTGAGGCATTATTATCTCAAGAGCCATTTCAGACCTTTCTTATGCAATCATCCCTTTAATCGTTGAATATATCTGCTCTGCTGATGGAATAGTAAGATCTTCCAGGTTGGGAGCGAAAGGAACGGGCACATCAGCAGCACCAAGCCGTTTAATAGGTTCTTCTAGATAGTCAAAGGCTCCCTCCATAACTCGGGCTGCTATTTCTGCTGTAACCCCAAAACTTTGGTAACCTTCATCGACAACAAGGACTTTGCCGGTCTTTTTCGCAGATTCGATCAGAGTTTCTTCATCTAGCGGTTTAATTGTGCGGGGGTCTATGATCTCAATCTCAAACCCATCCTTTGCTAAACGATCAGCGGCATCGAAACTTGGGTATAACATACTGGAAGTACAAATAATCGTTGCAGCATCTCCTGAACGGTGAATGCGCGCTTTTCCAATTTCAATCGTATAATCTCCATCCGGAATCGGACCACTCTGGTTGTACATCATTTTGTCTTCCAGAAACATCACTGGGTTATCGTCTCGAATAGCACTTTTCAGTAGTCCTTTCGCATCCTCTGGTGTTGAAGGCATAACTACCTTAATCCCCGGGATATGAGCAAACCACGCATGTAAACTTTGGCTATGCTGAGCAGCCGCACGCCTTCCTGCGCCCATTGCCGTCCGTATTACCATAGGTATAGTGCATTGACCAGCGGTCATATAACGCAATTTTGCTGCTTGATTGACAATTTGATCCGATGCGAGCGTAGTAAAATCACTAAACATAATTTCAACGATGGGACGTCTTCCTGTCATTGCAGCGCCAACTGCCAATCCAACGATCCCCGCTTCACTGATTGGGGTGTCAATAACGCGTTCCGGACCATAGGCATCGAGCAGACCAGCGGTTACTTTAAACACACCACCTGCTACACCGATATCCTCCCCCATAAGAAAAACTCGGTCATCACGCGCCATCTCTTCATGTAATGCTTCGTTTATGGCTTCCCGTATTGTTCCAATTCGTTCATGCGTAGACATCTTTGTATACCTCTGATGGGTCAGCAAATGGTTCAGATTTAGCAAATTCAACAGCCTCATCTATTTGCTCTTGAACATCTTTTTCGATATTTTCTAACACTAGACCAGGAACTCCTTTTACTTGTGTTAAATATTTCTTTAATCTGTTAATCGGACATTTCTGTTTCCACTTTTCTACTTCTTCCTGTTTGCGATATCCATAAGTGTCGCCCTGATCCCCCATATGGTGACCTCGCCATCGATATGTTTTACACTCAACAAAAGATGGGCCATCACCATTACGGGTGCGTTCTATTGCCCATTGTGCTGCTTGATATACTGCTAATACGTCATTCCCATCAACGGAGATTGCTGGGATACCCATTGCTTCTGCACGCCCAGGACCTGTGCCCGAGGTAGACCGATCAGTTGACGTGTATTCCCCATAATGGTTGTTTTCCATTACATATACAATCGGTAATTGCCAAAGTGCTGCCATATTTGAAACTTCATAGTACAACCCCTCATTTAAGGCACCATCGCCAAAGAATGCCACAGAAATCCGGTCTGACTTTTCCATTTTCGCTGACAAGGCAGCTCCAGTCGCAATCCCTAACCCTCCTCCCACGATACCATTGGCTCCCAAAATACCCAAACTCATATCAACAATGTGCATGCTCCCACCCTTACCCTTGTTATAGCCACTTTTTTTTCCCAACAATTCAGCCAACATTCTTTTAGGGTCACCACCTTTTGCTAGCAGATGCCCATGTCCTCGATGCGTACTTGTAATATTGTCAGAAGTCCGCAAATTAACGCACACGCCAACTGCAACCGCTTCCATACCTGTGTATAGGTGAGCCAAACCTGGCATGATACCCCGACTATAAACATCGTAAACTTTTTCTTCAAACGCCCTGATGATCATCATTCTACGGTATATATCTAGGTATAAATCTTCAGGGAGATCGATGCTTCCTGATATTTCCGGCATTGTTTTATTGGTTTTTGTCATCATTTTTTGTCTATTCTCTAATAATCAGTTGTGGTCTTCCTGGTTTAATCGATTAAAGCGCTCAAGACCATTTTGTACTTGTTGCATATGAGCGCTCATTGCTTCTCTAGCGGCTTGAGGAATATGTGCTTCAATTGCCTCAAAGATCGTCTTATGCCAATATCTCGCCTTTGCTAATTCACCATGAACGGCAAATGTTCGCCTCCTGCTTTCGCGAAGCATTTCAGATATGGAAGAAAGCACAATTAACAAAACAGGATTATGTGTGGCTTTCGCGATAAGCAAATGATACATCGTATCCCTTTCGACGTGCTGCTCAACCGTATCGCTTTCCGGCAAATCGGAAACTTTCCGTAATTTTTCAAGCTCTTCTGGCGTGATATTCTCTGCAGCAAGCGCCGCAAACTCGGGTTCTATGATCCCTCGCAATTGGATCAATTTTTCGTACAACTCGTCCCCGTATAAAAGCATGAGAACTTCAGGATCAAGCGTATTCCATTCATCAATCGGATTGACTGTTGTCCCGCGCCCTTGCTTAATGGACACGATCCCTTTATCTCTCAATGAGCCTAATGCTTCGCGCACAACAACACGGCTAACTCCAAACATATCTGCATGATCTCGCTCCGGCGGAAGCAGATCACCAGCCTTGTAATGCCCTGCTACAATCGTTTTCAGTAATTGGCGATTTATCTGGCCAAAGAGTTTCTGGTTTTGCACCGCCCTAAACAAAATCTCATTTGGTGACATTTTCGAGGCTCCATTTCTTCTGTAATCAGAATAAATTTAGTAGAGGTAGAATGTCATATTGGTGATATGGTATATTGGTATGACCATTTATAATATTTTACATCTTTTAATTTTGTTTGTCAAGAAATTTTCACCTTTTCGATTAAGACCGTGACTAGTAAACAAAGGAAAGTACGAAAAAAATGAATAAAAGGTTACCACTGAATGACAGGATGTTGTTTGGGCGATGACTCACAATCGAGATTGCCGGGGATTCAACCTATACTGCTCGTACTCGTTCTCACTAAATCAGATTTGAATTCAAATCTGACTGGTTCGGAATCAAGTAGATATTGAAGAGATGATGGTTCGAGAATTTGATCAATGAGATGGATCGGTTATGATAACCTGTTGGAAAAAATAAATGTTTACTAATATCCCCAACGAGATATAGAAATGTCGTCTAAAAAAATATATAAAAACGACGCATTTCAAAGAAAATGCGTCGCAATTCAATTGTGGCATCCGAATAAATTTTAAATTACGGAGTTCTCAAACACCTAAAACCCACACCCGGACCATAATAAGTTGGAGTCGCATTACTGCGCACCCAGACACGCAGGTCATTATCGTAGGTGTCTTTCGATCCGCCGCGCATAAATCGGTAGTGCATTTGCTCGTAGATATTGGCTGTCCACTGCCAGACGTTACCTGCCATATCATATAGTCCATATGGACTTGCGGAGTCGAGTGTAACATAACCATCGTAGGTTTTACCGTTATAAAAACCAACGGGAGTCGTTCGTGATCCAAAGGAACTCATATCCTCGAATGGATCGCGGCTGGTATAGAAATTAGCATTGTTACGGGCTAACTCCCATCCCCATGGGTACGCTCTCCCATCCGTGCCGCGCGCTGCCTTCTCCCATTCAAGTTCAGTTGGCAAACGATAGTCATAATAAAGACAGTAACCTCTCGCGCCAAACCAGGAGACATTCGCCATTGGGTGATTCTCATAACCGGGTTTAACAGTGAATGCTGAGCCATCAAAGTCAAAGCGAGATGATGGATCATTCAACGGAACGTAAATATAATCCTGCGCTGTAATTTCCATCTCATGCCTACCGCTATGAAATTCGTCGCCAGGATAGAAGCCAACAATCTGGTCATCTGAGACTTTAAGCGTACCATCACCTAACCCAGCATTCAGGAATTCCACATATTGTGCTACCGTGACATCGGTAACCATAATCTCGTAATCATAATCTATCATCGTCGGTTTGCTATGCTGACCAGCCAAGAACTCGCCAGCAGGAACGGTTACCCAGGCATTGGGATCAATACCAGTTTCATATACAGGGACTGAAGCATTCAAATCAACAGGTGCACAAGCAACCACCAGAAGAGCAGATACCAACAGAATAAGGAAGAGATAGCGCTTCATTATTTCACCTCCGCGGAAAGATCGGTTTGTTTCAGTTCTTCAGTCCAGCGACCTTTCTTCCTAAACAGGTCTAAAAGCCGCCATACCATCACTATTGCCAGGATAACAAGAAGCATCCCTAGACCGAAATCTATCATATACATAAGATTATTAACCAAGGGCTGCTGAACAGCCTCAGATATAAATAAGCGTTTCAGTTCGAAGATAGTAACAGAAGCAAAAGCAATGTCAGACAATATGATGATACCCCACCCATAAAGTTTGCGGGTCTTCCCCTTTAATCCAATTAAATCACCATAATAGAGCAGAATAATAGTAGCAACAATGGCTGCAAGAACATGCCAGTGCCCCGTCAATTCAATACGCTCCTCGCTTGCTGGCCATACACGGAAGATCTCATCCAGGCGCACAGCAAACAGGATGCCGATACCACTTACATTGAAGTTCATGAAGACCATCTGCCAGAGGGGGCCAAAGCGCAGAGGGTCACTGCCGAGAGCCTTTATCTTCTGCCAGAAGGTCGGTTTAGGAATACCAGCAATGCCTTCTCGGATGAACCTGTCCCATCCGTAGATAACCAGCATCAACGCTCCCAGCATAGCCGGTGTTGCTCCTACATAGATGATCGTATGCGCAATTGGCTCAAGCGGGGTGGCTACGCCCCACACACCTAGGTTTAGCACAATAGTACCTAAAATGATCAACGGCATAGCAATTTTATGTAAAATACCCTTAAAATCTAGCCAACGACCGATAATCAGCGTGATCATGATAGAGATAAGTGCCAACATAATATGTAAGTGCCCAATAATCGAATATTGCAAAACGGATTTTTCTGGGAAACGAACAATATTCTCAGCCAGGACGACTTCAAAGCCATTGCCGAAATATGAACCTGGTACCGCGCCGAAAAAAGATGAGACCACTGTTGTAACAGCAGTAGCGAAAAATGCCATACGTTCTATATCCACACCTTTTTTCGTTCTGGAATAATCTTTGTCTTGTATATAGTAATCTTTATCCCATGGCCAAAGCGCTACACAGAGAAGTACACCTGCGAAAAAGATGAGGCTTAAACCAGCAATATAGATGCCATGGAAGATCCAAACATGACCCCAATAGGCAAAAATCAACCCAAAGATCATTACAAGGAAATAACCAACCGTGATGAGAATACGCACAGCAATCCTGTAGAATTCCTTCATCTTCAGCAAACCGGTTACCATGTAAACTTCGATGGCAATCACTGCCATGGCAATGGAATGATATAAGATAATAATGCGTCCCTCGCGCTCAGCAGGAAGCAATTTCATCCCAAAAATGCGCACTATTACTTCGCGTATACCCATCTCAGCCATTGGTCCGGAGAGCATCCCAAATAAGGCTGTTACCATCGCGATCATAGCAATCGCCACAAGAATCAACCCTTTGGTGGACTTGAAAAGATAGTTAAAACGTTCTTTAATGAATTGCATAAGCGACTCCTTAAAATGAATGTAAAAATAATCTACAAAAATATAACATAAACAGCAAGGAAAGTCTGTGACTTTTGTCAATTGCTCCTCCCCCGGTAGTTGCAATTTACCAGGGGAGGATTTTTAGGGCTGTGATACGGAGAATCGCAGACTTTTCAATTCCTTGGAATTATACTTTTGAAGAGGTAGGGTTGTCTATAAGAAATGTTACACAACCATTCCTCTTCGCGTCTATTCAGCCACCCAATTCTTTAATAATTTTTTCGTTCCTGGCAAGAGCAGGTAGATAAGCATGCCTATGCTGATCAGTGGCGAAGGTAAGAACATGGAGAAGCGATGAAGTCTGATAACATCCGTGAGCCCAACTGGTAAACCGCCAAAGATGGTCATTAATGCAGCAAAAATTCCCATGGGAATGATCCAGGTTTTACGTTTGACCAAGACAAAAATGAATACTGCCCACGCTGCTGCACCCCACCAGTTGACCATTTGCCCTAACGCGTACATACCATTGGGAAAACTCTCCTTGACGGTTTGGAATCTTGATATAGCGCCAACGCCATCTATAAAAGAAAACACATACGCTAATCCGCTTGCAAAAGCAAGCCAAACAATCTTCTTTTCAACACCGCCGATGAATAGCATGCCAAACCACAGGATAAATGCAATCAGGAATACCCAAACGGTTGGCGTGGGCATATTAATGCTAGCGGGTGGAATGATGGGGAAAAAGCCAGCCAGTATCTGAATTGTAGCGGCAACCAAGCCCCAAAACCACGCCCAATCTTGTTTATTCAAGAAACCATACAGGACTGCTCCCCAGATGGCTCCAGCTGATAGACCCAGCCATCCGAGTATAGCAAAGACAATCTGCACAGTAATGGCTTCGTCTGGTCGTCCATCATTGATTTTTCCAACAATAGTAGGGTTGTATATACTAACCAGTAGATAAAGGATCAATAATCCAGTTAGAATACCGATTATAGCCAGAATTACTCCCAATTTTTTATTTCCTTTCATAACGAACCTCCTTAAAAATTTGTGTATAGCGTTTATACTTTAGTAAAATGTATATAACTTTTCTCTTTCTTTTTCACTCTTCCATATTTGCCTTTGCTCAAAATTCGTGTTTTCTTAATTATCAACATTATCTTTATGACTCGTCTTTATTGAAATCGCTGAATTGCTCATTGCTTTTAGTTTCAGACGAATCGTTCGGGAAGGACTAGGTGCACCAGGTGCATCGATTCGATTGACCACACCGCGAACCCCTACAATCTCCAAAACGATGCGCTCTGCTAAATTCCGTATTTTCATTCCAGGCGCCTGTCCACCTAAATGAGCAATCCCATTGAGCACACCCACTCGTAAGCCGAGAACAGCAGTTCTCTCGTCCCGCGCCAAGGCTTTAATAATTGCATTGCGGATTTGCTCATCATGGGTTGCGCTGGTTTCTGACATTATTAAGACTTAAAAATATAACGAGTTAATCTATATTGAATATAAAGATTAACTCGGTTTTTGTATACGACTTTTGTCGTGTCTAATATTACAAACTACCGCGTTTTTCCAATCCGGTTGGATCGAGCAAGATAATTTCGTGACGCCCTACTTCGAGCAATTTTTCTCTCTCTAAGTTGTGTAAGGCTCGGCTTAAAACATCGCGTACCGTACCAAGCCGCACAGCCATTTCATCGAAAGTCGTCCAGGAACGGCGTGGGACAATCAATATCCCGTCATGTTGTTCAGCATTGCGTAGCAAGGTGTTAGCCAGCCGCGCTTCCACACTGCGTAACGCAATATCCTCCACCAACCCAACATAATACAGGACTCGCTCTCCCATGTGGCGGATGAATGCCATTGCCAGTTCAGAATGTTGAGCGGTCAGGTCGAGTAAATTCTTAGCAGGGATAACCCATACATCCACCGGTTCAAGGGCAATCGCGGTCCCAGGATACGCTGTGCCGGTGAAGGCGGCTACGTCGCCAAAGACTTCGCCATCACGCAAGAAGAGCAAGGCTTGTTCCCGCCCCTCGCGTGACATACGCACAGCCTTCACCCAACCGCTTTCGAGCAGGTAGACAGCATCAGCCGGTTCGCCTTCAAGATAAATTACTTGCCCGGCATCAAAATGACGCAGTGTAGCAGCCACAGCAATTTCTTCCCGTATATCAGATGGTAAATTTTCAAAGTGGCGGATCTTGGCAAGCAACGTTTTCAGCCGCGTCAAATGCCCTGGGTCAGAGTTAAGGCTTGAAACGGGAGTTGATTTGTTGCGGGAAGACATCGTAAGTCAATTATACACTGTCATGTTTAATAATTGTTTCGATTTTAAGAAAAAGACCTTGCTTTAGCGTAAGTTGTCAGCATTGCCGAACA
>DUEG01000028.1 GCA_011176615.1 Anaerolineae bacterium | reverse complement strand
TGGTATTTCAGTGGAGCCGCTCCCTCTATGGGGTGATACCCGGATTTTTGGCTTTGTCATTATATGTTTTCGACCCCAATATCATCGCACACTCGCGTTTGATAACCACGGATATCTATGCTACCGGGATGGTGACGTTAACGATTTACACATTCTGGCTATTCAGCAAAAATCGCAATTGGAAATACGCTACTCTTAGCGCTGTGACTTTAGGACTCAGCCAGTTAGCAAAATATACTTGTATCTATTTGTATCCTATTTTGGCGCTCATTGTACTGGTAAGAGATTACCGTCAATGGACAGAAATCATCCGTGAAGGTTATTGGCGTCAAGCATGGCAGAAAATCAAACCCGGAAGTGTGTATGTGCTCTTCTTTCTGGTAATCAGTGTGTTGATTATCAACGTCGGTTTCCTGTTTAATAAAACTTTCACCCCATTAGAAGATTATACTTTTCGTTCGAAGTTGTTCCAAACAGTCCAAAGCAAAATGGCTGCAGTCGGATTTCTGCCTGTTCCTACGCCGTATCCATTTTTAGAGGGGCTCGATTGGGTACAAGCCAGGGAGCGCAGCGGTGCGGGTTATGGACGTCTTTACATGATGGGTGAATTACGCCGGGGCGAGAACTTCAAGGGTTACTACATTTTCGCTTCGCTGCTGAAAATGCCGATTGCCGCCCAAATCATCGTACTGCTGAGCATTGCTGCCTATCTGATAAAACGCGAATACCATGATTTTTATGAAAACGGAGTTTTTCTCTTTGTGCCTCTGCTTTTTTTCTTCCTGTATTTCAATTTTATTTTCCGCGCCCAGATTGGAATCCGCTTCTATCTGGTGATATTTCCTCTTCTTTATGTCTTCTGTGGAAGTCTTGTCAGGGATTGGAAAGTTTTCAAACCGGTGGCCAAATATGCTCTTGGATTTTTGTTAGCCTATCTAATCGTTTCTGTCTTAGCAGCGTATCCAAATTATATTCCTTATTTTAATGAATTGGTTTGGGATCAAAAAGATGCCTATAAGTATCTTGCGGACTCTAATTTGGATTGGGAACAAGCAGAATGGATTCGCGACCAATACCTAAATGAACATCCTGAGATTATCAAGGAACCATCCGGACCAACGCTTGGGAAAATTATAGTATCCCCCAATTATCTGGTGGGCATTGTGGGAGAAAAGGATCGGTATCTGTGGTTAAGGGAAAATTTCGAACCTGTGGATATTGTCGCCGATGTCTACCTGATTTATCAAATCACAGAAGAAAACTATCAGCACAATTTACTTCACTATGACGATTGACCCTATGTTTATTGGAGTAATAACCACTTGAAGGTTCTAGTGGTTACCTTTGTTATGTCCAGTAGAATCGTTCCCGTCATATCGTTGCGAAGTTTGATTTCATGCCAAATGGCTCTCAAAAAAGACAATTCGAGTTGATAGGATGGTATCAACATCACTAACGGATTGAGTTTCCCTATTAGGTTACATACGAGGTAACAACGCATCTTCTGTTTGCCAGGTTGGCTCGCCTGCAAACAGCCTGTCGAGCAATCAATAAATGGGTAAACGAGGGAAGCGTGCTTTGAACCGCTCGGCAGATTGAAACCAATAGATATCATGGGGACAGCACCGGAGAGAGTGGGCAACTCTATAATCGTGCCAATTGCGTTTGTGATGTTATTCTTTCTTTGCGAAATATAAACCACCGCGGTGACAACAACAAGAAAGTGCCTTAAATCGGAATATTACATTCGCATGAATCATTTTATTAGGACGAAGATAATGGGTAGAAACCCGTTCGCCAAATGCAAGCCTGCAGACACCCGCCTCACCTCCTCCGCTTGAATAATTATCAGTGTGATTTTTCACAAATATCGGGTATACTAAATTTATGGTATTCCACGGTTAATGCTTAGTAGTCCTTCTTTCGAACTATAACAGACGTAACCTGATTAAGGAACTTTCCAAGCGTGTGGAATTAGAACAGAGAAGTTTAAGTCTTTAAGTTGTGAAAGGAGAACAAGATGAACGAACGTAAAAGAGTTTGGCTCACCATGTCCGCCGTTCTTGTAGGAATAATCGGGGGGATGCTCTTGGTTCTTTTGCTGCACGAACCGTTATCAGTGGGTGCTTCTCCTGCTGCCAACACGCGCTATGTGGCTGTTACAGGAAACGACAGCAGCAATGATTGCACCATTAGTGCTGCTCCGTGCCGCACAGTTCAGTACGCTGTGGATGAGTCGGACCCTGATGACGAAATACGCGTCGCTACCGGGGTTTACACTGATATCCACGCAAGGGATGGAATGACGCAGGTCGTCTATATTAGCAAGACAGTAACGATACGGGGCGGTTACAGCAGCGACTTTTCGACCTGGAACCCAGCCACTTATCCCACTACATTGGATGCTCAACAGCAGGGACGGGTGGTCTCCATTGTTGGGTCAAGCGTTGGCTCTGTGCTGGATAACTTTACTATCACAGGCGGAGATGCTACCGGCGTGACGAACAACTGCCCATCCGCTGGAGGTACTTCGCAGGGCTGCGGTGGTGGGGTCTTTATTTACCGGGCTCATCCGACCATCGAGAACAATATCGTAATTGGCAACGTGGCTGCGGTCTCGGTTGGTGGTAACTCCGCCAGCGGTGGGGGGCTCTGTCTGTCGTGGGCGACCGGGTCGGTGATTACAGGAAATCTGATCATCAGTAATACAGCAAGCCTGGGAGACCGGGGCATGGGGGGCGGCATTCACTTATACTACCCCTATGATGTCTTGGTGGGTTCCAATCAAATACTCAGCAATACGGCTACAACACATAGCTCTTTGAATGGTTGGGGAGGCGGTATCGCTATCGGCGGTGGTGGAGGGACAGCGACCATTCAGGATAACTGGTTCGAGGGCAATCGGACGAATAGCGGAGGTGGAGGAGAAGGTGCGGGAATCTACAATTGGTATAGTTGTAGCCATTTTGCGGGCAATCGTGTAGTGGGTAATTATGGACAACAGGCTGTTTACTTAGGGTTCTATGATCTAGGGCGTTTTGAGTCCAATCAGGTAGTCGACAATAACACAGCCACTGGAGTCAAGGTGGTAAATGGCAGTACAAGCGGATCGACCCTGGTCAACAACGTCATCGCCCATAGTGGTGACAGGACGCTTGCCCTCTCCGCATACAGCGGCGCTCCGCTGACGGTCACGCTGATTCATAACACCTTGATTGGGGCGGATACTGGTTCTGGCGTCACAATAGAGACTGGTTATGTGACCCTGTTGATGACCAACACCATTGTTGCCAACCACACCTGGGGTATTACCAATACAGTTCCCGCCAGTTCAACCGTTGCTGCCGACCACACCCTCTTTTGGGTGAATAACCAGGATGGCATCCTGGGGACAAATCCGATTTATGGCGCTCCGGCTTTCATAGACCTTGGCGAAGGTGGTTATCACCTTGGTCCTGGCTCAGCAGCGATTGACGCTGGGGTAGATACAGGGGAGGTCTCCGACATAGATGGCGACCCGCGCCCCTTTGGTTCTGCGCCTGATATAGGTGCGGACGAGGCTCAGTGGTGGCGAGTCTTTTTGCCGCTTGCGCTACGCAACTACTAACGCCAAAGAATGATAGTGGGCATCCGCTACATTTAAGTTTGTAAGTATTTCTTGCATAACCGAGAAACCATAGGTTCTATCGAAGTTGTCATAGTTTCCTCGTATTTTTGTCGTACCCTCGGTTTCATTTTCTGTTGATTTAATGATAAACTTTTCGGTTCAGTTTATTTGTTTGAGCGCGGCACTTGACAAAAAATATAAACTATACTAAATTAATATTTAGGTTAGCCTAATATTGGGTTGAGATGCGATGAAAACAAAAACATCAGATTCCGTTGAGGATTATCTAAAGACAATTTATGACCTTACCCAAAATTATGGTCTAGCGACAACGAGTAAAATCGCAGAAGTTCTTGAAGTCACCCCCGCTTCTGTTTCAGGGATGATTAAAAAATTGGCTAGTCTTCAGCCTGCATTGGTGGTGTATCGCAAACATCGCGGGGTGATCCTGACACCATCAGGAAATAAGATTGCCTTGGAGATTATTCGACATCATCGTCTGCTCGAATTGTTTTTGAAAGAATCATTGGGGTTTTCATGGGATGAGGTCGATGAAGAAGCAGACAGACTTGAACATGTTATTTCAGAGGAAATGGAAGAGCGTATTGCCCAAACTCTCGGCGATCCAGTTTTTGATCCCCATGGCGATCCTATACCCACAAAAGATTTACTTATGCCAGATCATTTTTTTGTATGCTTGAATGAACTGCGCCCAGGACAAGGCGCGATCATTCGGAGGGTACGAGATACAGACCCGGATTTACTGCGTTATCTATCGGGAAAAGGAGTAATTCCCGATGCTCGTCTTATCGTTATTGGCTACTCTCATTTCGATGAAAACATTGAATTGAAATTAAATGCTTGTGAAGAATCTGTGGTTCTAGGTCCAAAGATCACCAGGCAAATATTTGTTGAAGTGTTACCGGATGAATAATTCGGTAACACTAAAGAAAGAAATATCAGGAGAAATCAATGGCAGGATTTTTCAAACGATTAAAAAAAACAAAGCAACCTATTATTGTTGTTTCTGGGCTACCTCGCTCAGGTACCTCTATGATGATGAGGATGTTGGAAGCAGCAGGTATTCAACCGCTTACAGATCATATTCGTACAGCGGATTCTGATAATCTAAAAGGATATTATGAATTTGAACGTGTCAAGAAATTAAAAGAAGGGGATGTCGCATGGTTATCAGATGCACAAGGGAAAGCCGTGAAGATTATTGCTGCATTACTTATTGAATTGCCAAGTAATTATGAATATCATGTTTTGTTTATGCGTCGAAAAATGGAGGAAATTTTGGCGTCGCAAAATAAAATGCTCGAAAATCGTGGAGAGAGTTCAACTGTGGAGGATGATAAGATGGCTGAATTATTCCGAAAACATCTTGAACAGGTTGAAAAGTGGATGACGGAACAATCGAATTTGAGGTATATAGATATTGATTACAACAAGATGCTGGAAAACCCGAAACCGCAATTGGAGGAGATCAACAAATTTTTGGGGAGTAATCTTAACATCGAAAAGATGATGGAAATTGTAGATCCGTCTCTATACCATCAGAGAAAACAGTTATGATGATCATTTGGATATTAAAAAAGGAAGTGCAGAATGAATCCTGATCCTTTGACTGCATTAATTATTGGAATCCTTTTTTTGGCGTTGTTGTCGTTCCTTTTTTTGCCTGATAAGGGCTTGTATTTCAAGTGGAAACAAGCGCGCATCTTAAGCGAAAGAGCCTTAAGTGAG
The DNA here is from genome assembly GCA_011176615.1 of Anaerolineae bacterium. Classification (GTDB taxonomy): domain Bacteria; phylum Chloroflexota; class Anaerolineae; order Anaerolineales; family UBA11858; genus G519. The sequence goes on along the minus strand of DUEG01000028.1, from coordinate 17,731 downwards.
GATGCACTCAAACATATTTTTTTGTGCGAACAAGAGAATAGAAAACCATCTCTCGACAGCCTAGCAGGTGTACTTAAAATCTCTAGAGACCAAGCAGCAAATCTACTTAATCATTTGGAAACGCTCGGTTTGCTTGATGTATCTGGAAGTGGCTTTCAACTTACTTCGGATGGGCATGATTATGCCTTGCGAATTATCCGGGCGCATCGTTTATGGGAGCGTTATCTTGCTGATGAGACAGGTTACCATGCTGCGGAATGGCATGATCGTGCAGAATTGCATGAGCACCTACTCACAACAGAGGCTGTCAATTCATTGTCGTCTCAATTGGGTAATCCAAGGTATGACCCACATGGAGATCCTATTCCGACCGCAACTGGGGGAATGATCCGACCTGAAGGTATTCCACTTACTTCGTTGCCTGTAGATAAAGTAGCAAAGATCGTTCATCTTGAAGATGAACCTGAAATGGTTTATGCACAACTTTTAGCAGAGGGGTTGCAATTGGGTATGGAAGTGCGCTTGATTGAATTTTCACCCCAAAGGGTACGGTTTTGGGCGGGAGGCGATGAACATATCCTCGCTCCAATTGTTGCTGCAAACATAACCGTTTTACCGTTGAAAGAAGAAGAAATAGTACCCTCTGAAATCGGGGAACCTCTTTCTTCGCTCAATCTCGGCGAATCGGGAGAGGTGTTGGAAATTTCTCCGAGTATTAGAGGCGCTGAACGTAGGAGGTTAATGGATTTGGGAATTTTGCCCGGCACAATAATTGATGTAGAAATGAGAAGCCCTAGTGGCGACCCAACTGCATACCGGATACGCGGTGCGGTGATTGCTTTGCGGATTGAGCAAGCCCACAATATCCGCGTCAAGAAGGTTCGACAAGAAGAAAGACAACCTGCAATGGTTAGCAAGAATTAGATACGAGGCATTATATGAATGATCAAATGAAGATTAAACCAACTGCACCTTGTGCAACATGTCCTGTTCATAATGCAGCCAACTTAAAGAGGCTGGGTGTGGATATGGAGAATTGGGATTTTGTCGTTGCTCTTGCTGGTAATCCCAATGTTGGTAAAAGCACAGTATTTAACGCACTCACAGGATTACATCAACATACAGGAAATTGGCCCGGAAAAACTGTAACACGCGCTGAAGGGGGATTTGAATATGGAGATTATCGTTATAAAGTCGTTGATTTACCTGGCACATATTCCCTTCTAGCGACAAGTCTGGATGAGGAAGTTGCACGCGATTTCATTCTTTTTGGGCAACCCGATGTCACAATCGTTGTCGTTGATGCTTCCCGCTTGGAAAGGAACTTGAATCTCGCATTACAGGTTTTGGGAATCACTAATCGCATGGTGGTCTGCCTGAATTTGGTTGATGAGGCGAAACGTCATGGAATTGAGGTTGACCAACGCCGATTGGCGAGAGATTTAGGTGTGCCAGTTGTGCCGACTGTGGCTCGTTATGATAAAGGTATAGATGATCTTCTTGAGGCTATCAGCGAGGTTGCCACAGGAAAAGTACTTGGCAAACAATATCGGATTAAGAACATGCCTCCGAGGTTAAAGAATGCTGTCGAACAATTAGCGGGCATGATTACCACCCTTTATCCAGGGCTTCCTAATGCACGATGGGTAGCACTCCGGCTTTTGGATGGCGATGAAAGGATTTCCGAGGCGATTCGTAATGGCGAATTAGGAGATCTGACCAAGGGAATGGAAGAGTTTTCAGAACCAAACTTAGAAGCCAGAATGGAGGTGCATGCATGAGCGATCAGCATGACATTACACCAGAACAATTGCTCAAGGAAGCACAGGATTTAAGGTGGGAAGTAGGTGGGGATTTCCATGAAAAATTGATGGAAACGATATATACAGACGCGGCGAAGATTGCTGAACGTGCTATTACTCGTCCAGGGGAAAAATCTAATTTCGATTTGGACCGTGCTATCGACAGCGTGGTGACCAGCCGAGTATGGGGTTTCCCGATTATGGTTTTGTTATTTACGTTTATTTTTTGGTTGACCATAAGTGGTGCGAATTATCCTTCTAAATTGATTTCAGATGTCTTGTTAGGTACAGTTCGTCCATTCTTGAAAACCCTTGCTGCTAATTTGAACATCCCATGGTGGATAGATGGTTTGGTCATTGATGGCATGTACTTGTCGACCGCATGGGTTATCAGCGTGATGTTACCGCCAATGGCGATATTCTTTCCTTTATTTACTTTGCTTGAGGATTTTGGTTACTTACCCCGTTTGGCTTTCAATTTCGATAATATCTTTAAGAGAGCGGGTGCCCATGGCAAACAAGCGCTCAGTATGATGATGGGATTTGGATGTAACGCAGCAGGTATTATCGCTACGCGTATTATCGATAGCCCTAGAGAACGGTTGATAGCAATGATAACGAACAATTTTGCGTTGTGTAACGGGCGTTGGCCCACTCAAATCCTGATTGCCACATTATTTATTGGTGCACTTGTTCCAGCCCATATCGCCGGATTGATTTCAGCGTTAGCGGTAGTAGGCATTGCAGTCTTAGGCGTTCTTCTGACGTTTGTCGTCAGTTGGGCGCTCTCTCGGACGGTATTGAAAGGAGAGGTTTCTACTTTTAGTTTGGAATTACCTCCTTACCGCCCACCGCGTATATTGCAAACCTTATATACATCCATTATTGATCGCACAATTTATGTTTTATGGCGAGCAATTGTTTTTGCTATGCCAGCAGGCGCGGTTATTTGGCTTAGCGCAAATATAAAAATTACTGGCATAAGCATTGCAGAGTATTTGGTCAATTTTCTAAATCCTGTTGGTATATTGATAGGGTTAAATGGTGTCATCCTTGTCGCTTATATCGTCGCAATTCCGGCGAATGAGATCGTCATCCCTACGGTATTGATGTTAACAGTTCTAATTACTGGAGCGAAAGGTTTTGGATCAGGTAGTGGCGTAATCTTTGAAATTCAATCGAATACTGAAATGTTGTCCTTGTTTAATGCAGGAGGATGGACACTTTTGACAGCGGTGAATTTGATGCTTTTTAGCCTGATCCATAATCCATGTAGTACAACGATTTATACAATGTATAAGGAGTCGGGTAGTTTAAAGTGGACGATTGTAGGCGCTTTGCTTCCCTTAGGAATGGGAATCGTGGTAACTTTTTTTGTGGCTCAAATTTGGCGTTTAGTAGCCAATATTGTCTAGATGTCAAGATGAACAAATCTTGGACAATTCTGTGTAATAAAGAGTAAAGAGATTATTGGATATTCAATATTGATTTTCCTGGGAGGAATCTAGTATGGAAGTACTTGGAATTGATGTGGGCGGGTCTGGGATTAAAGGAGCGCCAGTTGATATCGAAACAGGTCTATTATTGGAGGAGCGTTATCGTCTTCCTACTCCAAACCCTGCGAAACCTACTCCCGTCGCACATACTATTGCAGATATTGCAGAGCACTTCAATTGGAAAGGTGGTGTTGGGTGTGGTTTTCCAGCCGCAATACCTAAAGGGATTGTACTTAACGCGGCAAACATCCACAAAAAATGGATAGGACTTAATATTGCTGATTTCATCTCAGAGATTGTTGGTTTAGAAACACGGGTGATAAACGATGCGGATGCTGCAGGTTTGGCAGAGGCTACTTTTGGAGCGGGAAAGGGGATTAAAGGGGTGGTACTCGTTGTAACTATTGGTACGGGATTAGGAACTGCCCTAATTACGAATGGTCAGTTGTTACCGAATACGGAACTGGGACATATTGAATTCAAAGGGAGAGAGGCTGAAAAATGGGCATCTGATGCTGTTCGCAAAAAGGAGAAGTTATCCTGGAAGGAATGGGCGAAACGATTGAATGCTTATTTGAATTATCTGGAAGGTTTGTTTTACCCTGATTTGATTATTTTAGGCGGGGGAGTGAGTAAAAAGCATAAAAATTTCTTTCCTTATTTAAAATTGACTGCACAAGTTCTCCCCGCATATTTATTTAATGAGGCAGGAATTATTGGCGCGGCTTCTATTTATAAGAATACTTATCAAGGAAAAAAGATTGAGTAAACATTCGATGTTCGATGCACTGCTAACGGAAACTTAATATTTATATTTGCTCAAGTGTTTATTTAAATTAGTAAATTTTCTGAATAGTTAATTACGTAGAGAAATGCACAATTCGATTACTTACCGGTTGATTTATTGGCTTTATTTTCTCACTTATTGTCCTGTTACTCAATGCGCAGCAAATATATCAATTGGTTTGGACTTGTTTTCTTCAAACGGTAGACAAGCCCGATTATAAGAGTACTCAAATGATAATATTGGCGTCACAGCGATATTTGACAGGCACACCTTTAGAAAAATTATTAAGTTGTTGATATAGTCTGTTATTTGATAGGTTGAATTGTCTACAAAATCATAACCCCAGTCTTGTAGGATTTTAGCCAAACTAAAGAAAAAGGGATAGTATTTTGCTATCCCTTTTTTAGTATTGCAGTAATACGGTATTAGTCTTCTTGTGCTGCGTATCCAGGACCCTCAGCGAAGAATTTATAGTTTTCTTCGATGTCAGGAGTCAGGTCAATGACCTCACCTGCTTCTAATTGTCTAGTGGTTTCAAGAACAACAGGTTCACCGTTATGGTCAGTATTCTCGTAATGTCCTGTTAAATCTCGTTTGCAGATATATTCGCCGCCTTGAGCTTCGTATGCATCCGGCACTTCGTCTTCTGGGAAAATCGCCTCATAAGGGCACTCTGGTACACAAGCACCACAATCGATGCAGGTATCAGGATCGATGTACATCCAGGGCCATTCTTCAACTGGTTTTCCAGGTATGATGCACTCGACAGGGCAAACATCCATACAACCACCATCGCGCAGGCACAAACTTGTAATGATATATGTCATAACTCATCCTCCATGTTTTTTACTGAAGTTACAGAATAATTTAATATATATTTTACCTTAAATTCAATGGATTTTTAAAACCACATTTGTCACTTCATTAGGGTATATTTTATCCTCAATATTGGAGATAATCGTGTATCATTGTCTTCATACTCGTTGTTCCTTGATTAATTTACCTAAAAAAGATTGGTGAGTTATATGAAGAAGACTTAACTATCTTGTCACTGAATATCTTAAGTTTACACTACTCCTGCACTTTAATTATAGGACTTGATTTGTAATCACACGTACCTTCTTGTATTATAATTATTTTTATTACGCACGAAAGATGTTATTAATAAATGGTTAGGGCGCAAAAGGTGGCAGGTGAGAGCCTGTCATCTGCTTAAATATATGGAGAATATTTCTGTTCTGAATTTGGGCTATTGATTAAATGGTTTATCCAACAAAACCCAAGCGCGTACAAGCATTTTCTTGCCATGATAATACAATCGATATTGATGAGTGAGGTTTCTATAAAACAAAAATTTGCTTGGTGATCCAAAAAGCTATCTGGCAGAATTAACAACCTAAACTGAAGGATAAAAAAATTGGGCAATAAGGATTCATAAAGCGATGAAAGAAGTTCAGCATCAACCGTTAATTCCTCCGTTATTGGCAATTGCCTTTGCGATTCTGGCTGTTTCTACGGCATCGATTCTCATTCGATATGCCCAAGCCGACGCCCCTTCTCTTGTGATTGCTGCTTATCGGCTTGCAATTGCAGGAATAATTCTCGCCCCGATTGCTCTGATGAATTATAAGGAAGAGTTAAAGGAACTTTCCAAGAAATCGCTTTTCCTTGCAATGCTTTCCGGTTTTTTTCTTGCGATACACTTTGCAACATGGATTACCTCACTGGAATATACAACTGTGGCAAGTTCTGTTGTATTAGTGTCGACAGCTCCAATCTGGGTTGCTCTTCTGGCGCCGTTTACAATCAGGGAATCACTGACAAAACCGATCTTGATTGGTATGAGTTTGACTTTAATCGGGGGGTTGGTTATTGGTATTAGTGATTCATGTAATTTAATTGGGAATCAATTATTCTGTCCATCATTAGCAAAATTCGTCTCAGGAGAGGCTTTTTTAGGGGATTTCTTGGCTTTAGTAGGTGCATTGGCTGCCGCTTTTTACCTGCTTATTGGTCGAAGTGTACGCAGAAATTTATCCTTGGTACCTTATGTATTCCTTGTTTATAGCATGGCAGCCATTGCCCTTGTGCTTTTTACACTATTAGCAAATGAGCCATTATTTGGTTATGCACCACGGACTTATCTATGGTTTGTTCTGTTAGCATTGTTTCCGCAACTTATAGGTCATTCGACATATAATTGGGCATTGAAGTATCTTTCTGCTGCTTATGTGTCAATTTCGTTACTTGGCGAACCGATCGGCACAACGATTTTAGCTTATTTTCTTCTGAAGGAAACCCCTTCCAGTATAAAAATAATTGGTGCTATACTTATTTTAATAGGAATATTAATTGCGTCAAAACGTGAGAAATTACTAAGTGAACCAGTTGGATAAACCATAGAACAAAAAAATTACCATTATTATTTGCTTCATGATTCGTTCCAATACGCGCTATTAAACAGAAATGAAATCAACCATCGAGAGGAACCCCCTTTTTAAACTGATTAGAATATGACTGAGCCGCGAAAAAACTCGAAAATTATTAATGCCCGAAAATCCGATATAAATGGGGATGGGCAATCCTCGCCAATTGAAAGAGTTAAGGGCATTTGGTTGAAATTCAAACGCTTTGCTTGGGATGTGGGTGGAATAATTCTATTGGCAATTTCTGTGATGACCGTTTTAGCGGTTATCTCACCGAAACTTGCTGAAGGTTTTGTAATTCAATGGTGGGTTGAGGTCTTGCGCCATTGGTTTGGTTGGGGCATTCTCCTTGTTGTAGTGGCGAGCGGGGCGGTGGGATTGGCAATGATCCGCAAGCGGACAGGGGAGAATTCGCTTATTCAATGGCGAAAGGTTTTCGCCTTAGAAGCCGCAGCGTTCGCATCTTTAGGAATATTAACCTTATTGGGAAACCAACAATTATCTCGGGCAGAAGCGGGTTTGGACGGGGGAATAGTTGGTTGGGGGTTAACTGAATTGTTTCGGATGTTCTTAGCGCCAATTTGGACAGGGTTCATTTTCTCAATAATTTTTTTTATTGGGTTGATCTACGGTTTGGGTTTAGCGAAAGTGCTCAGGGTAGGTGTGAAGCAATTGCTCTACGGAAAATACACTCCAACAAAAGGTGATCTTTTTAATGATGCTGCCATAAGTGTTGCACCGCTTCAGGAAAGTGAACAAACAAAACAGATCTTATATGAGACGAAAAAGCGTAAAACTCATATATCACCACAATTTAGGAAACAATTTAAAATTGAAAATAAAGATGAAGAAAAAGCAACTTCACAATTACCAAGAGACGAGAGGTTGCCCCCCTTGGATTTACTGGTAGGAGGGAAAATTGCTTTACCAGATGAAAGACACATCAACCAGCGTGCAGGTTTGATTGAGCAAACCCTTGCGGAATTTGGTATCCCTGCCAAGGTTATTGATTTTCAAGTTGGACCGACAGTTACCCAATTTGCTGTAGAACCTGGTTTTATTGAAAAGCCAGGATCGGAAGATGAGGAGGCTAGACTGAGAAAAGTCCGTGTTTCGCAAATAGCCAGTCTTTCGCGCGATTTAGCATTGGCGCTATCAGCAGAAAATCTACGTATTCAAGCCCCTGTACCAGGACGATCATATATTGGTATAGAAGTCCCAAATGAACATTCTGCAGTTGTGCGTTTACGACCAATTTTAGAAACAGAAGCGTTTTACAAGATTGGTTCACCTTTGGGAATTGCGTTGGGACGTGATGTATCAGGAAAACCTGTAGTCGCAGACCTTGCTGCAATGCCCCATCTATTGATCGCGGGCACTACCGGATCAGGGAAATCCGTGTGTATTGCCTCTCTTACCACATGCTTAGCAATGAACAATTCCCCAGAAGATTTACGTTTAGTGATGATTGACCCAAAGATGGTTGAACTTGTCCGCTTTAATGGTCTGCCGCATATTTATGGAAAAGTTGAGACGGATTTAGAGCGGATTCTTGGCGTCCTAAGATGGGTTGTCGCTGAAATGGATCGCCGTTATATTTTGTTAGAACAATCTCGTTCACGTAATATGGATACTTATAACCGAAAGATGCGCCGTCGGAAAGATGGACGGGTTTTACCCAGCATTGTTGTGATGATTGATGAGTTAGCGGATTTAATGATGTCTGCACCTGATGCAACAGAACATAGCCTTGTGCGCCTTGCACAGATGGCAAGGGCTACTGGTATTCATTTGGTTGTGGCAACTCAGCGACCAAGCACCGATGTTGTCACAGGCTTGATCAAAGCGAATTTTCCCGCACGCATGTCCTTTGCTGTTGCTTCTTCTATTGATTCGCGTGTCATATTGGATACTCCTGGTGCGGAGACGTTACTCGGAAAAGGGGATCTGTTGTTCTTGCCTCCAGATATTGGCAGCCCGTTACGTGCACAGGGTGTGATAGTAACCGACCAGGAGGTTGAACGAGTGATCACATATTGGCGGAAACTATATCCGGAAGAAGAGATTGAAGCACCTCCATGGGAGAAAATGTTGGAGGAGGAAGCCACTCTAGCGAATAAAGATGATTTGCTGGATAATGCTATTAAACTTGTGATGAAGACGCAAAAAGCGAGTACATCGATGTTGCAGAGGCGATTAAGGGTTGGCTATCCTCGGGCTGCACGATTGATGGACGAATTGGAAGAATTAGGCATCGTTGGTCCATCCCAAGGGGGAGGCCGAGAGCGAGTTGTTCTTGTAGAACCTGAAGAGGATGATGATGAGTAAAAAAAAGGATATGTTATTATTCTTTTCTTGACATCCTTGGTTCCTCGCGATAGCATACGATGCGGAACTTCAAAAAGAATGTAAAGTAAAACTGGAATTATATAATTTAAAGAAGGGTATAAAAATTGTGAACAACGTGGCGGACAAAGAACAAAAAAGCACGCTTACGAGCATGCTTCGGATAAGGTTTAAAAATATCTTGGACCCAATTGGTGCGTTTCTCAATCGGTTGGGTATCAAGCCCAACACGCTAACTATTTTAGGCTTGGTTGGAAATACGTTTGGTGCTTTTTTTCTTGCTAAAGGGCAGATTGTTTTGGGAGGTCTCATGATACTTGCAATGGGACCTATCGATGCGTTGGATGGTACGATGGCGAGATTAAGGGGAGAGCCAAGTAAATTTGGGGCATTCGTTGATTCTGTGACAGATCGTTACTCTGAATTAGTCATATATTTTGGCTTGCTTGTATATTTTATTCAATTAGGAAATTGGATGAATATTTCTGTTGTTTATTTAGCCGCAGCCGGGTCAGTTCTTGTATCTTACACACGCGCACGAGCGGAGAGCCTGGGCTACGATGTGAAGATTGGTTTGTTAACTCGATTAGAACGATATTTTGTACTTATGCCAACATTGATCTTGAATATTCCAATGGTGGGCGCATGGTTGATTGCTATCTTTGCGAATATTACTGCTATCCAACGTATTCTATATATCCGTAAGCAAGCAAGATCTAAATTAGATTGATAGGATTCACATTCTAAGAACCCCTTTATTCAAAAGATACGGAGAGGTAATTATGCCAACTGGATTTCAAATAGGACCGATTTTTGTGCGTTATTATGGGATTATTTTAATGATTGGAGTAGTAGCAGGTGCTTTTCTTGCTGAAAGAGAAGCAAAGCGAAGAAAACAAGATCCCGATGCTGTATGGGATGGCTTGTTCTGGGTTTTAATCGGTGGGATCGTCGGGGCGCGTTTATGGCATATTTTTACGCCAGCAGAGTCCTTAGTCGCTCAAGGAATTACTACGAAGTATTATCTGACTCATCCCTTAGATATGCTTGCCATCTGGCATGGGGGCTTAGGGATTCCAGGTGCGGTCATTGGTGGTGTGTTGGCACTCTTTTTGTTTTGTCGGAAAAAGAAATTTAGTTTTGCTGTCTGGACAGATATCACAGCACCTGGTTTGGCGTTGGGTCAGGCGATTGGTCGCTGGGGAAACTTTATCAATCAAGAATTATATGGTAGACCTACAGACTTGCCTTGGGGAATATATATCAAACCGGAGAATCGTTTATCGGGGTTCATGGAATATACTCGATTTCATCCTTTGTTTCTCTATGAGTCGCTATGGAATCTTGTGAATATGGCATTTTTGCTTTGGTTAGGGAAGCGATATAAAGACCGCCTCAAATCTGGTGATATTTTCTTGTCCTATTTGGTCATTTATCCAATAGGTCGCTTCTTTTTGGAATTCTTAAGGCTTGATGTGCCGCATATTGGAAGTATTGATACAAATCAAATGTTCATGGCACTGGTAGCGGTTGTCTCTGGAATAGCATTGTTTATTCGTCACCGTAAAAGCACTTAACCAATTATTTTATATCAGATTGTCTATCTGATATAAATTTCCTAGATGTTGTAAATCGGGGAAGAGGGTTTGACTTTGCTAATCTGTAAGGGTAATAGATTACAGTTTTCATTTAAGTTGGGTAAAATTTGTTAACATGATACGCACTGAAAACCTTACAAAAAAGTTCAAAGATTTTGTAGCCGTGGATCAGGTTAATTTACGAGTTGCCGCGGGTGAGGTTCTTGCTTTATTGGGACCTAATGGGGCGGGGAAGACAACTACTGTGCGCATGCTGACATCTGTATTGCATCCCACCTCTGGAAGGGCATATGTGGCGGGTTTTGATGTCCTTGAACATCCTGAAAAGGTGCGTGCTTCTGTAGGTGTATTAACTGAACAACACGGTTTGTATAATCGAATGCGTGCGCGAGAATATCTTGAGTTCTTTGCTAGTTTATATGGAATGGATCAAGAAAACCGTAGACAAAAAGTCACTGACATTCTCGAAAAATTTGGTTTGAATAAAGTTACTCAAAAACGGATTGGAGAGTATTCTAAAGGAATGCGCCAAAAACTGGCTCTTGCCCGAGCATTGATTCACGATCCTCCAGTCCTCTTGCTGGACGAACCGACTTCCGCTATGGATCCTGAAAGCGCTCGATTGGTGCGAGATTCAATCAAAGACCTGCGTTCTGCAGATCGGGCTATTATTATTTGTACTCATAATTTAGCGGAGGCGGAAGAACTTGCGGACAAAATTGCGATTATTCGAAATGGAAATATAATCGCACATGGTTCTCCAAAGTCGTTAAAAAGATTGTTTCTTGGTCCGCCAATCTATGAACTTCGCTTAGCGAAAGACTTAAATGGGTATAAATTGAAACTCCCGAAGGAGATTCATATAACCGAACGAGGATTAAACTGGTTCCGCTATCGTGTTCATGATCCCAAGAAAATTAATCCTCAAATTCTTAAATCTTTGCTTCTTCAAAATATCCCGGTTCTGAGTTTGCAGGAGATTCCCCAAAATTTGGAACAAGTTTATATGCAAGCGATTATGAAACCTAAAAATACGGAGGTGTTCAATGCTCCGTAAAATCCAACCTGCTTTTATTATTACGCGGCGAGAAGTCCGAGACCAATTTCGTGATTGGAGGATTATTCTTCCTATCTTGGTTTTGACTATTTTCTTTCCGGGATTGATGAATTTTACTGCCGAAAAGGTAATTGGTTATGTACAGAAATTTGATGTTCCATTAATTGGTGACCGATTAATCCCTTTTTTGCTTATGATTGTTGGTTTCTTCCCGATTTCTGTTTCGCTTGTTATTGCATTGGAAAGTTTTGTCGGAGAAAAAGAGAGAAGAAGTATAGAACCTTTATTAAGTACCCCTCTGATGGACTGGCAATTGTATGTTGGAAAATTGCTTGCGGTTTTTATTCCGCCCTTATTGGCTAGTTACATAGGAATAGGGGTTTATTTATTTGCTATTTATCATCAAGTTGGCTGGTTACCCGATATAACATTACTTATTCAGGTACTCGCATTGGCTGCGGTTCAGTCCATGGTCATGGTATCAGGTGCTGTTGTAATATCCACTCAAACAACTTCGACAAGGGCTGCTAATCTGTTAGCCTCTTTTATTATCGTGCCAATGGCGATGCTCTTAGTTGGTGAAAGCATGGTAATGTTTTGGGCACAATATGATGTTCTTTGGTGGGCGATATTTGGACAAATCTTGATCGCTGGTCTGTTAATCAGAACAGGTATCGCTCATTTTAATCGAGAGGAATTATTGGGGGAAGAACTGGATACACTTAATCTTGCTTGGGCTTGGCGAATTTTTCGAGACGAGTTTATGGGGAAAGCAAAGACGGGTTGGCGTTGGTATATTAATAACCTTCGAGATGCGATCAAAACCCTGTCACTTCCAATGGTTCTGATGCTTTTTGTTTTAATCCTCAGTATGTGGGTGGGCGCAAAACAAGCGGATAGATTTCCTCTGTCAATGGGCACAATCGATTGGAAAAATCCAGACCAGAATCTCTTCGAGGGAATCAATAAATTTGGAATGTTTAATTTCTATTCGATAAGTGGCGTAGGTTATGTTTGGCTCCATAATCTAAGATCCCTGGTAATAGCAACATTCCTTGGGATATTTTCGTTTGGTGTATTAGGGATCATTGTATTAATGTTGCCATTTATGCTAATTGGATATTTCATGAGTTTTGTCTCGACGATGGGCATCTCACCGTTTCTGTTCTTTACCGCTTTTGTTCTTCCACATGGTCTAATCGAGATCCCTGCGATAATCATTGCTGGCAGTGCGATTATTCGATTAGGCGCGTCTTTAGCTGCTCCTGCTAATGGACGTACAATAGGTGAATCATGGTTAAGTGCTTTGGCTGATTGGGCGAAAACGATGATTGTATTGGTGTTACCTCTTTTCTTGTTAGCAGCAATAATTGAAGTGTATATCACGCCACTTGTTGTCCTTCGCCTCTTGGGTACTTAATGATCTTGAAATTATATTTTTATTTCGCTAGTTAGTTTATGTATGGACTTTCTCTATGATAAAAGTGATTATTTTAGGTTCATCAAATGCTATTCCCGTTTTAGGACATGAGAACACTTATTTGGCATTGGTTGGAAAACAGAGGACGGTATTGGTTGATTGTCCAAGCAATCCACTCGTTCGTCTTGAAAAGACAGGAATAGATTACAATGAAATATCGGATATTGTGCTAACCCACTTTCACCCTGATCATATTTCTGGGTTGCCATCTTTCTTGATGAGTATGTGGTTACTTGGAAGGCAAACCCCTTTAACAATTTATGGATTAAAACATACAATTGATCGGATGGAATCTCTAATGGGATTTTATGATTGGAAAACTTGGCCCAATTTCTTTCCGATTGAATTTGTTACCTTACCTAATAAAGAGGGTGAAAATGTGTTAACATCCGATGACTTTGCGGTAATATGTTCTCCCGTGAAACATATTATCCCTACGCTTGGTTTGCGTTTTGAATCCAAAAAATCAGGAAAGTTGTGCGCTTATTCATGTGATACCGAACCTTGTGACGCTGTTATTAGGCTAGCCCAGCATGCCGATATTCTTATACATGAAGCCTCAGGTGAATTTTTTGGACATTCCTCAGCCTTTCAGGCGGGTGAGATTGCACAGAAAGCAGGAGTAAAATCCCTTTTACTTATTCATTATCAAACCAGGGATATTGATCCTACACATCTCATCGATGAGGCTAGACAAGCATTTCAGGGGGAAGTGGATTTGGCAAGAGATTTTGCCGTTATTGATCTCAATTAAAAGTGGTGGGAATTTTGTAAGTAAACGACGGGTAAATCAAAGGGCTAACCGTTTTAGTTCAACCTCTTAGATATCTGATTACCAGCCTTCAAGGAAAGGTATCCAAGCATTACTAAATCTTGCATATCTCCCGTAGATATAAAATGCGGAAGATTTCGGTTCTTTTGGTTGGTGAATCAATTTCATGTTAGATTGATCAAGCGTACGTCCGCCTTTGCGATGGTTGCAATCGGCGCATGCGGTGACGAGATTGCTCCAAGAATGTGTGCCTCCAAGATGGCGTGGGATCACATGGTCAATGGTGAGCTGACCACCCCGTTTGCCACAATATTGACACGTGTAATGATCTCTACGAAAGATTTCGCGCCTATTGAGTTTTACTCTTGGTCTTGGGCGTTTGATCATTCTGGAAATACGGATAATAGATGGACGAGGATATGTGCGTGTAATGGTTTTGATGACCCCTCGACCATTTAAAACCAATGTGGCTCTCCCAGACAGGACAAGACCAATTGCACGACGAGTTGTGCAGATATTAATGGGAGCAAAGTTGGCATTTAATACAAGAACAGGTTCATGCATAATGCATTCCTTTAAATAATACGGAATTATAGCACGGCTTTAATTCATGGTTAAGCAAAAAAACCTTTCCTGCCGTTTTTTGAGAGATTTTTATGGAAACATTATTTTTAATTACAATGGGACGCTTTGAGTAAACGTACTAGAAAAGCCAAAGTATTTATTTATCATCCAACAGTCAAGTTCTTTAAGTCCTTCATTGTTGAGATTATAGCAATTGATTCACCCTATTACTTGATTGAGGTTGGTATACTACCTTTCACAAGTTGACAACCAGTCATGAATGCATGAATGGAAAAACCGACTAGATTTTATCATCCTGTTTGAGGTCTTTAGAGATTGAAGAACGTAATTTATCAGAATAATGTATGCTCAATTTGAGAGAATATCGGATCTAGAATTTTGTGTAATTTTCGTTATCCTTGGCTAAAGATAAATAGAAAGAAATCTCCTATGTGCCTATATGGGACTAAAAGAAAAATTAGCATGGAGTATTGTTGAATATAGAAAATCTTCCGAATAGCACGGGCGCTTATGCATTAATTCTCAGGCTTGATGAACAGAAACGTATTCGTATTGGGAAGTTGGGTGAGTTTGATTTTCCTAAAGGTGATTATGTTTATTTTGGAAGCGCGAAAGGAGGAGGTGGTATCCGAGCCAGGCTTGGCAGGCATCTCATTGGTTCTAACCAAACTTATTGGCATATAGATTATTTACGTCAGAAGGCTTCAGTAGTTGGGTTTTGTACCTTGGTTTCCTCAATTGAGAAAAAAGTTCCTCCTGTTGAGAAACCACTGGAATGTATTTGGAGTAATGCGCTTTCTCAAATTGTTAGTATGCGCGTTTTCGCTTATGGCTTTGGTGCAAGTGATTGTGTCTATAAATGCCCAGCACATTTGTTTTATATCTCAAATCGCGATTGGAATATTGAATCCTTAAGAACAATTATGGCTTATGGAGCAGGAATAAAGCCCGAACATGTTGTTTGCACAAAGGATGCGGTAAAATGGAAACGGTTTTGATTGTAGGCAATTATTTAAATTTGGAGATTGAATGAAAAAAAGAATAAAAGATTATGTCTTTTTGTTTGGGTTGGCAGGAGTTGTCGTTGCTTTAGATCAAGTGACCAAGACTATTGTGCGCACAAATCTAGCGCTGGGCGAAACATGGATGCCATGGAAATGGTTGGCTCCGTATGCGCGTTTTGTGAACTGGAAGAATACTGGGGCAGCGTTTGGCATTGGACAAGGTCTGGGAGATATAATTGCTATATTAGCAATAATCGTTATTTTATTGATTATCTATTATTTTCCTCAAGTTCCTCATGAGGATTGGTCTTTGCGAATTGCAATGGGTTTGCAACTAGGGGGTGCTCTTGGAAATTTAATTGATAGAATTGTCCATGGTTTCGTGACGGATTTCATTTCAGTAGGGACTTTCGCGGTATTCAATATTGCTGATTCAAGTATATCGATAGGGGTTGCAGTATTATTGATTGGTATGTGGTTCAATGAACATCGTAAAGAAGGGGAGAAAACGGGACAAGATGCCTCTACAGAAAATGACCCCATTCTTGTGGTTAAGGATAAACCCAGTGACTGATAAGCAGGTTGCTTTCCATTACCAACAGAAAGTACCTGAGCGGTTGGACAAATTCCTTGTTACTTGTTTGTCTGAATTGTCTCGTTCCCATATTCAAAGGTTAATCAGAGAGGGATATGTGCAAGTTAATGGACAGGTGGTTAACAAAACTGGAACCAAATTAGAGAAAAATTCAAAAATTTGGGTAACCCTTCCTCCCCCGAAACCATCGCAAATTATTCCTGAAAACATTCCCCTGGATATTATATTTGAGAACGATGATCTGATGGTTGTAAACAAGCCTGCCGGGTTAGTCGTTCATCCTGCTGTTGGACATATGGATGGCACCTTGGTGCACGCAGCATTAGCCCATGCTCCACAAATGGACGGCGTCGGCGGACAAAGAAGACCAGGTATCGTTCACCGTTTGGATAAAAATACTTCCGGATTGATTATCTTGGCAAAAAATGACTTTGCCCACCGTTGGCTGCAAAAACAATTCAAAGAACGGAAGGTCGAGAAATGGTACCTTGCCCTTGTAGATGGGCATCCCCCTACACCGAAAGGAAGAATCGAAGCACCCATTGGGAGAGACCGTTCTCATCGTCAGCGAATGGCGGTTGTTCCTCTTCGCCACGGTCGCGAGGCAATTACTGAGTATTTCACTAAAGAGCGTTTTGAGAAATATACATTCCTTGAGGTTCACATATTAACGGGAAGGACACATCAGATTAGGGTACATATGTCTTTTATTGGTTGTCCTGTTGTTGGCGATACCGTATACGGGCATCAAAAGCCATCCTTACCAATTAATCGGCAGTTCTTACATGCAACTCGATTAAAGATTGTTCTTCCAAGAGAAGATGTTCCTCGTCAATTTGAGGCGCCTCTTGCAAAAGAACTGGAAAACATTCTCAATTCATTGAGAAAGAAGAGTGGTTAAATCGAATAATCATTAGGAGACCATAATGAATTTCATCGATTTGAGATCGGATACAGTTACACAACCTACTGCTGAGATGCGCGAAGCAATGGCTAACGCTGTGGTTGGAGATGATGTTTATGGAGAAGACCCGACTATTAATCGGCTGCAGGAGATGTCTGCGGAATTAATGGGCAAAGAGGCAGGTCTGTTTGTCCCTTCTGGAACAATGGGAAATTTAGTGGCAATCCTTTCACACTGTCAACGTGGGGATGAAGTAATTTTAGGAGACTTAGCCCATACCTTCTTGTACGAAGGAGGCGGAATGGCTGCTCTGGGAGGAATTCAGCCACATACCATCCGAAATCAACCTGATGGGACCCTTCTTTTAGAAGATATTCGGACTGCAATTCGGTCTGATGATATCCATCAACCGACAACACGCATGATTACCATAGAGAACACCCACAACCGATGTGGAGGCACTCCTCTTACGATAGCATATACTCGCTCTGTTGCGGGCATTGCCCGCGAACATGGTTTGCGATTGCATATTGATGGCGCTCGCATATTCAATGCGGCAATTGCTTTGAATGTCAAGCCATCCGATTTGGTGGAAACCGCTGATTCAGTTACATTTTGCTTAAGTAAAGGGTTGTCGGCACCTGTTGGTTCTGTTCTGTGTGGGGACGAGAAATTTATTCGTAAAGCGCAACGAATTCGCAAGCAACTAGGCGGTGGTATGCGGCAGGCTGGGATAATAGCGGCTGCAGGGATTGTTGCATTAGAAAAAGTATTGCCTCGTCTTCCTGAAGATCATAGAAGAGCGCACTTACTTGCTGATGGCTTGAAACATGTTGAAGGTATTCATCTCGAACCTCATACACCTCAAACGAATATGGT
>DUEG01000027.1 GCA_011176615.1 Anaerolineae bacterium | reverse complement strand
TTTACCAGGGAAGAACGTTTCCCTCCCACGTCAAGAAACTACCTGTATTTTCTATACTTAACCTGTCTATCAAATTGAGCATTCCTTGCACTGAATCCACCGTTCGGATCGGCGCGTTTTCCCCGCCCATATCTGTGCGCACCCAACCAGGATGGACGACGACAACGATAATTCCCTTAGATCGGATATCGAACGCAAGCGTCCGTACAAGCATATTCAAAGCAGCCTTACTACTGCTATAAGAATAATGTCCGCCAAAAGTCTTTCTCTCAATCGAGCCTAATTGTGACGTAATGTTTATAATCTTCGGGGATTCCCCCTTTTCGAGCAAGGGTAAAAACCTCTGTGCAACCATCATCGGGCCAATGGCATTTGTCTTGAAACTTTCAATTAGAATTTCCGCACTGAAATTCTCTGGAGTCTCGCCACGATAGATAATGCCTGCGTTATTTATTAAGATATCCAAACCCTCGACCGATTCATTCACTATTTCGTAAGCGTTCTCAATATCATCCTCATTTGTAACATCCATCTTTATCAAAGTCATTCGTTTCGGGTTTGCCGATGCCAAATGTTGCAATTCAATAGCCTTTTCCAAATTTCGGCTTGCAGCAAACACGCGATCGCCACGCCCGATAGATTGGCGCGCAAATTCAAAACCGATTCCGCGATTCGCACCTGTAATTAATATATTTCTCATTTATCTACTCCAAATTTGATCTACTACTTTCTATGGTTTACCTTCTATCCTCTAGGATTACCCAGAGAATTCTTCCACGTCTTGATAAAATTCGTCACCTGACAGGAATCATGTTGATTCGCAAATAGCGCTTATTTCTTATCCATTCCATTAATAAACTTGGGTTTTAATGATAAAACTAATCTCTAAGAAAGAAAACTATCATTTAGAATTGCTTATTATACCAAGAGTAAAACCAAGCACTACCCACAATTCTCTCAAGAGAACATATCCCCAATTGCAATTTTCGAGGTTCAGGGTTAATCAGACCATGCCAATAACCAAAGCAGACAACCCTATTTTAGTCATTTGCACCAACGAATTATAAATCAGCGATGAGTATCCACTCATACAATATAATCTCCAACTATAGTAATCGCAGGCACTATTGCACAGGAGATCTCATTCAAACCGTCTTTCTTCAAAGTCATTAATACTACCTCCGCTTTTCCCCTTTAAATAAATCCATTAGGTTAGCAAGTATTCCCCTTTGGTTCACCTGCCAAATGGACAGAAATCAACCTAGAAATTGAGCCAGGCATAAGCATAACAAAAAAGATCTCAATTGGATTGCTTCCACCCCTTGACATAAGAACATTTGTTCTAATATAATAAGAGCAAATCATTTTTCTATAGATCACAAGCCGAGTTGTATCTCGACAGGATAAGCACATCATGATCATGTTCATCTGGCAGCGTTTACTGAAAATAATCCGCCACACACGAAGACAACAATTGACCTTCAGGCTCGAGCCCGAAACCTTTAACGCACTAACAATTCTCGCCAGCGAGGAACATCGCTCCGTAGAGGAAACCGCTACCAACCTGCTCCGAATTGCCCTGACACAACGACAGGAAGCGGACATATACCTCGGGCGCTGGCAAGACCTATCGCCGCGCGAGAAACAGGTTGCTGCACTAGTCTGCTTAGACTATACCAATCGCGAAATCGCTCGCCGACTCATCATCTCGCCCGAGACTGTCAAAAGCCATATCCGCAATGTTCTGGGAAAGACGGGTCTACGCAGCAAAGCCGAATTACGCCAATCCCTAGCCAATTGGGACTTCCATGAATGGCTTGGTATATCATCATGAGTCTCGAATGTCCAAAAACAGTCCAAAAATCCGTATCCCCCATTGGGTTAACCCATATTTCCCCCTCGTTTAACCCCTGTAAGGGATTGTGTTTGTCAACCGCTTGTGCTACGCTGATTGCATGGAACTTTTGAAAAACCAATTTACAACCGGGCTGGTGCTGCTGGCGCATCCTAGAAACGAGCACACGCCTCTTCTAGAGATCATCGCCCGCCTTGCATCCAAGGGACCAGTACGCGTATTGGATGGCGGCAACAAATTCAATGCCTTTGACGTTGCGCGTTCTGCACGCCGCAGGACACATGACCTTTTCCAGGTGCTAGAACGTATTCGAGTTGCACGGGCATTTACTTGCTATCAGATGTTTGCGCTCCTCAAAGAATCTCCAATAACTTCTTTTCCAACCGTGCTGCTCAACATGCTAACCACTTTTTACGATGAAAATGTGGATCTCAAAGAATGCCAGCGCCTGCTCGATGAGTGTATCATTCCCCTCCGTCGTTTAAGCAAAGACGGATTAGTACTTATCAGCGCTTGTCCACCCCGCGCAACCCAAACAGAGCGAATTGTCCTCCTTGAAGTCCTCGAGGATGCGGTAGATTATCTCTACACCTTGGAAGACACCGTACCCCGTCTGCCACCCCGCTTGTTTTAGCCACCTGCAGAGCATATATCAAGTATCACACAAATCAAATAGGGAACAAACCATGGGACGTACACTTTCATCCATAACACAAGTATTCTTACAGGAACAAGCCGCATTTGCTCGCTTCCGGCGCGCCCTGCGCCGCGAAGATCAGCACGCCCTTGACGATCTTTTCGTTTCGGCGCGTCAACATCTAGCCGCTGTCTCCTATGCAGCACACGCGCTACCCTTCGAGGTCTTCCTGCTCTCTATGCTACTAGAGGAGCACAAAGAGGTGATCCGCTTACGTCAAATGCTCGAAGACCTTCAGCACCAGCGGAAGTGAATCGTGTCAATGGAAATACTGGGGTGGCTACTTGACATTTATGCCAACCGTGAAGACGGTTTGGTCCTCTGGTTAATCGGAGAAGACGGGAAACGTTACCGTCTACACCAAGCCTTCTCAGTTACCTTCTATGCTGCCGGACCCGCACCGCGCCTGCGCGTCCTATGGCAATTTCTAAGAGACCAACCGCAGCCCGTGCTACTTGCCCGCACAGAACGCCGCGAACTCTTTCATTCTCAACCAATACCTTTGCTCGCTGCCCGCGTCCTAAACGCCGCCGACCAGCCCAGTCTGTTCAAAGCAGCCAGCAAAGCCTTCCCCGACCTGACATACTATGACGCTGATATTCCCCTGGCATTGCGCTATCATGCGGTTTATCACACATTTCCACTAGCATATTGTCGGGTACGAGTTGATGCCAAGAATCAAATCCAGCACATCGAACCACTCAATTCACCTTGGGATATAGATTCCGTGTACCCACCTTTGCGCATACTTACAATCTCACCTGAGCACGATCCCTCACACGCCCCGCCCCAATCACTCAAAATACATTACGAGCATAACGAATATGAACTCCCCCTAAAACCTACGCGCTCCTTACTGATAGGGCTAGCGGCTTTGTTACGCCGATACGATCCAGATTTAATTCTCAGCGCTTGGGGAGATACTTGGCTGCTCCCTTATCTTCTAGAACATTCGCGTGCGTTGAATATTCCATTGCCACTCAATCGCGAAGCAAAACACGGCATCGATCAGCGTCCCGACCGCACGTATTTTGCTTATGGACAAGTCATTTACCGCGGGGGGCAAATCCGCTTGTTCGGGAGAGGACACATCGACGTATGCAATGCTGTACTCTTTGGGGATTATGGCTTGGATGGCGTCTTGGAAATGGCGCGCGTGACAGGTCTCCCCCTACAGGGGGCTGCGCGCCTCTCCCCCGGCACGGGAATCTCCTCCATGCAAATGATCACTGCATTGCAAGACCAAATCCTCGTTCCTTGGCACAAGCAGCAAGCAGAACGCCCCAAAACAGCATTGGATTTAATCCAATCCGACCGCGGTGGGTTGGTTTATCAACCCTTGATCGGTTTGCACAAGAACGTTGCTGAGATCGATTTCATCTCAATGTATCCAAGCATCATGGTGCATTTCAATATCTCTCCTGAAACTGTCGGGGAGCATTTACCCAATGCCCAACCTGTGCCAGCCTTAAACCTATTCGTAGATCAGCAAAATTACGGATTGGTTCCGCGCACTCTTGAACCATTGCTAAACAAAAGGATTAACCTCAAAACGCACCTAGCGTCCCTGCCTCGATGGGACCCGCGCCGTAAACGCTACAAAGCATGGGCATCGGCACACAAGTGGCTCTTGGTTACCTGCTTCGGATATCTTGGATACAAGAACGCCCGTTTCGGACGTATTGAATCGCACGAATCGGTCACTGCGTATGGTCGTGAGGCTCTTCTAATTGCCAAGGAAGTCGCCGAAGATATGGGTTTCACCGTGCTGCACATGTACGTCGACGGTATGTGGATCAAAAAAGAGGGCGCATCGCATGCAGATGACTTTCAACCAGTGCTGGATACGATTATCGAGCGCACAGGATTGCCCATTGCATTAGATGGAATTTACCGCTGGATCGCCTTTCTCTCCTCTCGGCTCGACAAACGGGTACCGGTGGCTAACCGTTATTTTGGCGTATTTCAAGACGGTTCGCTGAAGATGCGCGGTATTGAAACGCGCCGTAAAGATACCCCGCCCTTCATTGCCCAAACCCAACGCACTATGCTTGAACGCCTTGCAAAAGTGCAGGATGCCAATCAATTATCTCAAGCCCTTCCAGAACTAGTTCATATACTCCGCCAATGCCTGGCAGACCTGCGCGCCTACCGTATTCCCATCAAACAAATGCTCGTCTCGCAAAAACTCAGCCGAACCATCGAGGAATACCGCACGCCATCTCCGGCGGCGCGTGCTGCTGCGCAATTACAGGCAATTGGCAAGATCACCAAGCCAGGACAGCGGGTGCGCTTCGTTTACACGCGCGGAAAACCGGGTGTCTACGCCTGGGATCTTCCAACACCGCCCGAGCCTGCTATCCTAGATATAGAGCGTTACACCACGCTCCTGCTCCGAGCATCCAGCACTGTTTTCCAACCATTCGGCGTTGATGAAGAATCATTGCGGGATTGGGTTATTGCCAATGCGGGCTATGCCGCACCGCCCGGCATCCTCTCTGACGGCAAGAGCCGCGCCCCATTATGGACCGCATCGCTCTCAGTATGATATAATCCACCGATATTCTTTTGTATTAGATAGGAGATAACTATGAGTGAAGCACAAGAACCTATGTCAGTAGCCGATGATTTGGTTATCAGTATGGAATATGAACTAACAGTTGGCGGTGAAATCATCGATTCTTCGAAGGAGACAGGTCCAATCGATTTTCTACAGGGAAGAGGAAATATCATTCCAGGCTTAGAGAGCGAACTTTACAACATGGCGCTCGACGAGAGCAAAGAAGTCATCGTACAAGCCAAGGATGGCTACGGAGATGTGGATCAATCTAGAATCGTTGATGTACCCAAGGAAGAATTTCCTCCAACAATCAGTTTACAGCCAGGTCTCGAATTGCAAATGAAGGACGAGGGCGGTAATATTCTCCACGCTCGGGTCGTTTCAATTGGGGAAGAAACGGTCAAACTTGACTTCAATCATCCGCTAGCAGGGCAGACATTGCACTTTAATGTAACCATCGTTGGACTGCGCAATCCAACCGATGAAGAACTTGAACACGGGCATGCTCATAGTTAATCCAATTAACTCTGCATAGTTTATATTCATACAATCAAACGGACGATCGAGGTGATGACACCTCGGTTCTGTTCGTTATTTTTTTAATCTTTTGGAGATAGTTTTTATGCGATAATATCTCTAATACTAAGTGATTTCTATTTCCGATAATGCTATTGCTCTTTTGTTAATGGGAAAGGAGAAATCAGATGACATATTTCGCGCCGCTTGGTGAAACCAACTGGCTATTTATACCGTCAGTATTGAACGGACACTAATGATTAGAAGTTACCAAATGGTTTTCATCTTTGGCTATAATTTCTCAAACGACTTGCATAACCACGGGATTTCTTAGGTGCATAGGTTTTACAAATAATCTATTAAAGATTCAAAAAAATCAGGGAAATGCTACCAGAATCCTTTGACGTTCTAAACCGAACTTTATAGAATATAGGCAATCACTTACCAGGGTTAATCCCAGGAGGTCAAGTTATGATCCCGCTCCGCGACGAAATCCCCACTCGACATTTTCCAATCATCAACTATTCGCTTATCGGTCTCAATATCATTGTGTTTGTATTCCAGGTTATGTTAGGAGGCAATCAGGAAACATTCATCCAGCAAATGGCAGTTATCCCCGCACATTTCACCACCGCGCTAAGCATCGGTGATATCACCGATATTTTTACAAGTATGTTCATGCACGGCGGGTTGCTCCATATAGGCGGGAACATGCTTTATCTATGGATTTTTGGGGATAACGTAGAAGATAGCATGGGACCATTCCGCTATCTGATATTTTATTTGCTTGGCGGCATAATTGCTTCCCTGACTCACATTCTCACAAACCCTTCCTCACAACTTCCAACCATTGGTGCAAGCGGTGCAATTGCCGCGGTACTGGGTGCTTACCTTGTGCTTTATCCACAGAGCAAAGTGCTTACTGTTATTCCCCTCGGGTTTTTCGTTCGAATCTCAGCCATACCCGCAATCATTGTCCTCGGTTTATGGTTCGTCCTACAGTTTTTCAGCGGAGTTCTTTCCCTGGGCGCAGTTGAAGTTGGAGGAATCGCATTTTGGGCACATATCGGTGGGTTTGTCGCTGGCGTCATTTTGGCGAAACTCTTCGCCAAACGCCCGCAATATAGACAACGCGCCCGCTGGTAAAGAACCAAAAAGCAACAAACCAAAAGGAATAGGACGTAAAAACTAATCCGTGAGGAACCACGCCTCCACAGCCCCCAACTGCTGAACCACTCGGGCGCCTGCCAAGTTCCCTTGTTGACAGGCTGTTTTTAACTCGGCGCCACGCACCTTTGCCGCTAGTAAGCCGGCGGCAAAAGCATCGCCTGCACCCGTTGTATCCACAACAGGCACTACTGGCGCCGGGACTTGACCGCAAAATTGTTCGCTGTCCACCCAACAGCCTTTCTCTCCTAATTTTACGATCACTGAGTGCGCGCCCATCTCGCGCAAAATAGCCGTAGCCTTTGCGGGCTCCTCTGATTCGGTCAGACGGTAAGCCTCATGCTTATTACACATCATGACATCTAAATATTGCAAACAAGGGATTAATGGCGAGGGGTCTTCCATGCGCGGGGATGTAACCACATCCAGTGAGGTGTGTATGCCTAAATCGCGTGCTTCCGCAAGCACATCCGCAAGCCCATCATCATATAATCCCGGGAGCACAAAATAACCCGCAATATGCAGGTACTTTGCACCTGTTGCCGCATACGATTTAGGAGAAAACATATCAGGGGTTATTACAGCATTTGCGCCACTAGTATGAATAAACCGAGGCTGATAGGCTTGATCAATCAAACCAACACTCACACCTGTGTTCTCCCCAATAATTTGCTTTACAAAACGCATGTCCACACCAATACGTTCCCAGGATTTAGATAATAAGCCCGCAGTATCATCATCGCCAACGCAGGTGACGATTCCCACATTGACGCCCAATGCGGCGAGCCCAATCGCGGTGTTCGAGCCACAACCGCCTGGTGAAACCCTTACATCATCGAAATCAATCGACTCGTAACGCGGAACTTCTTCTACAGGATAGCAAAGCACATCCAGGGTAACATTGCCAACCACAACAACATCCAACTGGTTTTTATTATTCACTATCATCATCTGCTAACCTCTCATAGGTAAAAAAACATTATAACCTACCGAAATTCTCAAAAACACATTCCTAAAAATCATCATTCGACATTCCTGGAATCCATGCTCATACCTTTCTCTTATATCTCGTTTACCCTTCTCTTATACAATGCTCCTAAAATCAACATGATACTATTATGAGGAATAAACCGGTTTTAATTTCCATTGATTAATCATAATTAACCAATGGTATTTGAGGAAGAAAAATGAATTTAGAAAAATTTACGCAAAAATCGCAAGAAGCAATCATGAGCGCGCAGCGATTAGCAGAGGAGCACAACCATCAATCCATTGAACCTGCTCATCTCCTGCTAGCGCTTTTACAACAAGAAGAAGGCGTTGTCCCCGCAATTGTCACTAAAATTGCAGGGAGCGTTTCAGCAATACGGGAAGAAATCCAAAAAGACATCGAAAGCCATCCTAAAGTATATGGCGGAAATGTTCAAGTCGGTTTGGCGCGAACCACCACAGATGTATTGGGCGCTGCGGAACGTTATGCCAAAGGCATGAAAGATGATTATGTCTCCACTGAACATATCCTGTTGGCTCTGACTGATAGCATCGAAGGCAAACGTCTTGCACAATTTGGTTTAACAAAGGATGCAATTCTCAAAGCGTTGACTGAAGTGCGTGGTTCACAGCGCGTCACAACCGCCAATCCCGAGGTTACCTATCAGGCTCTCGAGAAGTATGGGCGCGATCTCACTGATTTAGCACGGCGAGGCAAACTCGATCCGGTAATCGGACGTGACGAGGAAATCCGACGCGTCATCCAAATTCTATCGCGGCGAACCAAAAACAACCCGGCATTAATAGGTGAACCCGGCGTAGGGAAAACCGCCATCGTGGAAGGACTGGCTCAGCGCATCGTCAATGGCGATGTCCCCGAAGGCTTAAAACACAAACGCATAATCCAGTTAGATATGGGCTCGCTGGTTGCTGGCGCGAAATATCGTGGCGAATTCGAGGAAAGACTAAAGGCTGTGCTCAAGGAAATAACGGATTCGGCAGGTGAGATTCTACTTTTTGTCGACGAAATGCACACAGTTGTTGGTGCAGGTGCAGCCGAAGGCGCAATGGACGCAAGCAATATGCTTAAGCCTATGCTTGCCCGTGGCGAGTTACATATGATCGGTGCCACTACCCTAGATGAATATCGTAAGTATGTTGAAAAGGACCCCGCCCTGGAGCGACGTTTCCAGCACGTCTTGGTAGATGAACCTAGTGTAGAAGACACCATTAGCATTTTGCGCGGTTTGAAAGAACGGTATGAAGTGCATCACGGCGTGCGAATCACCGATCCTGCAACAATTGCAGCGGCGACGCTTTCCCATCGCTATATAGCCGACCGCTTCCTACCGGACAAAGCCATCGACCTGATCGACGAAGCCGGTGCCCGTTTGCGGACAGAGATTGACTCCAAACCAGAAGCCTTAGATGAAGTTGACCGTCAAATTATGCAGTTGGAGATTGAGCGCGAGGCTTTAAAGAAAGAAAAAGACAAAGCATCTAAGGAACGTTTGAAAAATTTAGAAAAAGAACTCGCAGATCTCAAGGAACGTTCTAAGCAGTTGCAAACCCGTTGGCAAATAGAAAAAGCAGCCATCACTGATCTGCAATCTACCAAAGAGAAAATCGAAAACACTCGTCTTGAAATTGAACGAGCTGAACGTCAAGCAAATTTAGAAAAAGTGGCACGGCTACGCTATGGAACATTGCGCGAATTAGAAAAAAGCCTCTCTGAACAAGAAGCAAAACTCACAATGCTTCAAAAAGACGGCGCGCTTCTAAAAGAGGAAGTGGATGCTGAAGAAATTGCTGAAGTTGTTTCTAACTGGACTGGGATTCCCATCTCGCGCCTCCTCGAAGGCGAAACCCAGAAATTAATCCATATGGAGGAACGCTTGCATGAGCGTGTTATTGGGCAGGACGAGGCTATAAAGGCTGTTTCCAACGCAGTACGCAGGGCACGTGCTGGTCTGCAAGACCCCAATCGACCAATTGGGTCTTTCATTTTCCTTGGACCAACTGGCGTAGGGAAGACCGAATTAGCGCGTGCGCTCGCTGAGTTTCTCTTTGACGATGAGCACGCTATGATCCGCATCGATATGAGTGAATATCAAGAGAAACACACTGTCTCTAGAATGATTGGCGCGCCTCCTGGTTACATCGGTTATGATGAAGGCGGGCAACTTACAGAAGCCGTACGACGGCGTCCATATAGTGTGGTTCTCTTCGATGAAATTGAAAAGGCTCACTCTGAAGTATTCAACGTGCTCTTGCAATTACTGGATGACGGACGCTTGACAGATGGGCATGGTCGCACTGTGGATTTCCGCAATACGGTTGTGATTATGACTAGCAACCTAGGCAATCAATTATGGATGAATGGGCAAACGAATGTCAGCCGCGACCAAGTCAACCGCATCCTACAAGCCCATTTCCGCCCCGAATTCCTTAACCGGGTTGATGATATTATCATCTTCCATCCGCTCGACCGTGAAGACTTGAAGCAAATCGTGGATATCCAATTACGCCGGGTAGCAAAACTGCTCGAAGAAAAAGGGTATCTGCTCGAGGTGAGCGACGATGCCAAAGAATATATAGCCGAGGTAGGATACGATCCCAATTTCGGCGCTCGACCACTCAAGCGCGCCATCCAACGTGAATTACAGGATCCCCTTGCGATGGATATTCTCTCAGGCAAATTTAAGATAGGAGATTTAATAAAAGTCACTCTCAATAAAGACAGATTGGAATTTAACGCTGTAGTAGTCGGAGAAGTGATTGAATCCTAAATTAAAATCCTTGAACAAAAGTGGCTACCGTAAAAGATAGCCACTTTTGTATTTAACTAGATAAAGAAAAATCTTAATGTCTGATATGCAAAAATTCCTTTTATGATATAAAATATATAGCATATTTCTGAAAACTTATTTCCACAATGGGTTACGTGGCATAAAACCTGCACCCTAAATCAAGCAAATATGTATATAATATTGTGTACAGGGGAATTTTCCCAGAAAGGAAAGGCAGATGAAAAAAAGCACTATCCTAAAAACAGTTGGTTTAGCAGTCATCCTATTCATTATTCTTGGAGTCATGATCTCTCCAGCTACCGCATCAACCGCTGGTAAACCACCCTTCGTTCGCATGCATGTTTACAACAACAGTCAATTCGAGTTCTCAATTGCGGTCTTTGGTCCGGATGATTATACGCTTAAGGTCGCACCTTACACGGACAAGTCCATCATTGTAGAACGGGGAACTTATTCTTACGTTATGCGCGCATGCAATAATTCCGTCGCAGGTACGATAAATCTCAATATGTACAAGAACATCTATGTTCCAGTTTGCGGTGGCTCAGCGATCTATAAAAGAGAGAACCCTCATAACTTCGACACATCCGAGTTCATTAAAGGCATTAACATCCAGGTAAAGAACAAAACCCATGAAAAGGTTTCTGTTTACATACGTAACCTAAAGAAGAATTATTGGGTTACCGTCGAACCCGGGGAAGCCGAAACACTACTCGTCTTTCGAGATCAATATGTGTATAGTTATATGGCATGTGGCGAACTTCAAGCCGGTTATTATAACGCAAGAGTGAATCAACCCCTGATCTTAACATGTAAGAACAAATAGACACTTTATTTTCAAAGCGTCTCAGTTTATAAACATTCTTCTCTCACCCCCGCTCCGTGCGAAGATGGGCACATGAAGTTACCCATCTTCGCGCTTATTTAATTCCCTAATGGATTGCTGCCGGAAAGCCACATGTCTTTTTCACAAGTCTCGCCGGTTGACCCAAATTAATAGCAAAAAAGGTTGTGATAAAAAATGGGCAACCTTTTCCTTAAATCAACAATTTTATGGTTGAGTAAATTTTAAAAACCACCCGCCCCAATACCGCTCTCCCTGTTCGTTCTCACATTCATGAGCAACCAAATCTTTCACCGGCTCGCCTCCGTCGGCAATATGAATCATGTATGTCACACCAGGCGTAATTGCATAATCCGCAAACCCTATTCCGATTTCTGGTTTCATTCCTGTAAAGAACTTCTCCTCAGAGTCATCCCAATTGATAATAATAGTCACGCCAGGAACCTCTACATCCGCTGCGTCCACGACCTCAACTTGTATTAAAGGATTCGATAGTTTTGGGTCACAGATCTCTTTTTTCTCCGCGAGGACGAATGGGGACCCAAGCGTGGGAGAGGGGGTCAATGTCGGTAAGGGCGTGTTTGTTGAAGTTGGTTTACGTGTTGAAGAGGGGGGTGTACCACTGGTTTGAGTCAATGTCCCCATTCCCGCGACTCCAGTCGTTAGAGATTGCGTCGACTGGGGGGGTACTTGTGTATGTTCTGGGTTTTTTGTTGGGGAACCTGCTGTCCCTAATGACAACGGCGTTAAAGAAATTTCCGACTTGGGTGTGGACGTTTGGCGAAGAGCAGCAGCAAGTAACCCAAGCGCTTTAATATCTGCTACAGGTCGTCCTTCAGCAAGATATTGCTGGGCTTGCTCTGCTAAGATCTTTGACGAATCATCTTCCTCAAGTAAGGCTAGACGGGCTCTCGCTCGTTCTACATCTCCCGTTGCTAAATAAGCCAGAGATACACTTAAACGATAAGCGTCTTTATAATCTTTCCGCAAGGTCGCTGGTGTTGTGTCTACATAGGCTAACGGGGAAATCACCCATGCAAATAATAAACCCAAAATCAAGCCAAACACGATGCCAGTGAGCAAATACCAAGAACCGCGATTCTCGTTCATGAGGAAGGCACCTTAGTTGAAGGGGTCCAATGTTCAACACCATCATATAAATCTTTTAAAAGGCTTAAGTCTGCAAGAGGATATCCCACTTGTGAAGCGAATAATAAAGCATCCTGCACTTTTTCTTGTGGTGTGCCTTCCCCCAAAAAACTTAAGCGCTGTACGGCATAATCAATATTGCCATCAGACTGGTACATTTCCGCGACCATCAAAACAAAATCAGTGCGGTAATCTTCGCGCATACTATCCGGTGTAGTATCCACGTACTCCACAGGGTTGATCAACCAACCATACAACAACCCTAGTCCTACACCGATGATAATCATGAAAAAAAAGCGGATCCAACGAGTCACGATTCTTCCTTAACGTAGTAATCACATTTTGCCATAGAGAAACCAAGACCGCAAGTCTTATGAAAAGAGCAATTCTTTCATCAGAGATAATAGAAGAATGACATTCTCACGCCTACTACTAAAGCCCATCAAACCAATCCTCCAAATCATTCCAGCAAAAGGACCAAACCCTCCAGAAATTTCCACATTGAAGTCCGTTAATAGACGTCGGCGGATTGATTTCTCATCAATTCCCTTTGGTAATTTCGGTGTAGTTAATGACGCTAAACGATGCTCTAATGGAATTATGGGGGGCATGCCAAGGTCTTCAAGCCCTTGCCAAAGAGTCTCACTATTGGTGCGGTGCCGGGCGAACCGCTCCTCTAAACCCTCTTCAGCAACCAGGCGGAGTGCTTCTCTCAATGCAAAAATCATGTTAACCGGCACCGTATGATGATAGACATGTGGTTTACCCCAGTATCGAGTCAATAACGTAAAATCAAGATACCAATTAGCCACGGGGGTTTTTCGATCCATAAGCACTTCCATCGCCCGTGGCGAGACAGTCATCGGAGCAAGCCCAGGGGGTGCTGAAAGACATTTCTGAGAACCACTATAGCAAATATCTACATCCCATTCATCCACTTTTACTGGAACACCACCAAGCGACGCTACCGTATCTAATACCAAGAGCGCACCGTGAGCATGAACCAACTCTGCAATTTCTTTTACATTCCCTTGTAATGCCCCTGTTGATGTTTCTCCGTGCACAATGGCAAACAATTTATAATCTGCCTTTTGGAGCGCTTCTTCTATTTCGTCTGGCAGAAATACATCACCCCAGGCATGTTCCAACCGGTCTACCTGAGCGCCATAGCGTTTTGCTATCTCTGCCAAACGTTCGCCAAAATAACCGTTGGTCGCTATCAAAACACGATCCCCTGGTTCAATAAAATTACACAACGCGGCTTCCATTCCCGCGCTTCCTGTTCCTGAAATAGGAAAAGTTACTTCATTTTTGGTCTGGAATGTAAACCGAAGCAATTCCTTCACTTCTGCCAACACACCCAGAAATTCGGGGTCAAGATGACCCACAGGGGGCGTAGATAGCGCATTAAGCACACGCGGTGGAACCATGCTTGGTCCAGGCCCCAGCAAAATACGAGATGAAAGGTCTAAATCCTTGAACTTTGAAATATCCATTCGCAAACATCCTCCAATCGGATTATATCTTTCCTGAAATCAATAATTTTATCCAATAGTCCTCTAGGATGATTTTAACTCATTAAGTTCATTTTATGGTAGGTTTTATTAAATTATGTTATTAACACGCAAGCATTCCGAAACCTTCTTGATTCTAAACCTAAAATCCTGTACAATCAAAATATAGAAACCATTTGGAATAGTACCTTTGCAAACTAATAAAAGGAACCTACAATGGACAACGAACAAACAAACAAAAAGCGCATTGATATTATCAAGGTTGCAGCAACATCCCGCACATCATCGGTCGCTGGCGCAATCGCAGGTGTAATCCGGGAGCACAAACATGCTGAGGTACAAGCAATCGGGGCAAGCGCTGTCAACCAATCAGTCAAAGCCCTGGCATTAGCAAAAGGCTATTTGGTTGACGATGGAATCGACATAGTCTGCATACCCGAATTTGTGGACGTCGAAATAGACGATAAAATACGTACAGCCATACGCTTTATTATTGAACCAAGATAAACACAACCATAATAAAAATTCTCCAATCGCCTTTAAACCATTGGGGCGATGAAACGCGAATAAAATCCAGCGACACATCTTTTTAACTTATCTGATAATCGAATGCGTCGCTATTTATAGATATCGTTAATCTTTTATTAGAAACAACTTCTAAAAGCCCTCACACAAGACTTATCTGATTGCATCGGTATGCTCTGCGTGGTAAAATCAAATTGCAATAAAAGATTACTCAAGGTTTTAGATAATCGAGACTAATCTGCTTTTTTACGCGGCATAGGATCGCGAGGTTGAATCTAACATGAATACAAAAGCAGACTAATACTCGCTTGAAAGAAGGTTTAAATGGATAAACAAGTTGCCACTTACGAAACAAAAAAAGGTCTGGCACAAATGCTTAAAGGCGGCGTGATCATGGACGTCGTTACGCCTGAACATGCACGCATTGCTGAAGATGCGGGAGCAGTAGCGGTAATGGCTCTCGAAAGAGTACCCGCTGACATACGCGCAGAAGGTGGGGTAGCCCGGATGAGCGACCCAGAATTAATTCTTAAAATCATGGACACTGTCTCCATCCCCGTTATGGCAAAAGTGCGTATTGGTCATTTTGTCGAGGCACAAATTCTCGGAGCCATCGGCGTGGATTATATCGACGAATCGGAAGTATTAACACCAGCAGATGAAGAACACCATATCAACAAACACGAATTCAAAGTACCTTTTGTATGTGGATGCCGAAACTTAGGAGAAGCATTACGCCGCATAGGCGAAGGCGCAGCGATGATCCGCACCAAAGGAGAAGCCGGTACAGGTGATGTCGTGGAAGCGGTACGTCATGCCAGGGCAGTTTTAGGAGAAATACGCCGCTTACAGAACTTACCTGAAGAAGAACTAATGACCTACGCCAAAGAAATCGGAGCACCTTATAACTTAGTCAAAGAGACCCGAGAACTCGGTCACTTACCCGTCGTGAACTTCGCGGCAGGTGGCATAGCCACACCAGCCGATGCTGCTTTGATGATGCAATTAGGTATGGACGGCGTCTTTGTTGGCTCAGGCATTTTTAAATCCGGTGATCCTGCCAAGCGCGGTGCTGCAATTGTAAAAGCAGTCACCCACTACAACGATCCAGGCATTCTTGCAGAAGTCAGCCGTAACTTAGGCGAAGCCATGGTTGGTCGACAGATCACAAGCATACCCAAAGAAGAATTAATCGCAAATCGTGGTTG
Organism: Anaerolineae bacterium; assembly: GCA_011176615.1. Lineage (GTDB taxonomy): Bacteria > Chloroflexota > Anaerolineae > Anaerolineales > UBA11858 > G519. Next base: position 7,513 of record DUEG01000027.1, on the reverse strand, counting down.
GTGATAATGAAAATAGGTGTCCTCGCCCTCCAAGGTGACTTCGCCGAACATATTGCTATACTTCGTTCGCTTGGAGTAGAAACCAAGGAAATACGCACAGCCGAACAATTAAATGAAATCGACGGATTGATCATCCCTGGCGGTGAATCAACAACCATTGGTAAGTTAGCAAATGATTTTGGACTCATCCAACCACTAAAAGACTTCGGGAAGAAAAAACCAATCTGGGGAACATGCGCAGGGGCTATTCTTCTATCTAAGGACGCGCATAATGATCAGCCTTTGCTCTCGCTGATGGATATTCATATAACTAGAAATGCGTTCGGGCGGCAGGTTGAGAGCTTTGAGATCGATTTGGATATTCCCTCGCTAAAAAAAATTGATCCATCCAATAAACCATACCATGCTATTTTCATTCGCGCACCATTGATCGAATCCGTCCAGAGTGATGCACATCCTATCGCAAAATTACCGGACGGTCGTATCGTTGCTGCCCAGCAAAGGAATTTATTGGCGACATCATTTCACCCAGAATTGACCCCAGACGATCGCTTTCATCGGTATTTCCTATCATTAGGACAACCAACTTAACCCACTTCGATGGTCAGCCCTGAGGTACAAACCAAAGGAAATCTAGAATGATCCGCTCATTTGATTGGCTTGATATTCCCCTTCTACATCGCTATCGGGATAAAGGAATATATTTAAGCAGTGTAATACTTGCAACGCGCGGCTCATTATTCGCTCCCGGCGTTTTGCTTTCTTTTATCTCTCCTGCAAGCGGCGTTTTTACATCGATCTATTCCAACGATCAAGGATCCCATCCGCCATTAATAGGTCAAATCGTTCACCTAGAGGGAGAACAATTTGGGCGCATTTCCTTTCTCGCTCCTGCGGATGAACTGGATTGCTTTGGAACCAATGAATTATTAAGACACCTCACCCTTAAAGCAGGGGAACACAATGATTTCTACATACTAGCCGAACCAGAAGATAGATCTTCTACTTTCCAGGTGCTCCGCCAAGCCGGTTTTACTACATATACCCGCCAAAGGATCTGGAAACTGTCTAATCATTTTACAGAGCAAAAAAAACCTTTCGAATGGCAATATGCTTCGGACCAAACTTTTTTCGATAAGAATACACTCTACAATAACCTAGTACCAGGACTTGTCCAGCAATTTGAGCCCCTTGCAAAGGATAACCACGATAGTTATGTGCAATACCAAAATGATCAACTAACTGGATTTGTCGAATTGATCTATGGTCATCGCGGAATATGGGTACAACCATTCATCCACCCAGATGTTGAGAACATTGAAAAACACCTTATCGGGATGATTCAATCCATTCCAAATCGCCGTGACCTACCCTTGTATATTTGTGTCCGCACTTATCAATCTTGGTTAGAACATGCGCTAGAAAATCTTGGCGCCGAATCCAGTTCATTGCAAGCCGTCATGGCAAGGCGTTTGGCAGTCAGAGATCGAGCAATGAATACCATCGCACTCCCAAAAATTGAGGGACAAACAGAGACACCCATATCCCTTACCCAAGCACAACGCACACCCAAAGCAAAGGCTGGAAACATTGGTAAATGATATACTTAAGTATTCTTATCTCAATTTTCTTTAATCAAATAGTGTAAGTGTTAATTTATGACAAAAAAACAGATAACAGACAACTTAGATGCTCTCTTAAGCGTTTTGCCGAAAGATATTGCTCAAGCCATCTTAGAAATTAACAATAGCGATGACTTCCTCGAAGTGATACTTGATCTTGGGCGTGTTCCTACCGCGCGTTATCTATCGGGGGAAGTAATACTTAGGAAAAAAGAAATCACCCGAGCAGACATCGATTATGTAACCCAAAGAGTAGGGGATTTTGATGCTGATAATCGGGCTGGGCTCGAGCGAACGTTGCACCGTATTTCTGCAATCCGTAACCGAAGGGGAGATATCGTTGGGTTAACTTGCCGAGTTGGACGTGCTGTATATGGCACGACAGATATCATCAAGGATTTAATTGAAAGCGGAAAGAACTTGCTCATTCTCGGTCGCCCTGGAGTAGGTAAAACCACTATGTTGCGTGAAGCCGCGCGTATTCTAGCAGAGAAAAAACGCGTTGTAATTGTAGACACATCTAACGAAATTGGAGGAGACGGGGATGTTCCCCACCCCGCAATCGGACGCGCCCGCCGCATGCAAGTATCTGAACCTATTATGCAACACGAAGTGATGATTGAAGCAGTAGAAAACCACAATCCTGAAATCATCGTGATCGATGAAATTGGGCGCGAACTTGAAGCCATTGCAGCGCGTACAATTGCTGAACGAGGCGTTCAATTGATCGGTACTGCTCACGGCAACACACTCGAGAATCTATTACTCAATCCCACTTTATCTGACTTGGTTGGAGGAATCGAATCAGTTACACTCTCCGATGAGGAAGCACGGCGACGTGGAACACAGAAGACTGTCCTCGAACGCCGATCTCCCCCAACATTCGATGTACTCATTGAAATTCAGACCCGCGACCGTATTGCTGTCCATGAAGATGTTGCTTCAGCAGTTGATATGCTCCTTAGAGGTAATATTCTACACCCCGAGATTCGTTACAGAGACGAAAGTGGCAATATACGCACTGAAAAACCCCAACGACCGAAAGCATACGTACATAGTGGTCAAGGTTTACGCCGCCAGAGCGTTGGTAATGGTTGGAATAACAAAATAGAAAAGCAAGAAAGCACTCCTGCTGTGAGCGAGCCTCATATCTGGAGCAAAAAGGATATTATCCGAATATTCCCTTATGGCGTTGCGCGCAATAGGTTATCCCAGGCTGCAAAACGATTAGGGGTCCCCATCTTGATTGTTAAAGAAATTGGCGAAGCACAGGTTGTCGTCACCTTGCGCACACATTACCGGAAACATACGCGCTCACTAGTCACCGCCGAAAACCATGGAACCCCAATTTACGTTCTGCGGTCAAATACTATCAATCAAATGGAACGTTTCCTAAGTGGATTATTCAATATTACAACCGAAAGATCATACAATCTTTCTGAGGAACAAATCCTGCATCAAACCGAGGCTGCCATTGAGGCTGTGCTTAATGGTGAACGCTGGGTTGAGCTCACTCCCACATCTTCATATTTAAGACGTTTACAACATCAGATGGCGCGGGAGGCTAATTTGGTATCCCATTCTCACGGAAAAGAACCGAATCGACGAGTGCGAATCTATCGCGAGTAAGTACGCACGAGCCACAATCAAAAATTGAGTAAAATTAAATGATGTTCATCACATTTGAGGGTCCAGATGGTAGCGGAAAAACCACACAGGTCAAACTGCTGGCGGATTATTTAAAAAAGCAAGGATATCAAGTCATTGTGACTCGGGAACCCGGAGGCACACCCATTGGCGACCAAATCCGCAATGTGCTTTTTAACCTAAAAAATACGGATATGCATCCCCGGACTGAAATCCTGCTCTTCCAAGCATCCCGGGCTCAACATGTAGAACGATTGATCAAACCAAGCATCGAAAAAGGGTTTATTGTCCTCTGTGATCGCTTTGCAGATTCGACCATTGCTTACCAAGGCTATGGTCATCAAGTTGACCTGAAGCAAATACATGCAATCGTCAATTTCGCAACTGGAGGACTAAAACCCGACCTTACCCTCTTATTCGATATTGATGTAAAGGAAGGATTACGCCGTAGAGACCGAGGCGGTGATTGGAATCGCATGGACGCTTATCAACTCGGCTTTCATCAACGCGTTAGAGATGGTTATCATCATCTAGTGCAGGAAGAACCCGAACGCTGGGTTGTGATTAACGCAGAACAACCGCCCGATGTTGTCCAAGCGGTCGTCCAAAAGATTGTCCTAGAGCGACTTAAGAATAGCCCTTCATGAACCTTTATAAATCATCCAAGCCTCCCATGCCCCCCATACCGCCCATATCCCCTCCCAGGTCTGGTAGTTCTTTCTCGATTTCTTCGGGGTTTTGTCCCTTCTCCAAACGGTCAACGACCTCATCGAATTCTGGCCCCAGATCTTCTCCCAATTCTTTAGACATCGTTCGCATCATTCGACCCAAAGCCTTGGGATCATCTTCTAACCCGTTCAAAGCAGCAGGATCAACAAGGGATTCTAAGTGGCTATCTTCTGACCGCGCAACACGGATACGCCCAATGCGGCGTTGCACTTTCGTGCTATTACAATGAGGACAATGAATAATCCTTTGACCATATTCAGCATAGGTCATAGAAATCTCAAATTTGTGTTTACACGCTAAGCAAATATATTCATAAGTCGGCATACTGACCTCCGATACAGATAAATTGTCTTCATAGAAATACTCACTATCAATTATAATCATTGTCCGCAGGAAATTCTATGGCTACAAACAAAAACGACCAATTCAAATCACCTCAACAAGAACCTTTACTGATTGTTATTTCCGGGCCATCAGGTGTTGGAAAAGATACAGTCATCCATGTGATGAAGGAACGAGCACTTCCTTTTCACTTTGTCGTAACCGCTACAACTCGCCCTCCCCGACCCGATGAAGTCAATGGTCGAGATTATTTCTTTCTAAGTAAAGATGAATTTGCAGAAATGATCAATAAAGGCGAACTCCTCGAATACGCGATTGTATACAATGACTTCAAAGGTATCCCTAAGGAACAAGTAAGACAAGCCCTTGCAAGTGGAAGAGATGTTGTAATGCGCGTAGATGTACAAGGCGCAACTACCATTCGCAATCTTTGTCCAGATGCTTTGCTTATTTTTTTAATAACCCGTAATGAAGACGAACTTGCCAGGCGTTTAAAGGCTCGCAAAACAGAAGACACGGAAGGGTTAAATTTACGGATTGCAACTGCTCGCCAAGAACTTAAGCATTTGGATATTTTCGATTATGTCGTAACCAATCAGGAAAATCACTTAGAAGACACCGTAGATACGATCCAAGCAATTATTCTCGCTGAGCATCATCGGGTACATCAACGCAAGGTAACTTTATGACAGAAAATTCACCCAAGCCAAACAACAATCAACCAAAAGACATAAACGAAAGAACCCCTCCTCCGCAAGTCGCTCCAAGACGCATTGCTATTCAAATGACCAAGAATAAACCAATCGCTACTTATGTGATTCTAGCGATAACTGTAGCCATTTACTTCTTTCAAATGGGTACACAATACCTGTTTAATGTTGATATTCCAGCCGCTTATGGAATGAAAGTTAATGAAATGATCGCTAGAGGACAATTTTGGCGGTTGCTCACCCCTATATTTTTACACGGATCGATATTACATATAGGGTTCAACATGTATGCCTTATATTTATTTGGCCCCAGCCTCGAACGTTACTATGGGAAATCCCGTTTCATCGTCTTGTATTTTCTGAGTGGGTTTGCTGGTAATGTCTTCTCGATGATGTTCTCCACCTCACCATCTTTGGGCTCTTCAACTGCGATCTTCGGTCTCCTAGGCGCTCAAGGGGTTTTCATCCATCAAAACCGTGATATTTTAGGAGAACGCTCTTCGGGCGCGCTTAAATCAATCATCAGTGTAGCCGTCATAAACCTCTTGATTGGGTTATCTCCAGGGATTGATAATTGGGGACATGTTGGAGGGCTTCTTGGCGGAACGCTTTTTGCTTGGTTTGCCGGACCATTGCTAACTTTAGAGGGAATCTATCCGCAAATAAAACTTGGGGACCGCCGCGACCATGGCGAAATATTCCGAGCCCTGATCGTTGTTAGTGCATTTTTCGTCATTTTAACCATCGGGACTTTGTTCATCTGGTCAAAATAGAGACTAGTTTAAATCGCTGGTGTTAACAAATTTAGGCGCCCGTTTTTCAAGGAATGCCTGAACGCCCTCTTGATGCTCAGGACTTGTCCTGGCAATCTCCTGTAGATGTGCTTCATAATCCAAGACTTTTTCTAGATATGGTAATACTGCTCGATTGAAGGCTCGTTTAGTCAAACCAATCGCGCCAATAGGAGCACCTATAAGTTTCTTTGCCCACTCGTCTGCTTCGTACTCGATTCTATCGCTCGACACAACTTTATTTACCAATCCCCATGCCAATGCTGTTGATGCATCGATTCTCCCGTTTAGCAGAGACAATTCCATTGCTCGTCCTAAACCAATATGCACCGGTAACAACAAGGTTACTGCTGAATCTGGAATCAACCCTAATTGAAGAAAACCCACGGTAATCACGGTATCTTCCGATGCAATACGCAAATCACATGCTAATGCTATTCCCAATGCAGCCCCAGCCACAGCGCCATCTAATAAAGCCATTACGGGTTTTTTCAACCGCCGAATAGTTAGAATTAGGGGATTATAAGTGTTCTGCAAATGCTTCCGATATGAAAACATTTGCGCATTTTCCATTTCCTTCACATCCTGCCCTGCGCTAAAAACGCCTCCCATACCTCTAAGCAAGACAACTCGAACATCCGGATTTTGTCCAGCCTGGCGAAAAGCTTCTAACATGGCTTTTATCATCACTTCATTGATTGCATTCGCGCGTTCAGGATGGTTGAGGACAATCGTCATTAAATGTCCATCCACCGAAACATGAATATAATCAGAATTTACCATTTTTTCTCCTTTCAGGATTGGATATAATAAATTACACCAAAGTTAAGGTTAACTTTGGTGTAATTTTCGTAAGTCACAACTGAACCCCTCTTAATTGAGAGGAGCGCCTAAATCAAGATCATCATCTTCCCCATCATCAAGATCAAAGTCGTCATCATAACTAAAATCAAGTTCCACACTCTCATCAGTAATACGCACCCAGAGTAGTAATACATCCCCATCATCAGTCTCAATACTTCTAGACGCAACAATAGGAGCACGTTTTTCTAATCCATCAAAGGTACGGTATTCCAAGTAAATAGCATGTTGTTCTCGCCATGCTTGACGACACCGCTCTACCAATTCCTCTCCATTAAACGTCCTCAGTTTTGTAAACGCGATTTTGTTGATTAAAAGCGCATCAGTGACTCCCTCCACCCACATTTCACTGTTTTCTTCAAATGTGGGAGGTGGTCCCTCAATAATTGTAATTTTGTCTTCCATAGGAGACTCCATCATTTCAAATTTCCGCGAAATCATACCACATAAACATTAACAATATACAAGATTCTCCACATTTTCCAGTTCAATATTCAGTAACATACTTATTTTAACCAATAGTCCCGCACGGTGCGGGGCAACCTGCTCTCGGCAACAATTTACTTTGACTTAACACGTCCCTGAAAAGCATTGTAAGTTTCTAATAATGTCAATAGTATTTGATCAGTGAATTTATTAAATTTCCGTAACATGTCACTCCAGACAAGAGGAGAACCAACCGCTGCTGCTTCGTAGGCAGAGAACATCGCCTCTAGTAACGAATTACTGAAAAAGAGAAAAGCCTTCGTAGCCTCAACGTTGGTCAGATGATATTTTCGCCCACGCGCCGCATATTCATATCCTAATGCAC
>DUEG01000026.1 GCA_011176615.1 Anaerolineae bacterium | reverse complement strand
GCTGTTTCCCAATCTAAACTAACTTTCCCGTCTCCTGGTGTTGCAGTAAAGTAAATCAATGTCACTACTGCATAGGACTTTTGATAGCATAATAATAATATTTCAAATGCAAAGAGCAGAAGAAATATAGTTTTCTTAATTGAACTATTCATTATGGAACAGTATTACACCCTTGGATAATAAGTCGCCAAGAAAATTCAACAAATCTATTTTTGCTGTTTTTCTATCTATATAAAAATTTTCTATAATTGTGTTTAAAATTGTGGAAATATTTCTCTTCCCGTCAATTAATTCCCAAATGGCTGCACCTACCTCGTTTGTAATTAACACTTTTGCCTTTTGAGGATTTACAATAATTACCTCGTTATCAATTAATTTGCTGGCAACTTCAGGATTTATTAAGGGAATTTGGTTCATTGATATACTCATAGATTTACTCTTTCAGGAAAATTCCATTTAAAGGGTTATGAAATCCAGAATTACTATCGGTATGTAAATGGATTTTGCTAATGCCTTCATTGCATTAGACCACAAAAAAAATATTATGTGGTCATTCTCGTTTATACTGATTTCTAAATTTCTATAAATATTACCTTGGGCAAACCCCAATAAACCTTGAATCCTATTTATGATGGTTGCATAGAAACTCGTTAAAGATATCTGTCGTTTTCCCCTCGTAATGGAAATAACTTTTCCTAGAACACAATCAATTTTAATTGGAGGATCGAAATTTATCAATCTGTCTCCTTTTAAAACAATCACCCCATCATTTTGTTCGATAAACCGATGAGTTAGGTAATCCGATTCTCTAACGACCAAAATCACGTCCCCTCGTTTTAACTTGTGCAGCGTATATCTTCTTACGGTCAAATGATCTCCAGTTATTATTAAAGGTCTCATGCTATTACTTGATACTTTAAAAACAACATCATTGCCTTTTTTAAGTTCTTCTAGCAAAAGACCGCTCAGATTCTCATGGTATGTCATATTTCAACGAACTACCGGTTAATGAGTGGAAGGTATATGTATTGATGATTTACCACGGTTTCAATGAATACATGTTGATTTTTGTTCACATCACCCATTGAATTAATTGTAATATCAGTGATATTTATATCATTCAATTGAGCCGTAGAAGGAACTAGAACTGTTATGGAGACTTTAATACTTTCCTGTGGTGCTATCGGTCCAACTTGAGAAGATGGGTCGATTACAATATTCCATTCAGGATTATTTACTAGAATAAGATATGTGTCCGTGGTTAATCCAGTGTTTGTAATGACAAACGTGTGTTCGACAAAGTCACCTGGTCCTCCATATTCCCGTGACAGATATTTAGATGAAACGAAATCAAATGGTTTTGTTAATAAATCATCTCGGTTTTTGATAGTAAGAGCAGGATCTCCAAAAACAGTAAAGGTGTGTAAAAGATCGTAATTATTGCCCGTTAGGAATAACTTTAATTTAGCAAATAAACTAGCATCGCCTAATCGCCATTGATGGTTATTAAATAATGATTCAAAGAAACCATCGTCCAACGCTTCATGTCCTGTTGAAACACCTAGTCCAGTTGGCGAGAAGGCGCCGACTATTCCCCCGTTAGGAAAACGCAAATTCGTTTCCTCCAAACCAGAACCAGCTCTAGATGTAGGTGGATATTGCCAGACTCCATCTAGGCAGGTCATTGATAAACTGACAGGCAATTTTTCGTAGTTCTTAAGAGTACTCGCCAAATTATTGTTAAATATACTTTCGTGTGACCATCGAGATATCGATCCATGACCAATGTAGTTTATCAAAGATGTACCTGTGAAGGATATCGTCTCAGTAATTGCTGTTCTAACGAGATTGCAATCAGGATCCGAATATGATGAACAATCAAAATCATTTTCATATATTCTTAATGGGTGATAAACATCATTTGTATCAATGTATTTATCAATCAACTTTTCATTAGCAGCTACAAAATCACCAGCGGAATCCGGCACATTGTCAGAAATAAATAGCATATTATTTTGCCAATCTTCTATAGGGGATTGTTCATAGGAGACAATTTTATCGATTATGGTCTCCAATTCATCATTGTTGTTAACTGGAATTCTACTGATAATCATGTCAGGAAATGGATCATCACCGACGACTGTTGCTAGCAAATTAGAACTGTCTACTTCCCCTTGCCAGGGATCCACTAATGCTAAATAAGGAGGCATATATGTTGGATTTACACCATAGTACGGATTACCTGGTTGAAGAGCCCAATCCCCATCGCCAATAAGCACTACATAGATAGGAGGAATTGCCCAATGCTCTAATGTATATGCTAAAAAGTTCTTTATCGCAATTGGATGATAGATCCCATCATTGAACTCATTGATAATATCCTGAAAATCGACGACTTTTGATATCATTCCTAGGCTTGCACGGTAATCTGCCAATTGTTGTGCTTCGATGATGAATTTAGATGGGGAAATGACAAGATATTCAGCCTGATTCGATTCGTTAAACAAAGAAGGAGGTGCATAATACTCGATGGCTGGGATGGTTTTTATGCTATTATCATTACTAATGGCATATTTCTTTGGCACGTTTTGTTGGGTAATCGAGAATGTAACACTATCAGAGTCAATTAGTGGATTTGTGATCATAGATGGATTCAAAGGATCAGTTACATCTAAGATCATAATATCCGATGTGTCTGAAAATCTAACAATTGAATATTTTTTATCTCCCGTTTGATTGTTTTGGAAAATAATATGATCATCAACCGCGAAAAATGGGCGGATGTATTCAATTTCGAACCAATCTGTGTAAACTCTGTCATACGGTATGCCAGAATCAAATAACAAATTTGCAACAATTTTATTTTCTCCGTTTTGCAAGAATATTGGGTCGATGTCCGATTCTATGTGAATTCTGCTCATGCCATCCCAATACGAGTCGGTCACATTTGCATCATTAAACATAATCTTTATATGGTGGTCAGGACTTGTATTTGAGTTGTTCGTAAAAGCAACCACCTCACATTTTAATGTAGCAGAAATCGAATTGGTTATTGGATCAAACAAAGAAATTGTGTAGGTTGATGTTGGTGTACTTGTGTTAAGTCCATCCCAAACAAAGGTATCTTCACTTGTGAAGTGGTAAGTCCAATAGACTTTGGGTTGTTCAATGTGCTTTGTTGTTGTGTAGAACGGTTCTGGTGGATTTGGATTAAGCGAAGGATTCCCATCAATTATTTCCATCCGCTTAATATTTGGGTTATCTTTAATTACAAGCCAATAAACATTTTCGTTTGTGTATTTCTCAAAAAACCAATGGTTTATTTGTGGGTGCCATTGTGTAGTTGAACCATCTGGTAATTGTTGCGTATAGGTATACCAGTTTGTATTTTCAAAAGCATATCTGTCAGCCAATCGGTCACCAGAGAAACTTTCGCCATAAAAAACAATGTAATCATCAATACCAAATTTCCCATCTGATTCTCCATGAACATAAATGGCTACTTCTTCACCCTGGTTATAAAGTGAAATATTATTTGGATTAATCTCATCGGGATTGATACCTGCGTTTTCGAGATCAGTGTAAGAAATCTTGTAAATACCATCTTCTGTGATTGGAATCCGAAATCTTGGACCTAGTGATGTACTTGGAAAATAGGAATTCGTCTTGACTTCTCCTTCCTGCAAATCTGCTCTCCATGTATCCGATTCTTCAGGATTTAAAACCGCAGCATTGATCATTTGATCAAAAGAGGTTTCTCGATGTTTAACGTTAGTTGGCATTATGGGGAGCGGGTTATTAAATTGGATATTAAAATCTATATTCTTATGCCAGGTTAGCAAATGTTTTGATGGATTATATTGAACAGGGTGTAACTCAATTACCAAAACGCGATAGTTCCGAATCCATGCGATTTGGCTAATATTAACTATTTCCTTTGGATAATCAAAGTTTGAAGTATAGAATGATTCATCCAGATAAAACGCCTTCACGCCAGGTGTTAATGGTTCTTTAATGGGTTCAATGGATGTGGCAGGGTAAATAGTCGTAATATTAGAGATGGTCGTCGTGACATCATTCTGGATGGTAACCGTAGGAATACCTGTAGGTGGAAGGATAATGATTTTCGTAATTTTTGGTAATTGAGGTTTTCCGGGAACATCGATGGTTTGAGCACCGGGAATACTAACTTTTAAATACCTGTTACCTGAAAAGGTAGTCCGTTCATAGTTTATTTCAGGAGATACAAACCTAAATTCTATTGCTTCTTGGCTTGATTGTATTACCGATAAGCTAGTGGTATCCGTAATCTCATGTTTAATCTCCGACAACGCACGAACATTTCTGTCATTATTGAATAACAAGAAAAGCATGATAATTAGAAATATTGTCAGCCACCATTTAGTATGCATATAATATTTCCCTGTGACTCATATATTTCGTGTAATTATAATGGATTAATAAAAGTTTCCCCAATAGTAATTACTATTGGGGAAACAAAATTCAACGTTATGGAACTTATGGTTCTGGTAAATCTAAATCATTACCATCTGGATCAATTAATCTATTTGGCGGCACCACCGATCCTGCCTGTGTCTCTAATTCGAATTCTTGAATAATCTTAGGTTTATGATAAGTCTTCCGAATCTTCCTGGTTTTTTCTAAGTTTTCCTTTTTCATAGCTGTCTCCATCAAGGGAAATAACAAATAATATCTAGAAATAGTATATCATAAATTTATGGAACACGTTCTAATTATTTTTTATCAGTCCATTTGTCTTCATATATATAATACCACATTTAGTATATAGTTTCACTAATATATATATAGCTAAAGTCAATGATATGCTAGAAAGAATTAAAATTATTTGATTTACAATTATTTTTGAAGTAGATGCAGACACCAAATTTTGATATACAAGATCTCCACTCGTATCATAAGCATCAATTCTATATATATAATTCTGCCCAGGTATTAGAACTGGGTCGTTTAGAATAATTTGCACTGGTACATTCACTGTACTAATTTGATCAATTATTTTAAAATTGTGTGAACTTATTGTTTTGCGGTAAATATTTATAGTTTCTGATTTGCTATCAATCGGCAAATACCATTGGATAGTAACACCAGGTTGAAATACTAACCATAAAATAATAAACAATGAAACCCATATTATTAATGAACCAAAAAAATCAGCCGGTTTTAGTTTATATTTCCGTACTGTTTGTCCTTTGTCGATTCTTTCAATGATTCGATCCTTTAGTGACGCTGAGGGATAATGTATTGGTTCGTTTTTTACGATTGAACGAATAATATCTATATCTTTCGAATCACGTTTCATCTTTACGGATTTCAAAAGACAGTTATCAATAGCAGCACGTTCTTTTCCGACCAATGTACCATTGGCATACCAAGGCAATAATCTCGACAATTTATTTTTATCATTCATCATAGAGTGTTCCGATCATATTTATAGTCGTATTTACTGCATTTATTGTTCAATTCCTGTTATTAAGATCTTGTTTAAGGTATTTAATTGCATAACTCATCCTGCTTTTAACCGTTCCTACTGGGCAGTTCATAATATGAGCAATTTCTTTGTAGGAGAACCCATATTTAAATGATAATTCGATAACAGCTCTATGTTTTGGCGATAGTTTATTAACTGCTCTATAAATGGCATCCTCAAAAATCTTATTTTCAGCATTATATTCCGTACCTTTTTCTTCCTCTGCACGATAAGTTTTCTCGCTGTTGTCTTCAAATGATGTCAACAAGAATCTTTTTTTTCTCAACCAGGAGACCGATTTATTGTGTGCAATACGGAATACCCAGGTTTTTACCAAAGAACGATTTTTAAATTTCTTAGCGCCAAGCCAGACTGATATAAAAGTCTCTTGTAATATTTCTTCAGAAATAAATGGATCTTTTACTAACCTTAATATGTAATTATATAAATGAAGATAATATATCTCATAAAATAGGTTAAATGCCTCTATACTTCCATCTGCTATTCGATTTAATAACCCTTTGTCCCGTTTATCCGTTTGCAATGATCTTGACATCCATCTAACCAAATTTGTAATTAGGATTTATTTCCGATTTCCAGATTTAATCATACTTACCGAAGTAATCATCAATTACTTCCCAAAAGTGAGCCCCTTTCGGTAAGCGCAGTTCAAATGCCGGAATATCATTCAGGAATTCTTCTAACAAGGCAATAGTCCTATAAATATAATCTTTATTCGCATTAATTATTGGAATTCCTGCAATAAGCAAGCCAAGGGCTTTGGATCTATATAAAGTATCTAAATGGACCTTATCATCTTTTATTATATAAAAAGCCCCTTTTACATGTGCATTATCATTTCTAGGGGTTTCCTGTGTTGGATTCCAGAAGGGTGTGCCGTATGCTTTCCATTTACCATTTTGATTTAAAATCAAAATTAGATCATCATTAAGAATCTTGAAGTTACTCGAGTTCTTTGCAATTGTTGTTTTTCCGCTCCCCGATGGTCCAAAAAAAAGGTAAGCAAGATCATTGCGTACAATACCTGCGCTATGCAATAAAAATCCTCCGTGATTAAATGCTATAAGTGATAGACAAATCCGCAGAAAGTAGTCTATAGCGTAAAAAGGGTCTCTTAAATTTATCTGTAATACTCCCACATTGTTTTTAAGATCAAAACGTACTGAGGAAAATTGATTTGATGCAGTTATATAGTTGTCAATAAATTTTATGACAAATTCTTCTTGTAAACGGTCATGATACGATGGTTCCCAGTCGATCTCAAGAATAAAGTCACTTACGTTTTCATTTGTTTCTAAAATAAATTCATTATATTGAGATAAAATTCCTCTTCTTAAAATATCATTAGAGCAATTGATAGAAATAGAAATGTCTCCAACTTTAAAAATCATGATAGGTTTAACTCATTAGAATTATTGTTTTAATAGTAACCAAATTTGTAGAACGTAATTAAGGAAAACAAAATTAATCCCCCAGAGATTCCTAAAATCAACGATGATTGGTTTGTCGCTTTTACTGATATTGGTCCAAAATGATCTCCCAGACCAGTACTAGTAACTTCTTCTAGTTCGTAATAATATATGCTCCCTTTGGCGACTTTCTTGTCTATGTAGTGATAATCACCACCCGTCAGGGGATTGTCTGAAGATGGAATTATCTCATTATTAATCTTTTCATACTGCCCATTTTTGGAATTTGCTCTAAGTATGTTAAAACCCACAACGTCAATCTCAGTTTCTGTTGACCAATCTACTGATACACTGGCTTTATTGAAAGTAAACAAACTATACAAAACCCCCAAAATCCCAATAAACGCGAATGAAACAGCAACTGCGCGCAGGGCATTAATTTTTTGATTCAAAATTATATGGTGCTCCTTAAATAATATCCTTCTTTTTAGAATTAGGGAGAAGGTTATATAAAAACGTTGACAAATTATATGTGATTATATATTTACATCAATCTGAGTTGTTCCTCGTTATAGGTTATAGGATCAATTTCTAACTGTGGTTTTAGGGTATTTCGACTAATACTAGCATCTTTTGATAATCTTCTTACATTTCTAAATTTCGTGAATTTATATAATTTTGGTATTAATTCGCCAAACATTTTATTTTCCCTCAGTTTATAAGCAATCAGATTTGATCGACTACCAGGTATTACAATGTAGCGTGTAACGTTTTTGCCACTGGGAAGTCCTAAATAATTAGATAAAATTGCTGTTATGGAAATATAAAATTCATAGTTATTAGAAGGATTGTCGGATTCCCAAGCAATGATGTTGGTAGAAAAATCCTTTGCAAATACTTTGTACCCTAACTTGTTGCCTAGATCCAGCAACAAATTAGTTATTTCAGATACATCCTTTTCCCTATTTTCGAAGAATTCTTGTGGTTTTAAAATGAATTTATCTTCCAGATAACAATATGAATTGAGGCAAACATTTATTAAATCAGCAGGTGGTGTGAATAATCCTGAGAACTTCTCGCAAATCATCCGATCTATGACCATGTAATCAACCGCAATGGAACTATTAATTATTTGTAAAATCTCTTCTTCGACTCTGTCATCCAAGGGTTTCTTTGAATATGCATAATCTTTTAAACCCCAGAATTTTAATGAAATCGATTTTATGTCTGCATTGTAAATCATGAATTTAGCATCATCGTCTAAGTGTTTCAGGATATTTTTTTGGAATTCTAGATATATGTCACCAGGCTTTATTGTATTATGATGTGCTGGCTTTATGTTTCTAGATAACGATAACAATGAAACGAGATAACTATGAGAAAAATCTGCTGGTTGACCGAGTTGGGACAAATAATCAGTTAGCCCATATTCGTCATCATGATTAATGTTTTGGAAATTATCAAAACTTTCTTTACTAATTGCGAAAATTTGAGGTATTTGATTCTTATTTCTTATTGCAATATTATTTATTTTCAGTCCGGCAAGACTAAATGAAATAACTGTAGATGAAATAAGTTCTATTTCTTGGTCACTAGGGAATAATAACACAGGTGAATTCTTTGGTATGACTTTTGCTACATTGTTAAATACCGAGAACAAAGCATCTGTGTGCCATCCCCAATCATATTTACGCCTATGAAACACATTGATAAACGAACCAAGTTGTTCTTTTCCCATAAGCCATGCAGTCCATACTGCAGATAATGCCCAGAAGGCTTGATTATATCTAGGGACTACAGAAATGATCGCCCGAATATCAAAATCATTTAAATTTTCATAAATATCCCTAAATCTTCCCCTAAAGACATAAATTCCATTTTCGTTAGATGGTCTGTCCGGCGACAGATATATGGGAATCGGTTTTAAAGGATTATTTGCCCATAATTTGACTTGATTTTCTAGGACGTTCCAAAAATTTTTTTCACGAAATTGTGGTGGAATTGTTAATTGTTTAGGTTTGTCTCTAGTCACATGTACTGGCCACAATGAATTTACTTGGTCAAAAGTGGAGAAGAGTAATGCTTCGAGGTAATTCCTGTGATTCGGTGGTAAATCAAGGATATCCAAATGATTTAGAGTCATTATGATAGCAAAAATCGTTCGCGGCAGATGAATGTTGATAATGTTTTCTACATAAGACCTTTCTGGATTAGACTGGTCAGCGATTTTAGAAACAGCCCTCATCCAATGCAATTTACTCGTACTAAATGACCTGGCGAGTTTTATATCAACATCATTAACTGGTTCTTCTACGGATTTTTCACAATATGGGCAAACGTATGATTTGAATAATGGAATATTTTTGTCTCTATCCCAAATAAACTCATCAACTGAGACCTCTTTTCCACAATTGGAACATTTTGTTAAGTATGCATTCTTAATCAGATCTTCAAGCCGTTTTTTGCCATCAATTGCTGTGCTCAATTTCTCGATAAGGTATGAGAGTATCTCATAATCTGGAGGATTTGCAAGAACATATAAATATTTTTCGAGAATTGGATTATTAACAGTAGTTACAACATTAACGCCCATGCTTGCTATTTCAATCAACATATGTGGAGATGCGCAGAATGGATCTAATACCCATCCATCATCCAATCTTAAATATTTGATCCACTCGCTTACAACACCTTTATTTATCCTAGGCAAAAACCTTTGTAAAGGAAAGGATGAATCATCATAATTACCTGATATATAAGGAGGAGATGAAAACATGATTAGAAATTCCTATATCAATATCATACCTCATTATGTAAGGAAAGAACAAATAGCTAGCACAATCCTTGAAGCGTATTACTATCTTGATCTCTATTTAATCGATTTTTCATATTAAAAGCAAAGATGCCGTTCTAAAACGGCATCTAGCGGGGACGACGGGATTCGAACCCGCGATCTCGGCCTTGACAGGGCCGCATGTTAAACCACTACACTACGTCCCCCGAGCGGTCGTTAGTTTATCATACAGGTGTTTGAGCGTCAAGTTAAATATTCTGAAGGAGGCTCTGGTCTATTTTAGAGATATAGTAAGGCAAAAGGATTAATTACTTTGGATAATGTGTTGATCCTGAACTCCAAAAAAGGACGCCATTTCGTTCTACAACTAATGCCTTTCCACTGGCTAGCAAATTATCGAGGGTTTTCTGCACTTCTGTAGGTGCCCACTGTTCCAAAGCGCGTTCAAGTTCTTCTTGACGCATTGGATGACGGGTAATGATTCCAATTACAGCCTCCTCTAAATCATCGCCAACACCCAAATCGAAATAGCCATCTGCTGGTCGAACAACATGTGCCAATTCGCCAAAAATACCCATCGCTAAATTTACGCTTTCCTCAGTAGGTGGACGCACCCATTTTTCAACAGGTGGTCGAGTTGGTAAATTAATATGAATTTCATCCGGATTGACATCCTTTAAGGCATTTGCAATTTCAATTAAGGTTTCTCGCGTGTCATTTAACCCTTGTACCAACATCACCTCAACCCATAATTTATCCTTGTATTCTTTTCTAAATGCGGTTAGTCCACTGATTAAGCGCTCATAAGTAATCTCTGGGTGAGGGCGGTTTATTTTTCGATACAAATCCGGATTACCAGCATCTAATGTAGGCAACACTGCATTGGCAAACAATAATTCGTTGCGCACTTCTGGCAAGTACAGCAGGGATCCATTAGTAATAACCGCCACTGGAAGATCTGTAATCTCTTTTGTTCTTTTGATCATCCAGCCTAGTTCGCTATTTAGTGTGGTTTCCCCTGATCCCACAAAAGTTACCCAATCAATTTCGCCTAGTGAGTGTTTAACCAGGGTTTGCTTGATCTCTTTAAATATTTCCTCGCGTGGAATAAATTCTTTTCTCTCATTGATTAATGGAACCGTTCGACCCAATTGGCAATATACACAATTCCAATTGCATGTTTTTAATGGAACAGGGTCAATTCCAAGTGATTGACCTAATCGTCGTGAGGGTACAGGTCCAAAGACATATTTCATATTTATTCCTTCCCATTCTGTAACAAATCCATTAACTCTTCTGAAAGTGTAAATTCAACCACTTTTATCTTTTGCTCAATTACACCTTCTACCTCAGAAACGGCATTTTTAATCGTAAACGCTAAAGATACAGCAATAGGACATAAAGGGGATGAAGGATGAAAAATGTAAGAAACCCTTCCATTTTTTTCTACATTCAAATCTTCAATCAATCTCATTCGGATAACATCCACACCTGTTTCAGGATCAATGATTTGCGATAGTCTTTCTAAAATGGCTTTGCGAATGTTGTCAGAATTTATCATTCAGAATCCCCAGTATGGCTTAAAATTTCAACGACTCTTTCCCAAATTGTTACCAACGCCTTACTAGACCTTGCTTCCGAATTGTATGCAGTCACTGGGTCTCCCTTTCGCATCGCTTCTGTAATTGTTTGGTCAAAGGGAATTTGTCCAATGATTTCGATATTTTTAATTGAGCACATAGAAACAATATCATTTAATGCTAGAGCGTTAAGATCTGCTTTATTGATTATTACAAAAGTTGGAATTTTGAAGTGGTAAGTAGTTTCTAATGTTCGATTAAGGTCATGAACACCAGTGATTGTTGGTTCCGTTACAATAATCGCGATAGTAGCGCCAGATGCGGCAGCGATGACAGGGCAGCCTATACCCGGTGGGCCATCAACAATTACAACCTCAAAGTCATTATCCATTGCGAAAAGACGAGCCTGTTGTTTTACTAATGTAACTAGTTTCCCCGAGTTTTCCTGCGCTGGGAATAGATCGGCATGGAATAGAGTACCATAGCGACTCGTTGATCGAAACCACCGTCCTGCTTGTTGTGGTTCCATATGGATAGCGTCTACTGGGCATGCATACACACATGCGGCGCAGCCATCACAAGCAATTGTGTCAATAGAATAATGTTCTCCAGAACCATTATTTTGCATTGATGGGGTGAGGATTGCATCAAACCGACAAACGTTCTCGCAAACTCCACAATCAATACATTCACTGTAATTTATTACAGCAATAGCCCCGCCGGTAAAATCATGCGCTTCTTCTTGTTTTGGGTGTAAGACTAAACCCAAATTGGCTGCATCAACATCTGCGTCTGCTAAAACAGCAGATAAGGGGGATGCGCTAACGTGAGCGAGATGTGCAAAAGCAGCCGCCACGCTAGTTTTGCCGGTTCCTCCTTTACCGCTTAATAGTACGATTTGTTTCATGTTTATTCCCAATTAATGATTTTATATCTGTATGCAATTGCTTAAATTTCTCAATGTATTCCGGGTGTATTTCAATAAGCGATTTGCCTTGCGACAAACCTTCAGCGATATATCTTTCGAAAGGAATCCGCATTAATATAGGATAATTATTCCTCACACAGAAATCCTCTACTTCGTTGTACTCCCCGTTGTCACGGTTTATGATAATGCCTGCAGGAATTTTCAATTCATCAGCAAGTTTTGATGCTAAATTTAAATCATGTAATCCGAAGGGGGTTGGTTCTGTAACAAGGACAAGATAGTCACTTCCGCGGATTGACTCAACGACCGGACACGAGGCACCTGGTGGCGCATCAATAATCACAACTTGATCTGAATTTGGTTCTACCCACTTTTTTAGTTGTCGAATTATTGGTACAGCCATAGCTTCCCCCACATCCATAACACCCCTCGCAAAAACAATATTTGAGTTTGTCATTCCACGCTCAAGAACACCCATGCGTTTAGGTATTTCTTTAATTGCTTCCTCGGGACATTGTTCAGAACAAGATCCGCAGCCATGACATAATTGCGGAAAAACAATAACTTTGTTAGAAATTACTGTCATAGCATGATATTGACATACTTCAGCGCAGATTCCGCAGTACGTGCACTGGGATTCATTTACTTCTGGAATGAGAACCCCTGCGATTTTTTGTTCTTTGAGATCTGGATTTAGATATATATGTGCGTTGGGTGCTTCCACGTCACAATCCAGAAAAACTGGCGGATTCAAATCGATGGGATCCGCCAGACTAAGCGCTAAACTTGTGGCTATTGTGGTTTTACCAGTTCCACCTTTACCGCTGGCTACGGCTATTCTCATATTTTACCTTATTGGCATAAACTTTGGTTTTGGCATTCATTTACGTTTTATACGGTATTTAGAATACCCTCGTTAAATCGATTAATAACCTCCTGAACGTTTTTCGCACCATCAAATAAGTACATTTGTACGTTTGCAGCCTTTAACACACCATATGCGTTTGGCCCGAAACTGCCCGATATGATTGCGTCAGGTTTTAAATTTGCAACGAATTGCGATGCTTTAACACCAGCACCGCCCCGTGCATTAACGCCAGGATTTGGTTTTGCGTCCCATTCAAGGGTCACTGGGTCAACAAATAAAAAGAAAGCGCAACGACCAAAGCGGTTATCCACATTAGAATCGATGCTAGGCGAGGTAGTGGTTATCACGATTTTCATAGTTTTCACAATTTTATTTTTCTCTATTCACGTACCATTTTTGTTCCGCATTTGGGACAAGAAATATCTATACATCGTTGTCCAATAGCATGTGATATCTTGTGTCCACAATTTGGGCAAACACAGTTCCCGCTCGGTCCGGCACCTGGTCTGTTACCTCCGCCTCTGCCTAAACCACGGCCCCCTTGACCAATACCACCACCTCTACCTGATCCTCTGCCTCTTCCACGCGCAATAAGCTTATTTCTAAAATTTTGTAACATAAACGATTCTCCTGTAATTAACAGACTATACATCAAAACAATCTTATTTTATTTATTAACATTATCTCACCTCCACTATTATGGACTCGAAATAATGCTGTATTTTAACCAACTCGTATTAAAGGGTATAAGGTATTAATCTTCTTTCTCAAGTTCGTCAATTCTTTTCTGAATGGTATCAAGTTGATCTTTAATTTGACTGGCATAGGTTTTTAGGTTATTTAATTCTTGCTCTTTGGTTATAGGTTGAAATTCACCCCAACCCCATCCAGGTGTTCCTTGAGCATAATAACCACGACCCCAACCTCTTCTGCCACCTCTAAAACCCCAACCGTAATTTGGTCGATTAATTGGGTTAGCATACCCAGGCATATTATAACCAGCGCAGTAACCTAACCTTCTTCCGGTCATAGGTCCTGCACCAAGTGGTCCAGTTCTATCTCCTCTAGGCATTGTATATATCTCCTTTCTTTTCAATAATTTTTTATTTAATTTATACTTTGTTCAAAATCCAAAATAATATTTATTATCTTCTACCATAATGCCCATAACGCTTTCTACAACGCATTCTAAGAGGGCGTCCCACATGTGCATTGATCGAATTGCGTGATGAATTTGAGAGCATAACAAATTTCTGGTTCGACTTTTTGTTTAACCCATAAGACAAAATATCAGTTATCCGAGGTAATAACTCTCTGCTAAAATAAATTAGTGCAGTTCCTATCAGAGGGACTAAAGTGCTTGCATTTGGTGATAAAGCGGGGCGTTGTAACGAAACTGATTTATGATGTTCAACTAGTGAAACTTCTTTTGCGGGTTCTTCTATTGAAAAGATAGCGCCCGTTGGGCATACATCCATGCATAGTTCGCACCCCGTACACAGTTCCTGATTAATCACTGCTATTCCGTTTTTTAAGCCTATTGCATTTTCAGTGCAAATATCAATGCATTCACCACATCCTGTACAATTATCTTGATTCACTTGTAATATCATTACTTCAAATCTCCTGACATTCTCATCCCATATTCATCAGGTGTTCTGGTGGAAAATGTTTTTCAAGAGGACTATCATTTTCATCAGATGGATAAAAAACAAGCAGGGAACGAGACAAGATTTCACTTTTGTTCGCCCAACAATGGGGTAGGTGGGCTTCAAAAAACAAACTGTCACCTGGCTCTAGTGTATAGTCTTCTCCATCAATATTGTAATCAATATGACCCTCAATGCAATAAACCATCTCATAGCCGGTATGAACGATGGGGGTACTCCCACTGTTCGTTCCGGGATTTAATGATACAAGTAATACTTGTCCCCATTGGTAATTCAAACCTGCGCCTAAATTAGCAAGCGAGCCATGTAAAAATGATGCTTTTGTTCTTTGTCCCTCTTTTTGATATACAATACTTATTGTTTCACCCTCTGACTCAAAAAAAGCGGTGATTGGAACATTTAGCGCTAATGCCAATCTTTGAAGTGTACTTACGCTTGGGGATGATTTCCCGTTTTCAATTAAACTTAATGTATTAAAATTAAGCCCACTTATTTCAGCCAATGAGCGAAGCGAAAATCCATGATTGTTTCGTAAGGCACGCAAGCGTTCACCAACCATGATAGTTGTGCCCAAGGGTCTCTGAGACATTAAAATATCATTATTCCAAAATCCCTTACGCCTTCGGCGTTTACGATGATAAAAATGATTATTTTCTGTGTCCCTGTAAGTTTTTTTAACCATAGGCATCTTTCTACAAAGCATTATAGTACTAATATTATAGTACATATATTGACAGAAATCAAGTAAATGTACTAACAAATTGGTTATTTTGTTTCAAAAAATATCTCTGAGACATTAAAATAATATTCCCCCAAAATGGCTGATTATTTTTGCTTTATAAATTAACAAATGCGTGGAAGTAGTTCACCCGAGAGTGTTTCAACAACTCGAAGACTACCGATAGATGTTCGCATAAGAACGCGATCTTGAGGAGATTCCTTTACTTCTCCGACAATGACAGCCTCTTTGCCATACTGAGTCTTATGCATCTTGCCCAAGATTTTATCAGCATCGTCTCTAGCCACAATGGCAATTAGTTTTCCTTCGTTTGCTACATAAAGTGGATCAAACCCCAACATTTCGCAGATGGCATTGACATGGGGATGAACTGGAATAGAAGTCTCATCCAATTCGATGCAAATATGCGATTGACTAGCAATCTCATTAAGTGTGCTTGCTACACCGCCTCGTGTTGGATCTCGTAAAACATGTATCTTTTCACTTGTATCTAACATTGATGATACCAGGTGATTTAAAGGGGCAATATCACTTTTAATGTCTACCTCAAAACCAAGTTCGTTTCTCGCAGTTAATACAGCCATTCCATGGTCACCAATTGAACCTGAAAGAATAACAAGATCACCTGGCTTAGCAGAAGAGCCAGAAATATCGAAGTTATGTTTAAAAACGCCTATCCCTGATGTGTTAATATAAAGTCCATCTCCATAACCTCGCTGAACTACTTTCGTATCGCCGGCAATTATTTCTACATTCGCTTCTTGTGCAGCATCTTTCATCGAAACAATTATCTGATTCAAAACACTCAGATTTAAGCCCTCTTCTATTATGAAACCCGCCGTAAGATAAAGAGGTGTTGCTCCCATCATGGCAACATCGTTGACAGTACCACAGACTGCTAATTTTCCAATATCTCCACCTGGAAAAAAAAGAGGGGATACAACATGAGAGTCAGTACTTATGGCTAATCGAAGCCTGCTATCAAGAGTTATTACGCCTGCATCATTCCCTTCATTTAGCACTGGGTTATCAAACTGTGGTAAAAACGATTTATTGATTAAGTTACTAGTCATCTTGCCGCCGCTACCATGACCAATAACAATTTGCTCATTATGTGCCACTGGTACGGGACAAACAGGTCCTTGCATTTCGGGTGTTTTATCCTCAATCATCTAAACCTCTACCGTATTGATAATAGGCTGCACAAGCACCTTCAGAAGAGACCATAGTTGCTCCAAGCGGGTGTGTTGGCGTACATTCATTCCCAAATGCTAAGCAATCAATCGGCTTCTTTAATCCCTGTAATATTTGTCCAGCAATGCAAAGTGGCGATTCTACTGACTTTATTTGTTCAACGTCGAAACGCTTTTCTGCGTTGAATAGATCATATTCGGGTCTTAAACACCAGCCACTCATCGGTATCTTACCAATACCACGCCATTTGCGGTCGCAATTTACAAATACTTTCTTGATGATTTCTTGAGCAGGAATGTTTCCTTCATACGTAATTGCGCGTGGGTATGCATTCTCGACTTTAACACTTCCTGATTCCAACAATTTCACTATAGCGAGGATACCTTGGACAATATCCAGCGGCTCAAAACCCATCACTGCCATCGGCACTTGAAATTTATCTGATAAAGGAGGATATTCCCAATACCCCATAACAGCACATACATGACCTGCCAGTAAAAATCCCTGAACCAAATTATTTTTTGAACTAAGAATGGCTTGGATGGCAGGTGGAACACAAACATGAGAAACCAAAATGCTATAATTTGACAATCCAAGTGATTGTGCCTGAAGGACACTCATGACATTTGCGGGTGCTGTCGTTTCAAATCCAATTGCAAAGAAAACTATTTGCTTGTCAGGATTTTGTTTGGCTAATTTTACGGCATCCAGCGGAGAATATACAACTCGCACATCACCACCTTGAGCCCTTATCGAAAATAGGTCACTCCCAGAACCAGGAACCCGTAACATATCACCATAAGAACAAAAAATCACATCTGGTTGAGAAGCGATTGCTAGAGCCTTGTCAATTAACTCAAGGGGGGTTACACAAACAGGACATCCAGGACCGTGAACAAGTTCAATTTCATCGGGTAATAATTTATCGATTCCATGACGAACTATAGAATGGGTTTGTCCCCCGCATATTTCCATTAAGATCCATCGCTTAGTAACCGCTTGGTGAATTTCTTCGATAACGCGCCGAACGAGGTCAGCATCACGGTACTCGGAAACATATCTCATCACAAATCCTGTTCACCTGAATCAAGCCTTAATTCTTCCTCTAGATTAACTATTTCTTTTAACATTGCCAATGAGGCTTTTGCGTCTTCTTCACTCACTAGACTGATTGCAAAACCAACATGGATAACTGCATAATCCCCAATCTTCGCTTCGGGAACATACTCTAAACAAGCCTCACGCACAACGCCGCCATAGTCCACCTTACCCATTTTCAAATGCTCCCTATCATACATCTCAATAATTTTTCCTGGTACTCCTAAACACATTCTACGCTCTCCTGACTATTAGCGGTTTTGTCTACTGACTATTATGAATATCGATTAAAGCCTTAGATAACCAGTCTATCCATTTATCAATACCTTGCCCTGTTTGGCAAGATAGAGGGAAAATTACCAATCCGGGATTAAGAATTTCCACACCCTTTTTAAAATAATCCATATCAAATGGAACATATGGCAATAAGTCAATCTTGTTAATTACTAACGCATCAACACCTCTGTACATTCCAGGATACTTATAAGGTTTATCATCTCCCTCCGGAACAGAAGCAATCAAAATGCTTTTATGGGTACCAAGTTTAAATCCGGACGGACATATAAGGTTCCCCACATTCTCAACTAATAAAATATCAACTTGGTTCAGATCGAGTTTATCAAGTGCTTGGTTGAACATAACCGCGTCAAGATGACATCCCCCTCCAGTATTGATTTGGATTGCTGCTACTGCACCTGCCTTCGCTGCACGATCAGCGTCAATGCTTGTGGCGACATCTCCATCCACTACTGCTACATGGTGCTGCTTAGGTAGCAGAGATAATGTTTGTTCAATTAGTGTCGTTTTCCCTGCTCCTGGTGATGCCATTAAGTTTAAAGCAAATACATCAAATTCGTCTAACCGTGAGCGATTTTCATCAGCCAGACGATCATTCGCATTAAGAATGTTTTCAACAATCGAAATTCTTTGAGTCATCATGTACAACTCCCATTACTAATTATTTTCTTTTTTCGGTTTCAATATCAATTGCATCTAAACTGAATTCATCACCTCTAATTACTTTTACTTGGATGCTTCCACAATTTGGACATGTAAAATCTTCCGGATTAGGATGAAATCGAGCGTTACAATCCATGCACAAGAGCTCAGTTTTAATACGCTCGAAATGTAATTGAGCATTTTCGGCAATAGTCTCCTTGGCGATGATGTTCCAATAAAATTGGACTGAATCATCTACCACAGTTGCGAGATCACCAATAGTTAGGTACAAATCGGTAATTTCAGTTGCTCCTTCTTTTGTGGCATAGTCCATAGCAATTTTCAATATGGATTCTGTAATTTGCAATTCATGCATTGGTTGTGCGAGTAAATAGCATATTCATTAATTTTTTATTTAATTGTCGATCCGGTAAATCAACAAGATGGTACAAGTCATTCCTAAAAATACCTCACATTTCCAGAGAAAAGATTATTCATACTCTCTTATTGTACCAAATAAAATATTTACTTAAAAGAGATAATATGTCTCGTTATATTCTATTAAACAAAAATGGCTGGTTTTATTTTCCACCTGACAAAATTCCCTCTTGAAATAGGTTGTCAGCATGGTTATACTTGTTTTGTATGAAACATAATTTAAAGGTGTGTAGATGAATATTAACGACCTATTAGCCAAATTAACTAATTCATATTCCCAGGTTGATAGAGAACTCATAAAACGCGCATTTCGAGTCGCGGATAATGCACATCGAAATCAAAAAAGGGCTTCGGGAGAACCTTACATTAATCATTGTCTTGCTGTGGCATCAATTCTAGCCGATATGCATGTTCCGCCCCAAATTATCGCAGTGGGTCTTCTCCATGATACTGTAGAGGATACAGAGATTACTTTGGATGATTTGCAACGTGATTTTGGCGATGAGATTGCGAAATTGGTTGACGCTGTTACAAAACTTACAACATTGCCACGAGTGTCGAGAAGCGATCAGTTTGCAGAAACGCAAGAAGAGCAAAACAGAAGAATTTCTGATGAGCGCAGGGGTTTGCCAAATGATGATGCGCGAGCGGAAATATTAAAAAGAAGTAGAAAATATGACTTAGCATCCGAAACATTACGAAAAACATTTCTTGCAATGGCAGAAGATCCCAGAGTTGTATTAATTAAACTTGCAGATCGTTTACACAATATGCGCACATTGCATTATATGCCGGAAAATAAACAAAAACGTATTGCGCAAGAAACAATGGATATCTTCGCTCCATTAGCAAATCGATTAGGTATTTGGCAAATAAAATGGGAACTTGAGGATTTGTCTTTTCGATACTTGAATCCGAATAAATATAAGGAAATCGCAGAAAAACTAGCAATTCGAAGAACAGATAGGGAAAAACAACTTGAAAAAATTACCCAACGATTGATGGTTGTAATGAACCAAGCAGGATTAGAAGCAGAAATATCAGGAAGACCGAAACATATCCATTCTATCTATAAGAAAATGGTTAATAAAGGAGTGCCATTTGATATGGTGCATGACATTAGAGGTGTAAGAATCATTGTTCCTGATAAAGCAACCTGCTATGCCACTCTTGGAGTTATCCATTCAAACTGGCGACCAATCCCCGGAGAATTTGACGATTACATTGCTTCGCCTAAGGAGAACTTTTATCAATCCATTCATACTGCAGTTGTTTACGACGACGGAAAAACTTTAGAGGTACAAATTAGGACCCCTGAGATGCATAGAAATGCTGAACTCGGTATTGCTGCTCATTGGATTTATAAGGAAGGCTCTCAATACAAAGACCCTCAATTTGAAAAAAGGGTAGTCTACCTTAGACAATTAATGGAATGGCGTCAGGATGTCGACGATACGCAAGAATTTCTCGCTGGTATGAAGACTGATGTATTTGGTGATCGTGTTTATGCTTTTACACCAAGGGGTGATATTATTGATCTACCATCAGGAGCAACACCAATTGATTTTGCATATCACGTGCATACAGAAGTGGGACATAGGTGTCGTGGTGCAAAAGTAAATGGTCGGCTTGTTTCAATGGATCATAAATTAAAAACAGGGGATCAAGTTGAAATCCTTACTGCCAAGCGCGGGGGACCTAGTAGAGACTGGCTTAATCCCAATCTTAGTCTGGTCAATACACAAAGAGCAAGAGCGAAGATAAAACGGTGGTTTAAGAAACAGGCACGAGAAGATAATGTTGTTCAAGGAAAAACTCTGCTCGAACGAGAATTAAAACATTTGGGGATAACAAACCTAAATCAAGAGGAAATGGCGAGACAATTTGAGTTCAAGTCTTACGACGATATGGCAGAAGCCATTGGATGCGGTGATCTTTCTCTCGCAAAAGTTGTTAAAGAATTGGTTTTAGAAGAAGAACATGATGAAGAAATTGATTTTCCTCCAATAATTGACCATCATGCTTTGCCTCAAAGCGCAAATGCAATCTCAGTATTAGGTTTGAAGGGGTTGCTAACGCATATGGCGCGGTGTTGTAGCCCAACCCCTGGTGATGAAATTATCGGATATATTACACGCGGAAGGGGAGCAACCATACACCGTGCTGATTGTCCCAATATTTTACGTATAAAAGACAAAGAAAGGTTAGTCAAGGTTTCGTGGGGAATGCCAACGAATACTTTTCCTGTACCCGTAAGAATAAAAGCCTATGACCGAGATGGATTGATAAAAGATGTATCCACGCTCATTGCTGATGAAAATATCAACATGACCAAAATAAGGGTTGATGTAAATAAAAATAATATGGCGGTTTTCGATATAATAATCGAAGTTCGAAATGTAAGTCAATTAAGTAAAATTTTAGATAGACTAGAAAGTCTATCGAATGTCTTTGAGGCAAGGAGAGTTAGACCAGGATAGCCTCATCTAAATTTTTTATACCCGACTAATTTAGTTCAGATTCGGATATCATTTTTGCTAATATTGCAAGTGCCTCCTTCTTCCCTCCAGAACCAAATTCACCGCCTGGACCAACACAAGATGGACAGCCATCGTTACATCCGCATGTATTGATAAGTCGATATCCGTTAACAAGTATGGTCTGATGAAGATCATACAATCTTTGACTAAAACCGATGCCCCCGGGAACGCGTTCATAAAATATTATTGTGGGTCTTTGGTTTCCTATATCAGAATTTGTAATCACCTTAGCTTCAATGTCTTGATAATCGCACATCAAAAATATAGGGGCTAAATTCCTTAGCGCATGCGTGATACCAGCCAAACCGCTTCGTATGCGAACCGAGTTTTCAGCCCTTCGATGACACACTGGGCATAAGGTAACAAGATTCTTCAATTTATTTGCTTCAAGATAAGACAAAAAAGAACGAAAGGGGACTTTGTGATGGACGTGTAAACGAATTTCACCATCATGCCCTTTACCACATACTTGACAAGTATAATTGTCTCTCTTGAGCGCTAATAATTTCTGTTTATTCCAATTTGGCCCATAATTAATGGGAGAATTATTCCATAATCCATCATCATTTAACTCATCTTCAATGCGCTTTGATATTGAAATCCAATAACCTTTGGTCTGATATTCATTCTTAGGCATTTCAAGGTCTAGATCGCCTATTGTTTGTCCCCCTTCCCAAAGCACTTTTTTGTACCCAACAACCTGATTGTTAATCATGATATCGCCAAGGGTTTTAATGCAACCAATTTCATCAGAGGAATCTATCATCGATATAAGCTGAACACTTGTTTCTACCTTAGGGATTGTGTAATAACCAGCATTCGATTTGCGTAGATAAGCCACTTTTTCAACGGAATCTAATGATTCAACTAAATATTGATTGCCACCTTGAAGATAAATTGCTCCTGGATGAACAAACAAAAACGCTGAATCTTCATCGATTTCTCCAATAACAATATTTTGATTGTTTTTAAATATTTGTAGAAGATATTTATTTTGCGAAGCGCTTCGCAAGGATATTTTGCTTGTCGGTTGATTTTTACCGATCCAATAATATTTATTGTCTCTGTGAATTGCTAATCTGTTACCTACAAAGTAATTTAATAAAGTATTTAACTGTTCTGGTGACAAATCCCCAAAGTGTTCATTATCCCTGAAAGGAAGTTCGGTCAAGGCACATTCGAGATGATGGACAAGTATTGAAAGATTATTTGGATTGATTAATGCATTTTCTGGAGAATTGTTTACAATAAAATCGGGGTTACGAGAAATATATTGCTCGAGTGGAGAGGAACCAACAACAAGAACTGCCATGGATGTGTCTTTGCCTCTACCTGCACGACCTGACATTTGAAGAACGCTAGCAATCGTTCCGGGATATCCAGCGATGATAACTGCTGATAAATCGCCAATATCAATTCCTAACTCCAAAGCATTTGTCGAAAAAACGATATTGATCTTCTTTTCTCTTAGACCTTTTTCAATTTGCCTTCTTTCACTTGGTAAAAGCCCACTTCGGTAGATAGAAGAATCGGATATGCTTCCGCTATATCTTTCCTTGTGTTCTTTAAGAAGAATTTCAGCAAATCGTCTAGATCTAGTAAAAATAATTGTCTGAATGCCTGATTGATATAGAATTCTTGATAATCTTAAACTTTCGTTTTTTATACTTTCCCGAATCCTTAGAAATTCATGCTTAAGAGGAGGGTTATAAATAATAAAATTCCTTGAATTCTTTGGCGATCCATCATTAGTAATAATTTCAACAGGAGAACCAATTAATTTCGTAAAGAATTCTTTAGGATTACCAATCGTTGCTGACGTAAGAATGAATTGTATCGAAGTACCGTAGAATTTTGCTACCCTCTTCAACCTTCTAATAATATTGCTCATGTGAGAACCAAAGACACCACGATAAATATGGGATTCGTCGATAACTACATAACGCAATCGGGACATGAAATATTTCCATTGCGGGTGAAATGGCAAAATCCCATAATGCAACATATCTGGATTCGAAATAATAATATCGCTATTTTCGCGCAATTGTTTTCTCGTGTGACGAGAAGTATCCCCATCATATGCGCTCGCTTTTATAGAAATCAGACAATTGTTTTCCAGCATATGATTTAATTGATCAATCTTTTCCAATTGATCACGCGCTAACGCTTTAGTTGGAAATAGATAAAGAGCACTAATATTTTTGGAATAGAGTATGTCATTCAAAATTGGGAGGTTATAACAAAGGGATTTACCACTT
>DUEG01000025.1 GCA_011176615.1 Anaerolineae bacterium | reverse complement strand
AACTATGGAGCGAAAAGAACAAACGTCTACTCTGGCGTCGAATTTGGGTGGAAATGGCGGATATTCAGCGGAATTATGGATTGGTCACAGAAGAGCAGTTCTTAGATTTGAAGAAACATATGATGGATATCGACATCAAACGATCTCTTGAAATCGAACAAAGAATCCATCATGATTTAGTTTCAGAAATTAATGTCTTTGCTGAAAGATGTCCTAAAGGTGGTGCAATCATTCACCTTGGGGCGACTTCTGTTGATATAAAAGACAATGCAACTGCTTTGCAAATAAAAGAATCGCTAGAAATAATTTCAAAAAGGCTTGAAGGTGTTCTTGGATCACTCGCTGATTTGATTGAAAAGTATGCGGGATTAACGGTCATTGGATTTACTCATCTGCAACCAGCCGAGCCTACAACTTTGGGCTATCGCCTATCTATCTATGCCCAAGATTTACTAGAAGATTATAAAAAAATTCAGAAGATAAAGAAAACCTATAAAGGGAAAGGGTTTAAGGGTGCTGTAGGTACAGGTGCTTCTTTTATGGATCTATTGGGAGAAATTCAATATGCTGAGTTTGAACAAAAACTTTCAGAAAAACTGGACTTGTCTTTTTACCAAATTACAAATCAGACATATCCTCGCCGACAGGAATATGAGATTCTATCCGTATTAGCAGGTATTGGGGTTCCTTTGAATAAATTTGCATATGATATTAGGTTATTACAATCACCTATGATCGGTGAGATTATGGAAGGATTTACCAAAAATCAAGTTGGCTCATCTGCAATGCCATTTAAGCGAAATCCAATAAACAGCGAAAAACTAAATTCTTTAGCACGTTTGTTGGCGCAATTTCCCCGAGTTGCTTGGGATAATGCAGCAACCACATTGCTTGAAAGAACACTTGACGATAGTGCTAATCGTCGTTCTATAATGCCGGAGGCTTTTTTAATCACTGATGAGTTATTGATTACTTGGAGGAATATATTAGATGGATTGGTTATTGACGAACAATCAATTACTAGAAACCTGCAAAATTACAGTGTTTTTGCGTCTGTTGAAAGAGTGCTAATGGAATTGGTGAAAGCCGGATTAGACCGTCGAGTTGCTCATGAAAGACTTCGGAAATATTCCCTGGGCGCATGGAATACAATCGGCTCAGGGAAACAAAACCCATTGGTCGATAATGTGTCTAGCGATCCAACGTTTCTCGAATACGTCAGTCAAGATAGATTGCAATCACTGTTTTCGGTATCAAAATATGTTGGGTTTGCTGAGGAAAGGGCAAAATGGATGGCGAGCGAGATTAGGAAGGTTATTTAGTGTGGAAATGGATTATTACACCCTATTTGGGCAGGATATGAGTTTTGGCATATTTGAAAACAATGGCTGATGGTGTCGCAAGCAATGGATATGAAGCATCTTTGTAATCATGATTAGGTACTAGAGGAAATGGTTCGGCACCATTTAATGTTGCTATTTCTCCACCTGCTTCCCTTATGATGACCCAAGAGCCTGCGAAATCCCATATTTTCGGGGTTGCATTAAATGCGAGTATTGCTCTCCCACTTGCTACAGCGCAGACATCGAACGCCGCTGAACCAAATATTCGCGTTTTATATTTGATAGTGACATTATATAATTGTTGTGTACGGGAGCAATGGGTGAATATTTGATTCCGATGAAGAGATTCTTTAATATTTAACTTTAATAATTTCTCATTGAGTCTTGCTCCGTGACCCATTTGAGCGCTATAAAGTTCACCTAGTAAAGGGAAGTATATGATTGCCAGGTCTGGCTGTCCATGTTTTAGCCTTGCTATTGAGACTCCCCAATAATGAAGACCGAGACTGAAATTTGTTGTTCCATCTAATGGGTCTATAATCCAAACATATTCCTTGTCTGGGGGGAAAACAGTTCCGCTTTCCTCACTAATTATTCCATCGTTTGGGTAGAACTTCATAATCTTATCAATAATAAATTCGTTCGATGAAATATCGGCTTTAGTTACTAATGTATGATCTTGTTTCTCTGCGGATTGTATTCCATTGATCCGGTAGAGGGACTTAATTAATTCACCAGCGTTAATTGCAATGTCTTTTGCGTTTTCGAGTATGGTGTTCATTGGGAATTAGCCTGAATTATTATGGCTTTAAAATTATTAATAGATTAGTGAATTATTATCATGCTTAGTGCATTTAGAAAAAATCAGAAAGTAATATCATCGAGATTGTTTACTTTGATGTATTCTTTAACTGCATTTTCAAAGGATATTTTTCCTTGAACAATATCTTTTTTATATATTGCTGTCCATTGATATAAATGGGAGCGCGCTTGCTTTAATTCCCTTAGCATTATTCTAACAAGAGGACCACCATTATCAATGTAGCCTGTGCTGAAAAATCCTTGCAATGTGGATTGTACATCATAATCGCAACGTTCAATTTTCCCATGCCACTGGTTGTGGTTATAAGTTAACTTTGCATAACACGCTTGTTGATTGCCATCAAAGGGAAGACCAACGGACCCAGCATTAATAATAAGTGTATCATCAATCCGCCTAATCATTGGACGATGGGTATGCCCTACACAAAAAACTGCTGGGGGTTTTCCAATGCGTTCCTTGATTTGTTCGTCACTCAACTCCGGGAAAATGCCCCCTCTAGTTCCTAACATGGATGCGTGAGTAACGCGGATCATCCCTCTATTGTGAAAATCATTATCTAATAGAAATGGCAAATTTTTTATTGGTTCGATATTTTTACCAATCTGATTATATGTCCAATTAGAATCTTGGTATAAGACTTTCTGTTCTCGAGATTTTAAGTATTCTGGAATTGCTTGAGCAATTACATATTCTTCATGGTTCCCAATGACGAGTTTCCATTCCTTCTTGTTTTCCAAAATAAATTGTAAGCATTGATTTGGGAATGGGCCTCTGTTGATGATATCGCCAGCAACAAAGACAATATCAGGGCGCCAAATTTCTAAGTTATTTGCGACAACTTGGAGTGCCTCAAAGTTTGCATGGATATCGGAGAGAATAGCAATTTTCATTATTGAGTTCAGAAGAGATCATTGATTTTCGGTGGGTTGTTCTAAAATGAACTCGATATAATCCTGTGTTACAGTTTCTTGGGCATTGGCTCCCAAATACTCAGCAAGCTCTTTAGCAAGAGATGCTTTATGCTCAGCATCTTTTCGTCCCCAAGTCCTACTTTTAACTTCTAGAAATAGACCAAGAGACGGCTTAATAAGTTGATCAAGATTGATATAAAATTCAGTGCCTCTAAAGAGAATACGCCAGCGAAGTCTATCTTTCTCAACAAATATTTCTCTGGATGGGTTGAAATATTCTTTATAAAAGCGGAGACTATGAATAGCAGGTGCGAGAAAACGACTACGGGAAAGGAGCACATCGCTTGGAAAATGATATTCACGCGTAGGTCCAATTAAAGTTAATCTATATCTAACGTTGGCTTTTTTGCCATCATCGCTTAGAAATTCGTCCTCTCGATGTCGTAAAAGTCCTTGATTAGGATCATCGAATTGGAAATAGGTATCGTATTCGTGATAATGTCGGTGATAAAGAATTTCAATTTGAGGTTTATTGAGAGACTCAAGGACAGAATTCTTATCGACAATGCGTACCTTTGCCTGCACCTCGAAACTTTCTGCTTCGGAAGCACCACCGATGGCAATAAGTTTCGACAATACTGATTTTTCACGTTCGATAAGGAACTTGTCGATTTTTTTGGCAAAAGCATTGGCTTGTGCGATTAATGATTCTTCATCTAAAATTGTTAATTGATGGTTACGCATTAACCATTTTCCATTTACCATTACATCTTCAACATCAGAATTTTTAGACGCATATACGAGTTGTGAATAGATACTATTGGGATCATGATGGAAACTAGGAGAATTATGAAGCGTGTTAATATTGACTAGAATGAGATCAGCGCGTTTTCCAGGCTCAAGTGAGCCTATCAGATGGTCCATAAAAATCGCTTTCGCTCCCATACGCGTTGCCATCGTTAGAGCAGTTTTCGCAGGTACGGCTGTCGGATCCCCGCTTATTCCCTTCGCTAGCAAGGCGGCTAAGCGAATTTCTTCAAACATATCCAAGTCGTTATTTGATGCAGCACCATCTGTCCCAATTCCAATATTGAGGCCAATATTAAGCATTTGTTTTATAGGCGCTACACCGGAGGCTAGTTTAAGATTAGATGTAGGATTATGGGCAACTCCGACGTTGAATTGGTGTAAGGTGTATAACTCGGATTCATCTAGGTGAACACAATGTGCGGCAATCACTTTTGCTTCGAAAAAAGAAAGTTTTTCAAGATAAGGAACCACAGTCATGCCGTGTTCTTTTATCGAATTTTCTACTTCTTGAGCAGTTTCAGCAATGTGTGTATGAAGGGGAACATCAAATTCAATAGCGGTTTTTGTGACTTGACGTAGAATGTCATCCGTACATGTATAGGGTGCATGTGCAGCGATGGATGGAACGATTAGAGGATGCCCTTTCCATTTTTGAATAAATATGCGGGAAGCATCAAGGGCTTCCTCATATGATTCTGCGTCAGGGGAGGGGAATTTAAGGACGGTTTGACTACAAACTGCTCGTAAACCAGCATTTGCGACTGATTGTGCAACGTGATCCTCAAAATAATACATATCGGTTACACAGGTAGTACCAGAGCGTATGGATTCTAAACAGGCAAGGGATGCACCCAATTTTACAAAATCAGGAGACACGAACTGACGTTCAACAGGCATCATATATCCCAATAACCATACATCAAGTCTCAAATCGTCAGCAAGTCCTCTTAATAGATTCATTGAGAGGTGATTGTGAGCGTTGACAAGACCAGGCATAAGGACTTTGTTTTGGCAATCAATTGTCTCATTAGCAGTATATGCTTTGTCGATTTGATCTGTCAACCCAACAACAACAATAGTGTCGTTAATTATCCCCACTGATCCGGGATTAAAAATATGAAATTCATCGTCGAAAGTAAGGACATGTGCATTGGTTAATAAAAAATCGAGGTGATTATCCATTATAAAGTCCTTTGCGTGTAGATATGTTTAATAATTATATCTTTATCAAAGTTTGCGTAACTTATCCAAAGCAGTATTAATTGCCCATCTAGGCGCCATCTTTGGAGGTCCACCATAAACATGCTTTGTTACTGATGTTTCTTTCGGAGTTACTAATACAATGGAAAGCGTTTGCTTCTCAGCACCTGGTTGTAGAAAAACGCCGAGACCGATTACATTTTCTTCGTCACTAATAAGATTATTAACTAATTCAACAATGTCGGGTTTGTTAGGTGTGGTTGGCAGAACTTTACCGTCAATGAAGGTGCCCTTAATATTCGCAATGCTTTGAATGAGCATTCCGCCAAGCCCAGATTCTATAACAGCCAATGAAAAGCCTTTGTTAGCAATATTTGCTAAGGCAATTTCCTCAAGTGTATCTTCATCTTTCCCGTAGATCCATTCGCCAAGTCTGTTATGAATTTCTATGTCGATTTCATCGAGCATACTGAGTACAGTTGATTTATTTTGGGCTTTTGCGGCAATTCGTATATCAACTTGACCTGCGTGAGCAGCGAGTCCGACAGTAGGATTCTCCAACTCTTCGAGATCTCCAATAACTTGGTCAATGATTGATTCGCCAATACCAGCAGTATGTAATATCCTCGTTTTGATGATGTATTTGAGATTGAACTTTTTTCTGAGGTATGGAATGATTTTTGAATGCATGAGATTTTCCATCTCTCTTGGAACACCGGGCAATGCAATTACAGCATGAGAATCTGTTTCCATAATAAAGGCTGGGGCAGTGCCAACCCGATTTTCAACTGCGATAGCACCCTCAGGAGCGAAAGCCATTCGTTTATTGTTCTCAGTGGGAATTCTTCCTCTCAAACGGAATCTTTCTTCAATCTGTTCCCATAAGTCCTCTCTGAAAACAGATTTAACTCCAAAAGCAAGCGCGACAGCTTCACGTGTTGGATCATCAACGGTAGGCCCTAATCCACCAGTGAGAATCAAGATATCAGATCTGGTCATGCCTTCCTGTATTATTTGGGCGATTCTCTCTTTGTTATCACCAATGGTGGATGTTCTATAAAGATCAATACCTTCCTCGCTCAACAATTTGGCAATAAAGCGTGTGTTTGTATCCACGTTTTCACCAAGCAGTAATTCCGTACCAATAGTAATAATTTCCGCAATAGGCATAGTATTATTTTATCCTAACCTGTTATTTTTAAATTACGTTGTATTCTTGTATGGTTCTGTTTTCCTTGAACCGTTTTAAATCAAGAGACGAGATATCTAATGTGCTTGCTGATCCATCGAGAATAATCTCAGACATAAGCAGCCCTGTAATTGGTCCGTGCATGAAGCCGTGCCCTGAGAAGCCTGTAATTAAATACAACCCCTCAATTGGTGTTTTGCCGACGATCGGGTGTGCATCGGGGGTTACTTCATATAAACCAGCGACATGTGTTATCAATCCAGCATTTGAAAGCATGGGCAATCTTTTGATTGCAGCGTCCATATGGATTAATTCCCATTGTGGGTCAATGTTTTGGGAAAAACCAGGGTTTTCATTGGGATTAGACATACCTGTAATCAACCCCGTTCCTTCTCTATGAAAATAAAGTGATTGCGCAAAATCGATTACAAACGGGAAATTATCCGGAAGATCTTTCAGGGGCGTAGTTTTTATCCATTGACGTCTTAATGGTGTGAGTGGAATGGAAAAATCTGCGCTTTCGCATAGTAGACCAGCCCAGGGGCCTGTAGCATTAACGACAACTGTGGTTTCTATAAATCCTCGGGTTGTATTGACGCCGACTACTTTTCCTGATTTATGTTG
Source organism: Anaerolineae bacterium (assembly GCA_011176615.1). GTDB lineage: Bacteria > Chloroflexota > Anaerolineae > Anaerolineales > UBA11858 > G519. Next base: position 22,130 of record DUEG01000025.1, on the reverse strand, counting down.
TATTTGCGTGACCTCTACATTGTTTATCGCTTTTGCGCCATTTCGTTTTGCTGCGTTGATGTAACCCATAACAACGCTATTGGGATCGACTGTGCCATCTTTGTAATAAAATGTAGCGGCTATTACATCTTGAAGATTCATATAAGGAAGCATGCTGCGTACTTCGTCGCCGTTCAACCATTGTGTTTGTAAACCTAAGGAGTGTTGCAATTCCACAATATTTTTAAAAACTTCTACATCTTGATCATTTGTGAGTAGAAATAAGTATCCAAACTTCTGGTAATCTACAACTTGTCCAATCTCGTCTTCAAAACGTTCGAACATAGGAATACTTAATAAGGATAATTGAATGTTGATTCTTGTCCCGAATTGGTACCGCACACCACCAGCGCACCTGCCCGTTGCACCTTGTCCGAAAAATTCTTCTTTTTCCAATAGAATGATTGTCGCATTCGTTCGAGTAGATAAATGATAGGCTGTACTAGCACCCATCACGCCACCACCGATGATGATAATATCTGCTTTTTGAGGCAATTCGTTGATAAGCATTTTTTACTCCCACGTAACTCTTTGACAATACTCGTATTCAAGAGCATTTTTCGTTGCTAAACGAGCAGCGAATGCGTCTTGGACAGCAATTCCTACTGATTTAAAAAATGTGATCTGCTTATTATTAGTTCGACCGGTTTTTTCCCCTAAGATGATATCTCCTAATTCAGCATGAATATGTTTTTCGGTTATTCGTTTTTCTGATATTAAATGAACAATATCGCCTGCTTCGTTTAAAGCGGCTTCCTTAGAATCAACCACTAACAAGGAGCGCTCTACCGTTTTGCCCGGTATTTCCCATGTGTCTGGTGTAAAAGAACCAATTCCGTTAATATGAGTTCCGGGTTTTACATCCTCATCATTAAAAACTGGTGTTGGTGAAGTCGTTGCTGTGCAGATAATATCTGCATTTTCTATAGCCTGCTTTGGATTTGATGCCAGGCGAATATCGTATGGCACTCCCTGTTTTGTTTTCATCTCTTGAATAAAACTATGTGCGGAATCATGATTCGGATCAAATATCCAAACGGTTTCGATATCTCTGACCGTTGAAATAGCAATCAACTGGGTTCTTGCTTGGACACCTGCGCCGAAAATGGCTAGCGTATGACAATCTTTACGCGATAAGATATCAGTTGCAGCACCTGCTGCAGCACCGGTTCTTATTGCTGTAAGATGACTTCCCTCTACAATTGCTAGTGGGCGACCAGTACTCGCTTCAAGCAATAATACAGAAGCGGTTATCGTTGGAAAACTACGTATTTTATTATCTGGATAAATTGATACAACCTTGAGTGACATAATAGATCCATTGTCGTCCTGGATAAATGCAGGCATGAATAAACACAAACCATTGTATGGGTCAATATCTAATTTACTACGTAGAGGGACAGTTGCTTTACCAGAGGAGAAAGAAGCAAAAGCATCTTTCATTGCCTCAATAGTTTCATCCATTTGAAGGGATCTCTCTACATCTCTCTTTGAAAGAATGATCATATTGATTCCTTTAGTAAAATTCCACGAAAGATAAAAAAAACCGCAGCAGTGATTTTGATGGAAATTTTACCACTACTGCGCAACTGATGAACCTTGGATAAATTAATCAATTCCTAAATATGCTTTTTGTACCATTTCATTTTGTTTTAGATTTGCAGCAGTGTCTTGGAGAACGATTTCCCCTGTCTGGAGAACATAACCACGGTGGGCAACGGAAAGAGCCATGGTAGCATTCTGTTCTACAAGGAGAATAGTTGTTCCTTCTTTATTGATCTGAACGATTGTTTCAAATATACCCTCAACTAAAATCGGGGCTAAACCCATTGATGGTTCATCCATGAGCAACAAGCGTGGACGCGCCATGAGTGCCCTTGCAGTCGCAAGCATTTGCTGTTCTCCACCTGATAAAGTTCCCGACACTTGATTGCGGCGCTCTTTTAATCGTGGAAACAATTCATATACAAACTCTAGGTCGTCTTGAATACCCTTAGTATCAGTTCTTGAAAATGCGCCCATCTCCAGATTTTCTAAAACGGTTAATTTTGCAAAAATTCCCCGACCCTCGGGTACCATGGCAACACCTTTGTAAACAATTTCATGGGCTTTATAATTTATAAGATTTTCCCCTTCAAGGTAAACGGATCCTTGACGGGGTTTGATAAGACCGCAGATTGTTCTTAAGGTTGTCGTTTTACCAGCGCCATTAGCGCCAATTAATGTGACGATTTCTCCTTGTTCAACTTTAAGGGAGATTCCTCTAAGGGCTTGGATATTTCCGTAGTAGGTGTGAATATCATTAATTTCTAGCATGGCCATAAGGTTGCGCTCCAAAATAAAGTTTTTTGAAATTATTTATTAAATCCTGCCGCTGCACCACGACCAAGATAGGCTTCAATCACACGTGGATTAGTTTGAATCTCTGTTGGAGTTCCTTCAGCAATCTTAGTCCCAAAATCCATTACAGCGATATTCTCAGAGATTCCCATGACGACTCGCATGTCATGTTCAATAAGCAGAATGGTAATACCCGTTTCATCCCGGAGATTTTGAATAAAATGCATCATCACAGAAGACTCTTTTGGATTCATTCCAGCGGTTGGTTCGTCCAGGAGAAGTAGTTTAGGATTACTTGCTATTGCTCGGGCTATCTCCAAGCGTCTTTGAGCGCCGTAAGGGAGGTTCCTCGCAAGTTGGTCGCCTAAACCACTTAAACCAACAAAATCTAGGATTCTATTTGCCTCTTCTTCTGCTTCTTTTTCTTCCTTTCGTACGCGAGGGGTTTGAAGTATTGCCTCAACCCAAAAAGATTTAAGTCGAGGGTGAAGCCCAACGAGGATATTCTCAATCGCGGTCATATTTGGAAACAAACGAATATTTTGGTAAGTACGGGCGATACCCATTCTAGTAATAAGGTCAGGAGATTTGCCTTCGAGCGAGCGTCCATTAAAAATTATTGAACCCTCGTCAAATTTATAAAACCCTGTAATACAATTAAAAAATGTAGTTTTACCTGCGCCATTTGGACCGATAATGCTTGCAATTTGTCCTTCTAATAAATCGAATGTAAATTTATTGACAGCAACAAGACCGCCAAATTGTTTAATTACACTATTGGCAGAAAGTATGATCATGATGATTTCCTTTCAAGGGCAACCGCCTGAAGTAAATTGTTAAGTGTCATTTCCTGAAGTAGATTCTTGGAAAGCATGAAGTTCGCGCTTTTGGATTGTCGATGGCCAGAAACCTTCTGGTTTTGCTAACATCATTACGATTAAAAGCCCGCCGTACATGAGCAAGCGATATTCCTTAAACTCACGTAATAGTTCAGGTAATCCAACTAGAATTGCTGCGCCGACAACTACGCCTGGAATGCTTCCTAATCCACCAACTATTATCAGAGAGAGCACATTTATGGAGATAAGCAGGTTGAAACTGTGAGGAAATATTGATGTTAATTTACTGGCAAAGATAGCTCCTGATAGTCCTGAAAAACCAGCGCCGATTGCAAAAGCGAGCAACTTTGTGTTTACGAGATTGATTCCCATTGCTTCTGCGACATCCTCATCTTCTCGCATTGCCATCCATTGTCGGCCTAATCGTGAATCTCGTAATCTCCACGAAATATATGCAGCGATAAGCACTCCAATTAAGATTACATAGTAAAGTTGACCAGGTTTGAAAAGGACAATATTGCCAATACTTGGTTTAGGTATTTGTAAGATACCCTGGGCGCCACCGATGAATGGTTTAAGCAAGTCAGAATTAGCCATGATGCGAATAATTTCGCCAAATCCAAGCGTTACAATTGCTAAATAATCACCACGCATTCGAAGTACAGGGATTCCTAATAATATCCCTGCTGACACCGATGCGGCGACGCAGAAAGGTAATGCTGCCCAAAAAGAAAACGCAGATATTCCTAAGGCGCCTTCCGATGTAAGTACCGCCATTGTGTATGCGCCAATAGCAAAGAATGCGACATAACCAAGATCGAGAAGCCCAGCAAAACCAACTACGATATTTAATCCTAACCCCATAAGGATGTAAAGACCGACATTATTAATTACCTCTGATAAATAAGTTCCCAAAATGAGCGGGAGAATTATTAAAATGAGAATACCTATACCGAGAAAAATAAGTTGGTATTGACGTTTCTTTTTAGGTGGTTGATTATCGATAAAGTCTTTGATAGAAGATTTGTGCCCTTGTTGCCAGTATGTGATTCCTGCAATAAAAACAAAAAGGACTATAGCAAAAAGTGGTTGCGTGGCTCTAGATTTGAACATTATTTTAGTGATAAAAGATCCGAAGAAACTTCGTACTCTTTCAGATAGCACCTCAGAAAAAAGAGAAACTCCAAAGGTCCAAATTAAACCCTGAAAAATCGGATGACGATACTTTATAGGCATGTATCGCATGCCCGCGGCGATTAAACCGACAAATGCCATCACCAGGATTAACAAAATACTTCCTAAAAAGACATCCTGGTTAAACGTTAATATCTGAATGAGGGTATCGGATACGCTTACAAAATATTGTCTAAGATTGACAAGCGTAGAGATAATTACCAAAATGATTAATGGGATTGCGGACAAAACGCCTATAAATAATCCAGCGAGAAGACCTTTGCGCCAGTCATCCTTAGAAATTTTCACCGCTTCTAAGTATGCGAACGCAGCAGGGGACGCGAAGAGAAGCAATTGTCCTAATGTAAGAACTCCAGCGATCATGTCTCTCTGCGAAAATAATCCTACCATCCCTATCATGCTTACGCTTAAAGCAATAACGCCAGATAAAAGCCCACTTTTTAATAAAATTTTGAGTGTGTTTTGTTTTTCTCTCATAGTAAATGCCTCAGGCTTTCTTTTCTGCTAATCGTTCACCAAGGATGCCTTGGGGACGGAAGATCAGAACCAGTACTAGCATTGTAAAAGCAATAACGTCTTTTAATTGGTGCGGTGCAGGTATTCCAAGACCCTGAAGGAAGAGACTAGGTCCAACAGATTCAAACATCCCCAAGAAAAAGCCGCCGACTGCTGCACCTGGAATGCTTCCAATGCCACCAAGAACGGCAGCGGTAAATGCTTTAATACCTGGAATGAAACCCATAAAGAAGTGGACTTGACGAAAGACCATAGCATAGAGAACGCCTGCTATACCAGCCATGGCAGCACCCATTGCGAATGTTATCGATATTGCTCTGTCAACGTCTATGCCCATTAAAGCAGCCGTGTCTTTATCTTCGGCTACTGCTCGGATGGATTTACCGATCTTTGTTTTCATTACAAATATATATAAACCAATGAGCATTATTATTGCGACAACGATAACCACCACTTGGTTAATCAATATTTCTGTTCCAAGGAAAGGGATTTTTCCTATAAGACCTTCTATTTGGGGAAACGGTTTGACTTCAGAACCAAACAGACCTCGGAAAAAATATTGCCAAAAAAAAGATGCACCTATTGCAGTAATTAGTGGAACAAGGCGGGGCGCCTTACGGAGAGGACGGTAAGCAACTCGCTCAGTTAGTAAGGCAATTGCAACAGAAACGATAATAGCAGTAATCGTAATCAGTCCTAAACCGACAAATGGATGGCTGTCCAAAAAGCCCGAGGCTTTCATTGGATTTGCTAATAAGATTGTAGCAGTAAAAATTCCAGACATAAAAAACTCGCTGTGTGCAAAATTAATCATAAATAGCACACCATAAACAAGGGTATAACCGATTGCAATTAAAGCGTATAAACTTCCTTGCGCAACCCCAAACACAATGAAATCCATCCATGTTTTTGATGAATACGGATTTTGGATAATTGTTGCTACGGACCCCCAAATAACAAGAATAATAATCCCAGTTCGAAGTAGCCATAGGACCACTCCAAGGTAGTCAATATCCTGGAAGCGTTGGCGCATAATTGTCTCCTCTATTGTATGTAGTAAAAAAAATAACTCCTTAAGACAGGTCATTGCACGTGCAATGACCTGTCTGGATTTTGTTGTTTGATTAATCTCTAAATATTTTTAACTACGGCCAAATTCGAACGTATGCTCCGTTTTGCAATTGTGATACGGAAATCTTTGGGTCTGCGCAGTCGCCGTATTGATTACAAGTCAGAGTACCGGTAATACCTTGGAAATCCTTAGTATTATATAAGCATGTTCGTAGAGCCTGGCGTCCAATATGGATAGTGCCGTCTTTGTCTTGTGTAGCAATTTCTTCAATGCAATCGAAGATCATATTAGCAGCGTCAAAGGCATGGGCATGGAATACAGAAATTGGCATGGAGCCATAATTTGTTTCGTATGCGTCCAGGAACTTATCGTAAATATCACCAGAGAACGAGAGATCGGGACCTGAGAAGTACATTCCTTCACCTGCATCACCGACAGCCTTAATTGCGGCATCCGATATCATACCATCTGCTGCTGCTAGGATAGTATTTTCGAGTCCAGCAACTTCTTTCGCTTGCTTGGTTAGGAAGCCACCTTCAGCAGTGAAAACAGGGTAATAGAGAAATTCAGGAGGACCTGCGGCTGCAACTGCTGCGAGAACAGGGCGCATATCCGAATCGCCTTTATTAACAGCAGTGAACATTACGATTTCGCCGCCAAGATCTTCAAATGAATCTGCAAATACTTTGGCGAGTCCTTCCGTGTAAGGATCTCCGTCATGAATAGCAGCAGCCTTGCGTACACCGAGTTCATTATAAGCAAAATCTGCCATTGCTTTACCTTGCACTTTATCATTATGCGCTGTTCGTAGATAGCCTGGTTTCCAAGCCTCATCTGGATTAGTAAGTGATGGCGCGGTGTTTGACGGTGAAACCATGACGTATCCTGCTTCAGAGATGACTTCTGACATGGGGACACCAGCGCCAGAACACGATGTACCGACGACGGCGACAATTGTTGGGTCAGATACGATCTTCTGTCCAGCGGTTTGACCACCCTCGGCGCTACAACCATCATCCTCTGCTTGCAGCTCTATGTCGTGCCCTAGAAGTTGACCGCGAAATTGCATGGCAATTTCAACGCCATGTTGGGAGTCAACGCCCAAGTCAGTGTTTGGACCTGAGATGACCAATGCTGATGCAATACGAACAGGTTCGCCAGGGGCATAAGTAACACAACCCAAAGGATCAGTGCACTCATATTTCGGGGCGCATGCACCAAGGATTAATCCTGCTAGTAAGATTATAAAAATAGGTATTAGAAAGCGCTTCATGCTTCTTCCTCCTCAAAAAATATTATTGGTTTTAGTTATTAATAAAAATGAGCAAGTCTCGAATCAATATTTTTTTATGTTTGATCCTCCTTTCAATAATTCGTAATAGTCCTGTATGCTTGATAATCCGTTGTTCGCACGTAGCAAAATAAAAGTTGGCGATTACGAAAATATAAAGAGTAGTGTTAGTAAAATTTTACAAATTACTCATTTATTGGTCAAGCACTTTAACTCTTTTTTATGAATTCTTTATTAAACTTCATTTGAATATTATTCGAATTGTTCATGATTTTTATTGTTGACTAAAATGCTTTAAAGAAGGTGAAAATGGCTCTCTGTGGTAAAATATAAAATTATATGACGAATACTAAATCAACAATTATTTCTCCCCCAAAGGTCATTTTTTCGATACGTTCTGGATTTGATGCGTTGACGGAAAATCTTGGTTTGCTTATATTTCCATTTATCCTAGATATATTTCTATGGTTTGGACCTCATCTAGGTTTCTTTTCAGTGATCGAAAAAATGATAAATGACATTAAAAATGCACCGGACATGATGTTAAATCAAGATCTTCAATCCATTATGAAAGCAAATCAAGATATATGGTTGCTTATTGGGAAAAAGGTTAATGTTTTTACCATGTTAAGAACTTATCCAGTTGGCGTACCAAGCATAATGACTTCGATATTACCAGTAAAGACCCCTCTTAAAACGGCTTTATGGATAGACTTGTCAAGTCTTGCTACGGTATTTATTGTCACGCTATTAATTTCGTTATTTGGTATTTTGATAGGTGCGTACTATTTTTCTGTCGTCTCTCAATCTGTGTTAAATGGCAAAGCAGACTGGATAACTTCATTGGTGAATTTACCGAAGAAATTTTTATGGTCATTATTAATAACTTTATTCTGGCTGGTATTCTTATTTGTCATAAGTATCCCAGCGAGTTGTATTCTAACGCTTGGTTTTTTGGGAGGAGAAACGTTTGGGAAATTGATAATCCTACTGTATGGAAGCATCATGCTTTGGATATTTATACCGATAATATTTTCAGTTTACGGGGTGTTTGTTTTTGATCTTAGGGTTATACAGTCAATCAAAGAGGGTATTAAAACGCTAAATTACACTTTACCTGCAACAGGAATATTTTTATTAGTTGTTTTTATTATTTCTCAAGGGTTGGATCTGGTATGGCGAATTCCAGATGAATCTTCCTGGCTTCTTATTATTGGCGTTATTGGTCATGCTTTTGTTTCAACAGGATTGCTCGCATCAAGTTTCATTTTTTATCGAGATGCCAATAAATGGTCGAATAAGATACTCCTTCAAAGGAAAAGTGCATAACGAGCATAATTGTTTGACGAAATTATAAATTTCTGTTTTTCCTAAAGATATTTTGGAGGTTTGTGTGGTACATCAGAGTGATATTAATTCTTACGATGCAAAAGACATACAAGTATTAGAAGGACTTGAGGCAGTTAGACGTCGTCCAGGTATGTATGTAGGGGGTACTGATATTAAGGCATTGCATCATCTAGTATACGAGGTGGTCGACAATTCAATTGACGAGGCTCTTGCAGGCTTTTGTAATTATATTGAAGTTATTATCCACCCAGACAAAAGTGTTACTGTAAGTGATAATGGTCGAGGAATACCTGTCGATATCCATCCTGAAAAGAAGAAACCTGCACTTGAGCTTGTGATGACGATGTTACATGCGGGGGGTAAATTCGGAGGCGGAAGCTATAAAGTCTCTGGAGGACTTCATGGAGTTGGTCTTTCAGCAGTTAATGCACTCTCGGAATGGTTTGAAATTGAGGTTATGCGGGATGGAAAAATCCATTTTCAGCGTTATGAGCGTGGAAAACCAGTTGCTCCATTGGAGATAAAGGGGAAGATACCTAAAAACGTAACGGGTACTAAGCAGACTTTTTTATTTGATACTGAGATTTTCAAAGGTGATTTTGAGTACAAGTTTGCAACACTGGTACAACGGTTTAGAGAAATGGCGTTCGTTACTCGAGGCGTTACCATTCATTTTGCCGATGAACGGACGAATCGAGAAATGAATTTTTATTTTGAAGGGGGGATTACTTCATTTGTTCGATATCTAAATCGTAACCGTAAAGTTTTACACCCCGTTTTTCATGTTGAAAAAGAAGTTAATGGGATAACGATAGATGCGGCGATTCAATACACTGACGTATATGCCGAATCCGTTTACGCATTTGCCAATACGATCAATACTATTGATGGCGGTACTCACTTAACAGGCTTGCGTTCTGCCATTACACGAACGATTAATGACTATGCAAGAAAAAACGGCTTACTCAAAGATTCTGACCCCAATTTTAGTGGGGATGATACGCGTGAAGGTCTCACAGCAATAGTTAGTGTAAAGCATCCTGACCCACAGTTTGAGAGTCAAACAAAAGTTAAATTAATGAATCCTGAAGTTCAGACTTATACGCAACAAGTGGTTGGTGAGGCATTTGGGATATTTTTAGAAGAGAATCCGTCAATAGGTAAAAGTATTATAAAAAAATGTCTAACTTCAGCAAGAGCAAGGGATGCTGCACGTAAAGCGCGGGATTTGATCATACGGAAGTCGGCTTTAGAGAGTTTAACATTGCCAGGAAAACTAGCCGACTGTTCCGAGCGTGATCCAGACAAAACAGAATTATATATTGTAGAGGGAGATTCTGCGGGTGGTTCTGCGAAGCAAGGGAGAGATAGGCATTTTCAGGCTATCTTGCCTTTGAGAGGAAAAATCCTGAACACAGAGCGAGCGCGTCTTGATAAAATACTAGCTAATAATGAAGTTAAAGCATTGATATCAGCACTTGGTACCGGAATTGGGGTTAACTTTGATGTCTCTGGATTGAGGTATGGACGAGTTATCATTATGACCGATGCTGACGTTGATGGAGCACATATACGTACACTATTACTGACATTGTTCTTTAGATATATGCAGCCATTAATTGAAGAAGGTCATTTATATATTGCTCAGCCACCCTTGTATCGAATTTCTTATCGGAAACAGATACGTTATGCATATACGGAAAATGACAAAGACTTAATTATTCAAGAGTTTGGCGTTTCTCCTGACTCTATAAAACTGTCAAGATATAAAGGTTTGGGAGAGATGAATCCGAATCAATTGTGGGACACAACCATGAATCCCGAAAGTAGAACATTATTACTTGTAACTATAGAGGATGCCGCTGAAGCAGATCGAACTTTTGATATGTTGATGGGTGCTGCTGTGCCCCCCAGACGTCGTTTTATTCAGACACATGCTCGAGAAGTGAGAAATCTGGATATTTGACAATTTCTATTGGTTGTAACATTTCAAAGCAAATCGCAAATTATCATCACTTAATCCAGCAAATGTAGCGGGTTGTTTGTAATATTATTTATAGGAAAACTTTTTCTCGATTAGTTAATTGCAATAAAAGAATAAGGAATATTTTGAAATCTTATTTTTTATTCCAAATGCTGGAATTTTGGCGATGTCATAGAACGAATTAAATCAAGTATAAAAAAGGATTATGCAACTTAGACGAGGATCCCTACTAAATAATAGGTATCGCATTGTTAGTACACTTGGTCAAGGAGGAATGGGGGCGATTTATGGTGCGATCGATGAAAACCTGGGAATTAAAGTTGCAGTTAAGGAGAATTTATTTACAACTAAAGAGTACGCACGGCAATTTAAGCGTGAAGCCCTTATACTTGCTAATCTTCGGTTCCCGAATTTACCGCGTGTGTCGGATCATTTTGTTATTGATGGGCAGGGGCAATACCTAGTTATGGACTTTATCGAGGGGGAGGATTTAAGGGAAAGAATGGATCGATTAGGTGTTATTCCTGAAGAAGAAGTTATCGCAATAGGCATTGCGATCAGTGATGCACTTGCTTATATGCATTCCCAAGTTCCACCAGTTTATCATAGGGATATAAAACCCGGTAATGTAAGAATAACACCTGATGGCAAAATATTTCTCGTTGATTTCGGCTTAGCAAAAGTTGCTCAATCAAAAAGAGAAACATCTACTGGTGCACGCGCTATGACTCCTGGATATTCTCCGCCTGAACAGTATGGCGGGGCGAGAACAGATCAAAGGTCGGATGTTTTTTCGCTGGGGGCAACTTTATACGCTGCTCTTACTGGTTTTATACCTGAAGATTCTTTAGCCAGGACAATGGAGCAATCATCCCTTACTCCAGTGAGAAAACGAAATCCAAAAGTATCTAGAAAATTGGCAGGTGTAATTGAAAAAGCATTAAATGTTAAACCAGAAAATAGATACCAAAGTATAGAGCAGTTCAAAAACGAATTATCTGATTTGAGCGGGACGATACAGAAGCGAAAGGGATTTAATCGCTCAGAATTTTCTCCATATGATAGCCGTATTAAAGATAGGAAAATGGGGATTAAAGAAATGATGGGTGGGGAAGAAATATTTATTAATAAAAAAAATAGTGGCGGAGGATCCGATAAAGACCAAATAAAAAAACGAACATCAAGAAAATCGGGTTGTATTGTTGTCTCATCTTTTATTTTAGTTCTTGTAATTCTTTTTGCATATTTAACAATAGTACAGGATTCAACGTTAAAGAGACGAATTTTCCCTGATTTTATGTTCAATTATCAGGAAAATCAACAAGCCGAGATTCTTGGTTTAACAACAATTGAAACAACTCCAGAAGGATACGAAGATTCTACAAATGAGGTAACCCATACGATTATTAGCACAAACACGTCAACACCTACAATTATCCCATCGCAAACTCCTTCATTTACACCGGAACCTATCATTGTAATAGAGCCAACAAGAACAAGAATACCGAGTCCTTCGCCATCGCCGACAATAACACCTATGGGAGGAGGGGTTGGGCAAATTGCTTTTGCGTCCAATAGGAGCGGAAAACCACAGATTTGGCTTGTTAATATAGACGGGACGAAGAAAAAACAAATAACCGATATGCAAGAAGGTGCATGTCAACCCGATTGGTCGCCAGACGGAGAAAGGTTGGTGTTTATATCTCCATGCCATAGTAATCAAGAGATTTATCGCGGCGCTGGCTTGTTCATTGTCGATGCTGATGGTACAGACCTGATACCTATTCCGGGTGTTGGCGGTGGTGACTATGATCCTGCGTGGTCCCCCAATGGTGATTATATTGTTTTTACATCGTTACGGAATGGAGATAGGCCTCAATTATACCTATATGATTTTAAAGCAAATGAAGTAACAAAATTGACAAATAAGGAATTTATCAGGGATTTTCAACCATGTTGGTCTCCAGATGGGAAGATGATTGCTTTTGTATCTACAAGACGAGGTCCCTATCAAATATGGATCATGGATAAGAATGGAAGTAATCAGGAAAGGTTCTCAATTAGCAAGGATAAGAAAGATGCATTTCCGTCTTGGTCTCCCGATGGGAGTATCCTTATTTTTACACAATCTTTAATAACTTCTTCGATACCGGAGTTGACAGGGGCGAGAGTGGCAGATAATGGCATAGGAGAATTTCCAGTTTATGCTTTATCGCAAGTGGTTCCAATGAGAGATGCGGACTATTCCCCCGACGGATTTTGGATTGCATTAGAGGCTTGGCCTAGAGGAGACAACCATGATATTTTTATCATGACACCCAATGGCGCAGAATTGACCAGGATCACGTTTGACCCAGCATGGGATTTCGATCCAGCGTGGAGACCTAGTCATCCGTAAATATGTCAGGTTACCTGTTTCGGATAAGGAATCTAACTACACGCCGTCTTTTTATAAAAAGATTTGTCATTTAACAATTTCTAGGCATGTTCAGAATATGCAAATCTTACCGATGCGCAACCTTGACAAGGGATATTAGGGAAAGTAATATGTACATTATAATAATATGCGAGGTTTGAAAAATTATGTTTAAAAATAAGCACATCTTCTTCTCTGTGTTAATAATTAGTATTTTGGTGGTAACAGTTTTTTCTTCAGGATCTGCGGCTCCACTTCTTGAAAAGAAAGCAGATTTTAAGATCATCAATAAATCTGATGAAATTGTTTTGATTCATTTAACGGGGGCAGTAAACTATGATATCGAAGTGCTTGAGGAAGAAACAAAGAAGGTTGAAGTTGAAAAAGGTGAATATACACTCGAATATACATCCTGTGGTGATGATTATGACGATACGATAGATCTAAATGATGATTTTACGATGACAATTTATGCGTGTGGTGTTGTACCTACAAAAATGCGTGTAAAGAGTCATCTCCCACAGAAAATTTCTTTGAAAATGAATGGGCCAGATGATTATGATTTTGATATCAAACTGGGACAGACAAAAGTGAAATTGTTTTCAGGGTGGTATGAGTATTCTTATGACGCATGCGGAACAACCTTTTCTGGAGAAATCAGGGTAACAAAGAATGGTAAAACTGAACTGTTGATGCACAGTTGTGAATGGTTTGACGAACCATCTAGGATATATGGAAAACCTAATCCTGTGAAATTTAGGGTTGCAAACCACGCTTCATTCCCTGTGGATATGTACTTGATAGGACCTTACACATATTACTTAAAGATTTATCCTGGGATGAATCAATACATTGTTGTAGCAGGCTCTTATAATTACGGTTATTATTTAGACAATAACCTATATTCTGGTCGTATAAATGTTTTAAGAAATGGTTCCGTTTTGCTTGTTATAAGACCTGAACATATATTTAGTATTGAATAGATGTAAGAAACAATAGAAAAAGACAAGGCTACGGGTAATTAAACCTCGTAGCCTTTTTCATAACTATGATATTTGACTATGGTTTTAAGTTGTCTGACAATTGACAACTAGCCGTAATTTTGCTAAACTATCAATTATTGAGCACAATGATCTAAGGAAGAGAAGAATTGATTAATCCGGTTTATTTGGAGCAAATCTAATTATGACAACAATGCTCGTTAAAAATGCTCGTATTCTTGTAACTATGGATGACCACCGCCGGGAAATACCGAACGGTGGTCTTTTCATTCGTAATGGCTTTATTGAAAAGGTCGGGAATTCAAATAACTTGCCAGACAATGCAGATGATATTCTTGATTTAACGGACCATATTGTATTACCAGGATTAATTAACACGCATCATCACTTTTATCAAACTTTGACGCGTGTTATACCAGAAGCGCAAAATGTAAACTTGTTTCATTGGCTCAAAACCCTTTATCCAATTTGGGCAAAATTAACGCCAAAAGATATTCGCGTGTCTGCAAAGACGGCACTTTGTGAGTTGGCGCTTTCTGGATGTACAACCGCGTCAGATCATTTATACATATTTCCTAATGGATCAAAACTTGATGATGAAATACTTGCTGCTAAAGAAGTCGGATTGCGGTTACATGCTTCGCGCGGTTCGATGAGTCTTGGGGAAAGCAAGGGTGGATTACCACCGGATAGCGTTGTTGAGGACGAGGATTATATATTAAGAGATTCACAAAGATTAATCGAGAAGTATCATGATATAAATCCTGGGTCTTATACTCAAATAGTGCTTGCTCCTTGTTCGCCTTTTAGTGTTTCACCAGATCTCATGAGGCGGAGTGCTTCATTGGCTCGAGAATACAATGTCCATTTACATACGCATTTAGCAGAAACAAAAGATGAAGAGGAATTTTGTATTGATAAATTTGGATTTCGTCCTGTTGCTTATATGGAGGAACTTGGCTGGATAGGTGATGACGTTTGGTTTGCTCATTCTGTGCATGTAAATGACGAAGAGGTTGCACTTTATGCGAAAACAGGATGTGGGGTAGCTCACTGTCCATCAGCGAACATGAGATTGGCTTCTGGGATAGCACCAATAATAGAAATGATAGACAGTGGCGTAAAAGTAGGTATTGGGGTTGATGGATCTGCTAGTAATGATGGATCGAATTTGCTTGAAGAAGTCCGCCGGACGATGCTATTGTCGAGAGTTCGAGCGGGAAACTTGGGAGCATCGCAATCAGGAGGAGAATCTCCTGATATCATGACTGCAAGACAAGCACTTGAAATAGCGACCCGAGGAGGCGCTAGCCTGCTCGGAAGAAGTGATATTGGCTCATTGGAAATCGGAAAAGCAGCCGACTTTTTTGCTATAAACCTCAATAGGATCGAATATGCAGGAGCGATACATGATCCTGTCGCTGCAGTTGTTTTTTGTTCGCCGGTAAAGGCAGATTTTACAGTTGTCGGTGGCAACTTAATTGTAAAAGATGGCATGATGCAGACGGTAGATATGCAACGATTAATTATTGAACATAATAATTGCGCTCGTCGGTTATTAGCCTGAAAAAATTTTTGATGTTTGGATATGGTTTATGAATGAAATCAATATAAAAAAGATATCGAAACGTTTGGTTGATGTGGCAATGGGCAGGGAGCCAGCAGACCTAGTCATACGTAATGGTCGGTGGGTTTGTGTTCAATCAGGGGAGATTATTCCAAATACAGATATAGCTATTGTTGACAAACGCATCGCTTATGTAGGCTCTGACGCATCGCATACCATCGGAAGTAAAACCAATATCGTTGATGCTGAAAATGATTATTTGGTACCAGGATTGCTCGATGCTCATATGCACATTGAGTCTAGTATGGTAACGGTTACGGAATTTGTAAAAGCGGTCGTACCCCATGGCACCACAGGAATATTTGTTGATCCGCACGAAATTGCAAATGTTTTCGGATTAAAAGGGGTCAAATTGATGGTTGATGAAGCATTAAATCAACCTATTCATGTTTGGGTACAGATGCCATCATGCGTTCCCTCTGCGCCAGGTTTTGAAACGCCAGGAGCAACTATTGGACCTGAAGAAGTGGCGGAAGCGATGACTTGGGATGGAATTATTGGGCTTGGGGAGATGATGAATTTTCCAGGTGTATATATGAGTGATGATAAGATGCATGCGGAAATGGCTGAAACAAAAGCCAAAGGGAAAGTAATTGGGGGTCACTATGCATCGCTTGACTTAGGACTTCCATTTCATGGGTATGTTGCTGCTGGTCCTGAGGATGATCACGAAGGCACTCGTATAGAAGATGCAATAGCAAGAGTGCGGCAGGGGATGAAACCAATGTTGAGGTATGGATCTGCATGGCATGATGTCGCTAATCAAATAGGTGCAATCATTGAAAAAAGATTGGATTCTAGGCATTTTATCCTTTGTACAGATGATAGTCATTCAGAGACACTTGTAAATGATGGGCACATGGACCGAGTTCTTCGTCATGCAATAAAACATGGGCTTAAACCCATAACGGCGCTCCAGATGTGTACGATAAATACAGCAGAACATTTCGGATTAGCGAAGGATATTGGAATGATTGCTCCTGGAAGATTTGCAGACGTTCTGATTGTAAAGGATCTGAATAACTTCAGGGCAGAGAAAGTTTATGCTAAGGGACGGTTAATAGCGGAAAACGGTTTAATGCTGAGCGAATTGCCTACATATTCCTATCCCAAATGGGCAACGAATTCGATTAATGTCGGAAAAAATTTAACAGAAGAAGATTTTATTATCAAAACCGATATTCTGGGAACTGTAACAGCGAACGTCATTGGAGTAATAGAGAACCAAGCGCCAACAAAACATTTGAGAATGAAGATGAATGCAGTAAATGGGAAAGTTTCAGTGGATATTGAGCGGGATATTGCAAAAATTGCTTTAATTGAAAGACATCATGACACTGGTCGAGTACAAGTTGGTTTTGTTCATGGTTTTAGATTAAACAGAGAATGTGCCATTGGGTCAACTGTAGCGCACGATAGCCATCAAATGATCATTGTTGGCACTAATGAACAAAATATGGCGATTGCTGCACATAAATTAATCGAGATGCAGGGAGGGCAGGTTGTTATCCTGGACGGGAAAAATATCGGTAGCGTACCCTTGCCTATTGGTGGGTTAATGTCCTGTGAGAGCGCAGAAAAGGTCGCGAAGCAAGCGACCACAGTATTGGATGGCTTTAAAAGATGCGGTTGTAATCTAAATAATCCAAATATGCAGTTAAGTTTGCTGGCACTTGTAGTAATTCCGGAACTTCGTCTATCCGATCTTGGTTTGGTAGATGTGAAGAATTTACAATTTTTACCAGTAATTGAACAGTAGACATCGCTTTGGGTGAATTGAGAAAATTGAAAAACGATGGAAAGAAAATCAACGAATAATTTGTATAAACGCTTACAACGAATCATAGAGAAAGCGAAACCTGGGGAACGGTTACCATCTGAACCTGCGCTTTCAAAAGAACTTAATGTTTCACGTGCTTCTTTGAGAGAAGCGATGCGCGCCTTAGAGAATGAAGGATGGATAAGGCGTCGTCAAGGAGTCGGAACATTCGCCTTGCATCCCAAGAAGATTATTGAAAGTGGGTTGGAAGTTCTTGAAAGTATTGAAACATTAGCAGAGCGGATAGGGTTACCTGTTTCTATGGGATTATTAAAAATCGAACGATGCATAGCAAAGGATAGTATCGCAAAAAAACTTGATATTCCTAAAAATAATGAAGTAACTTGTGTAACGAGAGTGATAAATGTTGAAAGCAGCCCTGTTGCTTTTTTGGAGGATATTTTGCCTATTGATATTTTGTTGGAAGAGGATATTCCAGTTGGATTCTCTGGTTCAATCTTGGATTTATTAATCAAGCGCGGAAAACCTATGCTGGGAAATTCAAAATGTGAAATTAAAGCCATTACAGCAGACGATTTAATTGCTAATGCACTGGATATTCAGCGTGACGATGCCTTATTGCAATTTACATCAATATTATATTCTGTGTATGGGAGACCAGTAGATTATTCGAAAAGTTATTTTCTGCCAGGATATTTTAGATTTCATGTTGTACGTAACATAAGCAGTACTAATAAATTAAAACAATAATATTATTTGGAGGTAATAAAATGCGTAGTTTCTTAGGTAGAGACATATTGTCTTTAAAGGATTTTGAGCGAAATGAATTTTTCCGTATTTTTGAAGTAGCAAAAGAATTGGAGCCAATTGCAAGAAATAGGCGAAATGTAGAACTGTTAAAAGAAAAGACTCTAGTGACTGCATTTTATCAACCATCAACGAGAACTAGACTTGCACATGAGGCTGCAATGATACGGTTAGGTGGGCAAGTAACTGGTTTTTCTGATGCTAAGATGACGAGAGCAGGCGATTGGTATCAAGAATCCATTAAGGATACTGTGAAGATGCTTGAGTATTATGGAGATGTGATTGTAATGCGGCATTTCCGACAAGGCGCACCGCATGAGGCTGCAAAATGGGCAAGTGTACCGATTATTAATGGAGGCGATGGTTGGGGAGAGCATCCGACCCAGATATTGACAGATTTATACACAGTTCTTACAGAAAAAGGTCGTCTGGACGGCTTGAAATGGTTAGCCGTGGGTGATATGCGTATGCGTACTATGCACTCATTGGCGTATGGTTTAACTCAATTCGATTGCCCGATAACGTTTGTTTCGCCACCAGATATGGCACTTACAGAAGAATTTAAGGCTGAAATTAGCCAATACAGTCTGGATTACAAGGAAGTGGATCATGTGGAAAAAGCAATTGGCGATGCAGATGTGATCCTAGTGGAGCCAGTTGTTCAGCCTGATTACACAAAGTCAAGGCAAGAGGCTGGAGAGCATGGTTTAACACCTTCAAATTACAAAATCACACGTGAATTATTA
Organism: Anaerolineae bacterium; assembly: GCA_011176615.1. Taxonomy (GTDB): domain Bacteria; phylum Chloroflexota; class Anaerolineae; order Anaerolineales; family UBA11858; genus G519. Next base: position 3,128 of record DUEG01000025.1, on the reverse strand, counting down.
GAAAAGAAAGCGAAGCCTGATGCTATCTTGCTGCATTCCCTGCCTAGAATGGATGAAATTCCGCCTGATGTGGATATCACGCGTTGGTCACGTTATTGGCAGGAGGCTTTCAATGGCGTAGTTATGCGCATGGCGCTATTAGCGCTCGTTTTAGGGGCAATGGAATAAAATATGGCGTTATCAAAGGATGGAGTATCGATATGCAAACAGATTTAAGAGGAAGGAACTTAATAGGCGATCTTGATTTTAGTAAGGAAGAGGTAGAAACTGTACTTGAGGTTGCATGGGATCTTAAGAAAAAGCGGGCATTAGGAGAGCCTCATTCATATCTACGTGATAAAGTACTTGCTATGCTTTTCTTCTTTTCAAGCACAAGGACTCGTGGGTCGTTTGAGGCGGGGATGGCACAACTTGGAGGCCATGCTGCTTTCATAGAAAGTAGGACGACACAAATTTCCCATGGTGATACAGAAAAGGAACTAGGTGAAATCTTTGGCAGGTATTTTGATGGGATCGCAATCCGGCATGTGGATTGGGGTATTGGAAATCGTTATTTAAATCTTGTGGCAGAGTCATCTCGTGTGCCAGTATTCAATATGCAATGTGAGATTTATCATCCATTTCAAATACTGGCAGACTTAATGACGATCATGGAGAAAAAGGGTAAAAATCTAAGAAAGAGAAAAATGGTTGTATCTTGGGCATATGCATCTTCATATCTTAAACCAATTTCTGTACCTCAGTCCTTGATTCTTCAAATGCCGCGATTTGGGCTGGATGTTGTTCTTGCTCATCCGCCAGAGTTTAGATTGATGCCTGAAATTATGGATCAAGCACGGGCTGAAGCTAAAAAGTTTCATACGGGATTTGAGGTTGTTGATAATATGGATGAAGCCTTCAAAGATGCGGATATCGTTTATGCTAAATCATGGGGGCCGTTATTAACAACACAAGACCCTGAAAAAGGAAAAGCAATCCAAGACCGGTATAAGAATTGGATTACTGACTCCCGTAGGATGGCATTGGCGAAAGAAGATGCGATATACATGCACCCTCTTCCTGCCGACCGAGACGTGGAAGTTACAAGCGAAGTGATGGATGGGCAAAACTCTGTAGTTTTTGATGAAGCAGAGAATCGACTGCATGTTCAAAAAGCGGTTATGTCACTTACAATGAGATAGAGAATGATATGAAAAATAATAATATTGCTGTTGTAGCCATTGGTGGAAATTCCCTTATTAAAGATAAGCAACATGTGACTGTTGAAGATCAGTATCTTGCTGCAAAGGAAACAACAATTCATATTGCAGACATGATTGAAGCAGGATGGAATGTTGCAATTGGTCATGGTAATGGACCACAAGTGGGATTTATCTTAAGAAGGTCGGAAATAGCCCATAAAGTTGAAGGTATGCACGAGGTACCTTTGGATGTTTGTGGTGCTGATACTCAAGGAGCGATTGGGTACGCACTCCAGCAAAATTTGCAGAATATATTAACAAAGAGAGGCATTAAGAAATCAGTCGCGACTGTAATAACACAAGTAGCCGTTGACCCAAAAGATCAAGCGTTTAAAAATCCAACTAAACCTATTGGTAGTTTCATGGATGAGGAAAATGCAAAAACCCGTGAGAAAGATCTTGGATGGAAAGTCGTGGAAGATGCGGGACGTGGCTGGCGTAGAGTTGTGCCATCCCCCAAACCAATTAAAATCTTAGAAGAAGAAGCAATCGGGATTTTGCTTAGAGAAGGAACTGTTGTTATCACCGTTGGTGGTGGTGGCATTCCTGTGATTAAAGTAGATGATGAATACAAAGGTGTCGCGGCAGTAATTGACAAAGACTATGCTTCAGCATTGTTAGCAATATCAATTAATGCGGATTTATTTTTAATTTCGACAGCAGTTGAGAAAGTTGCCTTGAATTTTGGGAAACCAAATCAAAAATGGGTAGATCACATGACTTTAGAACAGGCAGACCAATATCTAAAAGAGGGTATTCACTTTGCTGAAGGGTCTATGGCACCAAAAATCAAAGCGATCATTTGGTATTTAAGGGAAGGCGGTAAAAAGGCGATTATCACAAATCCAGAAAATATAAGTAGAGCCTTAAAAGGCGAAACAGGAACAACAATCGTTCCCTGATGATCCTATTAAATTTTCAAGCGGAAATTATCAGGAGATGTTATTATTAACGACTAATGAATAACAATGTTATATATGATGATTAACACTCATTGATTAACTTTAGGAAGGAGGTGCTCAAGCTATTAATCAGAAAAGAATTTAATTTACCAATAAGCAAAGGTAATAAAAGATAGAATTGTCCTTTTGATTTAAAAAATGGAGGAGTTTCCGATGACAAACAAATCATCAAAGTGGTTTATCAGTCTTTTGATCATCATTGTGGTGATCCTTGTAGGATGCACTGCAAAACCAACTGAACAGGCACAGCCTCAAGAAACTGAAAAACCAGCAGAAGCAGTTCCGACGGAGAAACCAGAAGAAGTTGCGGGTTTTCAAATACCTACGATTGAAGAAGGGAAATTTAATATTGCAATGGTATTGATTGGACCGCATGATGATGGCGGATGGTCCCAGGCGCATTTTGAGGGCTTACAGTACCTAGAGGAGAACATGGAAAATGTTCATGTGGCATATATTGAGAATGTTCCTGAAGGCGCAGATTCAGAGCAAATCTTCCGGAGTCTATCAAGAAAAGGTTTTGATCTGATATTTGGTACTTCTTTTGGATATATGGACCCAATGAGCGTTGTTGCAGAAGAATTTCCAGACATAACCTATATTCATATCAGTGGCTTTAAGTCCAACGAGAAGAACTTTGGCAACTTAATGGGCGCAATGGAAGATATGAAGTATTTAGCAGGAATGCTCGCAGGCGCTCGAGCGAAAATGGATGGCAACCCCAAACTTGGATATATGGCAACCTTCCCAATTCCTGAGGAATTACGACTTGGGAATGCTTTTGCTTTGGGGATGAGAAAAACCTGTCCAGAATGTACAATTGACGTGCGATGGCTAAATACCTGGCATGATCCTATTGTTGAGAAAGAAGCAGCCGCATCACTTTTTGATGCTGGTGCACAAGTTGTTTTCACGGGTGCGGATA
>DUEG01000024.1 GCA_011176615.1 Anaerolineae bacterium | reverse complement strand
GATTCCAGCGGCGGCTTCTATAATACTAGGGACGATCACGAATCTTTACTCCTCCGCCCAAAAGATTTGCAGGACAACGCCACCCCATCAGGAAACGCTTTGGCTGCAACCGCCCTACTCCTCCTATCAGCATATGAAAATAAAATCAAGTGGCACAACATGGCAAAAAAAATGATTGCTTCCATGCAAGAAGTGATGACACAATATCCAACAACATTTTCTCAGTGGTTGATTGCTGCTGATATTGCCATTGGCCCCACATCCGAAATCGCTATTCTCGGTTCATTGGACGATCTGCAAACGGAATCCCTACTTGCAGTTCTTTGGGAAACCTATCTGCCAAGAACAATCATCGCCATTTCAGAATATCCTCCTACGGACGGGTCGCCCAAATTGCTTGAAGACCGTCTTTTACGCAACGGGCAACCTACAGCCTACGTATGCCATGATTTCGCGTGCCTTAAACCGGTCAATTCTGCTGCAGATTTCCGAGAGCAGTTAAATAATAGCCTCCAGAAAGATAATTAACCCACAGTAGTACATTATCAACTTGTAATTTTCAGTATGTTACCTATTCAAACAAGTTACAACCTCATCAGAAAGAGCCCAATGTTTTTACCTGCATTCAATTATAGTTTTCAAAATATAATCAACCTAGAATCTCCAAAATAGGGATATAATTATCTTTCAACGCTTAAGTGGAGTTACAAAAAGATGATACCTTCTTCCCGCAATGACGCTATTCGAACAGCAAGAGAGATTCTACAAAGCAAACCAATCTACCTGGATACAGAAACAACCGGGATTGGTCCCATGGATTCAATTATCGAAATTGCAATCATTGATTATGATGGATCCGTACTTCTCGACTCTCTGGTTAAACCAGTAGGACAAATCTCAAGAGATGCTTTCCAAGTCCATGGAATTTCAAATGAAATGGTCAAGGATGCTCCCTCATGGCTTTCGGTTTGGGAGAAAGCGAAAACAATCCTTGCTAACCGAACAGTAGCAATCTATAATGCTGAGTTTGATGTAAGAATGATGCGTCAAACACACACCGTTAATTGGATATCTTGGGAATCCCCACCAGGGACACAATATGTTTGTTTAATGAAACTTTATGCTCAGTATTATGGCGTTCGCAACCCAAAGTACGGCTCTTTTAAATGGCATTCACTTGATACCGCTGGTCGACAATGCGGTATCAATCTACCTAACACCCATCGCGCAAAAGACGACACCCTATTAGCGAGAGCACTATTAATTTATATGGCACAAGCCGATAATTAAAATTTATCAAAGATTAAGGAAAAGGCTCACCGGACAATGGTCGGAGCCTAACACATCATCATGGATGACGATATCTTCGATTTTATCAGTCAGCCCGGCTGATATCAAGAAATAATCCAATCGCCATCCGATATTCCTCTTCCTTGCATTGAACCGATAAGACCACCATGTATATTGCACCCGCTCTGGATATAAATAGCGGTATGCATCGACAAAATCGTGAGCAAGGTATTTATCTATCCAAGCCCGCTCCTCAGGTAAGAATCCGGAAACTTTGCCATTTTGCTTGGGATTTTTAAGGTCTATCTCTTTATGGGCGGTGTTAAAGTCACCACAAATTATCACTTGATCACCCTGTTGATGTAACTGGTCACTCAACCCTAGGATCTTTTCATAGAAATCTAATTTATATTTTAACCTTCCCAAGTCACGTTTCCCATTTGGAAAATAGATATTCATTAAAATAAATGCTTCGGTTCTTGTTAAGATCACCCTCCCCTCTTTGTCAAACTCTTCTTCACCTAGTTGAGTGCCAACTTCTATTGGGGATTGGTGTGTAAATGTTGCTACGCCGCTGTATCCAGGTCGTTGAGCCGGATTCCAACTTTCATGCCAGCCACTAAAAGCCGCCCGCTGTTCTTCATTCAATTGTTCCGCACGCGCCTTTATTTCTTGTAAACAGATGATGTCCGGGTTGATATCGCGCAGCCACAAGGAGGAGCCTTTGTTTAAATTCGCCCTGATTCCATTGACATTCCAAGTCACAATATGCATGTTTCACCACCAGAATTAATATCCATGGTTAATAAATTCCTCTCTTCTTTGTTGTATTCATTGCCCAACTGATAACCCCATGCTAGAATAAGATAGAATCTCCATTAATCATTATTATAAGGCTAAAACATCCATGGAATTTCATGTCTCCCGAAAAGCACGCGATCACTATCATTTCGACAAATCATTATTTTCATTAAATGGCAATGTCATATTTGCCGACTTTCACGCTGCAAGAATTTTTACCAAAAAAATAAACGACAAACGTAATCTTATTGAATTCCCTGAAAGCGCAGTGAAAAGCGGAGAAATCGCTGCAATCGGTCTTATCGATGAAATTTTACACTATATTTTCCTTTTGTATCGCAAACATATTGCCCCAGAAGTTTTGGGGGAAAGCCTCAATACCCTGAAGGAAATTATCGGAGAGGAAAAAGTTGAGGAAACCTTAGAAATTTTCTGCAAATATTTTCCTCCCATTAATGTATATCTTGGAAACCAATCAGTAAATGATTACCTAAATGATCAAACCGAAGGAATATCCAACCGCCTCATCACGCTCGAAGAATTAATCATGCTTTGGCTTGCAAATGCCAATCCAGCGCTCACCTCCTATGTTGAGTTGTTCGACGACACAGACCTAGCACATCAATCAGCCTACAACCAAATTATTCAAGGATTAAAAGATTTCTTTAAGACACAGCCACCTTTCGGACCAAAAAACCAATCCTTGATTGACATGCTAAGCGAACCAGCAATCCAATCTCCCCATTCAATCGAGGGGCAATTAGAATATATACGTCAGAATTGGGGGTACCTTCTTGGTAATCTCCTTTTTCGGATCCTCAAAAATCTTGATCTCATCAAAGAAGAACAAAAAAATACTCTCCCTGGACCAGGCACTGCCCATGTTTTGGACTTTCTCTTACAATCCCGTTCAGGGTTGTTAGAAGAAGAACGCTTCAGCCCGGATCAAGAATGGATGCCCAAATTAGTTCTGATTGCCAAGAACACATATGTATGGTTGGACCAATTATCCAAACATTATCAACGCTCAATACATCGTCTTGACCAGATACCTGATGAAGCACTTGACCAACTGGCGGAGTGGGGTTTTACGGGTTTGTGGCTGATTGGATTATGGGAACGGAGTAGTGCCTCGAAAAAAATCAAGCAATTTTGCGGGAATCAAGATGCTGTTTCGTCTGCATATTCGCTTTACGATTACGTTATCGCCGAGGATCTGGGAGGCGAAGAAGCATACCAACAACTCCGAAGCAAAGCCTGGAAGCGCGGCATTCGCCTCGCTGCAGACATGGTACCCAATCATGTTGGTATTTATTCAAAGTGGATCATTGAACATCCCGATTGGTTTATATATACAAATTATTGTCCCTTCCCCGCTTATACTTTCAATGGTGCCAATCTTTCCGAGGATCCAAGAGTAAAAATAAAAATTGAAGATCATTATTACGACAAAAAAGACGCGGCAGTCGTCTTTAAACGCACAGATTTATGGACAGGCGATACCAAGTTCATCTATCATGGGAACGATGGCACATCAATGCCTTGGAATGACACAGCCCAACTTAACTACCTAAAGCCACAAGTACGGGAAGCGGTTATTCAAACAATCCTGCATGTTGCCAGAAAGTTTCCTATCATACGTTTTGACGCTGCAATGACACTCACCAAGAAACACTACCAACGATTATGGTTCCCGGAACCCGGAAGCGGAGGCGATATACCCTCCAGATCCGAATTTGGGATGACCAAAGAGCAATTCGATAAAGCAATGCCTCATGAATTCTGGCGTGAGGTAGTAGATCGGGTCGCTGCGGAAATTCCTGACACATTGTTGCTTGCAGAGGCATTTTGGCTTATGGAAGGTTACTTCGTACGGACGCTTGGAATGCACCGAGTCTATAACAGCGCCTTCATGAATATGCTTCGAGACGAGAAGAATGCTGAATACAGGCAATTGATCAAAAATACATTGGAATTTGATCCCCAAATCCTGAAACGCTATGTAAATTTCATGAATAATCCGGATGAAGAAACCGCTGTTGCTCAGTTTGGTAAAGATGATAAATACTTCGGAATTTGCACATTGCTCGTCACACTGCCAGGATTGCCAATGTTTGGTCATGGTCAAATCGAAGGACTTACAGAAAAATATGGCATGGAATTTAAAAGACCATATTGGGATGAATCACCTGACCAGATGCTCATCGAAAGACACAAGAAGGAAATATTCCCTCTTATGCACAAGCGCTCTCTATTTGCTGATGTTGAACACTTTAGATTATTTGACCTCTACACCGCAGAAGGGAAAGTGGATGAGAACGTCATCGCATATACGAATCGCACAGGGGAAGAGCACAGTTTGGTTGTTTTCAACAATAAATGGGGGGAGACACACGGCTGGCTTAAGACATCTGCGGCATATTTGAACAAAACAGATTCCCAGCCGAAATTACATCAGAATAGCCTTGGAGAAAGTCTTGGACTAACTAATGATCCCCGCTTCTTCGCTATTTTCAAAGACCATATCACCGGCTTAGAATATATTCGCAATAATAAAAGTATCTATGAACAAGGGTTTTACGTAGCATTGAAGGCGTATAAATATCAAGTATTTCTAGATTTCAGGGAAGTTCAAGATACGGATTGGGGTCAATATGCTCAACTGAATCAATATCTGAATGGACGAGGCGTACCTGACATTAATACAGCCTTGAAAGAATTGCTTCTCCAGCCAATCCATTACCCCTTCCACGAATTAGTAAATCCAGGCATGTACCATTGGTTATTAGAGCATATCAATTCAAAACGATTAACAAAACCTATACCAAAAGAAATTCTCGATGAGGTGGAACAAAAAACAAGACGTTTCCTGACAGAAATAATAAATGTCACGCATACCATGATGAATATCGACGAGATAACAAGTGAGATCAAGAGAAAGACGGAAATCATCCTCAATCTTCCTGTGTCCATTGAGGAAACCTCGAGAATACAATCCCGGGACTTCAAACTTATCCTTCATGAACTCGAACAAAGGCTCAGCGGTTTGATCACCGAAAAAACGACCAGGAATGAGTTTACGATATTATTCACTTGGCTATTCACACATTTGCTTGGAAAATCATTTGATGAGCACAATTTTGAGGAACGCAGCAGGAGCCTCATCGATGAGTGGATGCTAGGAAAGATTATTAGAGATACATACCACGGTCTGGGATTGGAAGAGCCAATTGTATCCCAAGACATAAGTTTGATCAAAATCCTTTCTCGCTACCAATCTTGGGTTTCAGAGTATATTGACGCACAAAAGAAACCTTACCAAATTCTAGAAGCGCTCCTTCAAGATAAAGAAGTCAATCAGTATATTCACATAAATCGATACCAAGGGATTCTTTGGTTCAATAAAGAAGCCTTTGAAGAATTAATCATCGGACTATTCTTGATAGGATTAATTCAAATCCATTATCAATATGAAGAAAAGCCGGACATAATATCCCGCAAAATTACCCCTGTAATTCAAATAATCCAAGCGCTTTTGATTAACGCAACAAATTCTGAATACCAAATCGAAAAACTTCTAGAACTTACCAAAAGTTGATTTTCGTATTAAGTAAGGGAAAGGTTCATTATAGTCGTTATACTATCTCGCCTGTAAATAGTCCTGTTTATTAAAAATTGCTTTTTGAAAGAATTTACTAGGACCAAGTCAGGATAAATAACAACGTAAACAAGGAACTGATAATCAACTGGCGAAACCCAATTCGAGTTGGCTTAACGCCAATCGCTGGGCTCAGTGTTCCATAAAGGGTTTCAATAAATTGCAGACTGTACGGGATGAAGAGTAAGGGGGGTAGAAAACCAAGAATTGAAAGGGATAAAACCAAAGCAAAGTCAAACCCCGAATACAACAATGCGCGCCACCCCATCTTCAATCTGTCAATGACTTTGGGGACTGTCTTTAAGTCGCGCTGCCCCAAACGCAGGTAGGCATAGACTATCGAAGTAGCGGATTGAAGCCAGACCAAGATGACGAGAATCCAACCTTGCGGATTAGCATGACCAATACCTACCCAATACATGGCGGGCGCACTTAGCGCAAGTACCCCACTTGCCACGATTTCAACACCCATTTGATGTCGCTCAGATCGTGTCCTTACTAAATTGAGATGCCAAAGAAACACGAATACGCCTGGAATAGCGAGGATGATAACATAACCATATCCAAGTAAGAAAAGTTCTAAAATTGACACGCTGGCAATCACACCATATATACCAATCCAAAACATGGCTGCCTGAAAATCTTTCTTCGATCGTCGCCCGCTAAGAACCTTTACGGCAATCGTGACAGGTTGTCTAATGAGAAAGCCAGCCATCGAAGCAATAATCAGGTACAGAGATGGTGCGCTTATCCTTCCACCCGCAAACAAACCAATCAATAAGGGGCTCAGAATGAATACCCAGGATCCATGGTCTGCAGGAATTGCAACATGTTTCTTTAAAATAGTCTTGGCGAATGTTGGCTTCACAAAGATTATTATAATTTGGCTCTGTACAAAACCAACCTCAGGTTTACGCATATTTTAGATTAAGGGGAGATGATTATTGCTCAACGATAAATTGGTTAGAGATCCCAAACTGGAGGATCTCCTTTCCATTATTATTGAAGCAATGATAAAAACAATCTAATTTTTTATCCATTTAGTATCATTAAGCAGATATTTCTTTGTCGGTTCTCTCTTGTCCCCATGCCCATTTATTTGAACTAAACTATCCAGGCTCATCTCAATCTCCTGGATAAGATATTGTAATTACCCAAATAACAAAACCAAGTTAACGGCTGATTATCTTCTTTCGGTCGTAATATCTCGATATCTTTTCTATCGAATCCTGATATATTTCTTGACCGCTTATTGAAATATCGCTCCGATGAACATCGAGCAAATCTTCCTCGAATTGGTCGCTCAAATTAATGCCAGTTGCCAGGTAAGCCAACCAAAGTGCATGCGCCGCATACGCGACATTATTTCTCGTCTCAATTCGATCAAATCGGTCAAAGAACCATCCGCAAGATGTAAACATACGCAATCTTTCGAATTGCGAACGCATTAATAATTCCAATTGGTGGACTTTCCATGAAGGATACGCATTCAATGAGAATTCACTTAAGAAATCTGTAAAGGATAACTCTTTACTCAGCACCGAAATATAGCGGTTTCTCATCTCCCAAGGATCGATGCCCAATAAAGTACCCTCACTAGAGAAAACATCATCGAGTGTTGACGCCAATCGGTCGAACGCCTGGCGGAGAACCCTTTTCCATTTCCCATTGCCGGGCGTACACCCACAATCTTCTGACCACCTCGCAATACCATGATGGCAACTCCAAGAAGTATTCTCCTGAATGCCAATTGTTTCTTTTGGGGGATGCGACTTCAACCATAAACCTGGCGTCGTTATCTCGATGGCCTTTTGCTGGCATGCGCTTTGAACGAGATAAGCCAGGAACCAATCCCGAAATTTCTTGTGATGCCCATACAATTCGCCATCTGAGGCAATTAACATTAATTGATCCTGAGCACCAAAATACTTGCTTTCCAATTGTTTCTCAACAAATTCGTACGCGTTCTCCGTCATGTTAGGATGGAAACTCACCCCCCCGCTCAGACTGTCATGATAGAAAAATACTGTTATTTCATCTCCGTTATCTAATTTCACGAGATAAGGTTTTGTGGGGTCTAACCCATTTTCCCTTGCTTGCCAGGGCGCTAAGATCGTATACTGAATCCCATGTTGGGCTACCAATGACAGAGTCTCATAATCCACTGCTGTTTCGGGTAACCACATTCCTTTAGGAATTCGTCCAAAATGTTTAACAAAATCCATAATCCCCCAGTGAATTTGTGTTTCCTTCTCTCTACGATTCGCTAGTGGAAGGATCACATGGAAATACGGCTGAGCGATAGCATTCCCAACACCTGACCGCAAAAATGCTGCCTTATCTTGTGCCCTAATACGACGATAAGTAACCTGATCATTGTTCTGTAACCAATTCATCAAAGTAGCGCCAACATTAAAACTGATATATTCGAAATTTCCTAATATCGCGTTCGGTCGGTAGCACTCCGCGAGGATCTTTTCATTAAAATCATGATATGGCGCAGCTCCTTTTTCAACAGGCAGTTCTCCTGTGAGCGGGTCTTCACGTGGAGGCTGATAAAAATGCGCGTGGATGCTAAGAGCCTTCATTTTTTGCCCCCATTAAATAGTTTAATGGTATCCTCAATGTGTGATTGTTGATCGATGTCAATTGATAAATGCATAGATGATCATCAAAGATGATATAGTGTCAGGAATACGATCAAAAATAGATTGTACCAAAAACATTTACTCCGAAAAGATGACAATAATCATGTTAATCATTCTATCGTTGTAAAGGTCACACATGGAAAGTATTGCGGATAAATTAAAATCCCTTGGGGTTTTACGCGGTGTCAACGGCATTAATAAACAAGAGCCGACAAAATCATCCATCTTCCCCATCGAACAAATCCTTCTTGGGGAATGGGAATCGCATAATCATGGAGATATTTTCACGGTTACCAAAAGATACCCAAGAGATTACCAACATGGGTCTGTAAAATTCGACCAATCAACCAACTTGAATATCATTGCTGCCTATGCGAACGACCCAAGAATCGCGCAGGTTAATCTAAAAGACATTGCCTTCTTAGATACCGAGACGACTGGATTGATTGGAGGTACAGGCACCTATACATTCTTAATAGGTATTGGTCGTTTTGTAGATGAGTTTTTCGAAAACAAACAATTCTTCTTGCGCGAACCATCTGAAGAAACCACGCAACTTGCAGCCATTGAATCTTATCTGGCGCCTTGCAATACAATCGTAACCTACAATGGAAAATCTTTTGATGTTCCACTTCTCAACACTCGTTTTGCGCTTAATTCGTTTCCTACACCACTCTCTAATTTGAGCCATATTGATTTACTTCATTTGTCAAGGAAGTTATGGCGCCTCCGTCTCCCAAGCCGTACCCTAGGTGATATCGAGGCAAAAATACTTAACCTAAAACGTTCCGGAGATGATGTTCCAGGCTGGATGATCGCAGATTACTATTATGATTATTTACATACAGGAGATGCACGCCCCTTGATAAATGTCTTTTATCATAACGAAATCGACGTAGTTTCTCTAGCAGCGCTCCTGATTCACATCTCACAACTACTCTCGGATCCATTGGAATACCCTATCAAACACGGTTTGGATGTGATTTCCATTGCGAGACTTTATGCTGATATTGGTGATCTTGAGAATGCAATCAAACTATATCGGCGCGGAATCGCTTACCAAGACCTCGAAGAGCCTCACTTACAATACGCGATCAAACAATTATCCTTTCTGGAAAAGAAGCGGGGCGATTACGAGCAAGCCATTCCTCTTTGGGAAATCGCTGCGGGAAAAGGAGAAATTTATGCACATGTCGAACTTGCCAAAGTTTACGAGCATACTTATCGCCAATACGATAAAGCAGAATCGTGGACGCAATCTGCAATTAAAATAATACAATCTTCCTCCTTTCCAAAATATGAACGTCTAAATCTTCTGCCAGAATTAGAACACCGAATTAACAGGATTTGGCGAAAACAAGGTAAAAAACACAATGAAAAATAATCCTGAGTCTTTATTTAAAAATCCCCAATTAGAAGGCAATTCTTTTCTCTTCGAGGGCGGCTCAATTGGGATACTCCTCATCCACGGTTACACTGCAACAACCGCCGAAGTAAGACCATTAGGGCATGCTTTGCATGAGGCGGGATATACTGTCGCAGGCCCCTTACTCCCTGGGCATGGCACTTTTCCAGAAGATGCCAACCGCTACTCTTGGAAAGATTGGGCTGCTAGTGCCGAGAATGCCTACCAAGATCTCCAATCCAGATGTTCTACCGTGATTGTGGGAGGAGAATCAACAGGGGGATTGCTAGCTTTACTCCTAGCAGCAAACCACCCAGAGATTGCTGCAATCATCACATATGCACCCGCATTGAAACTCTCAATCCCGCTATCAAAGAAATACCTCTTGATCTTTGCGTCTCCATTTGTTCCCTTTATAAAAAAACGAAAAAAGGATGATGATTTACCCTGGCAAGGATATATAGTTTACCCTCTAAAAGGTGCATTTCAATTAATCCTCTTAGAAAAACAGGTTCACAAGAATCTTCATAAGATTCATCAACCACTCCTGATCATTCAAGGAAAACTTGATAGAACAGTCCATCCTGACACACCTAAAATCATCGCTCGCTCAATTCAATCCGAGGTTGTTGAAGTCCACTGGATGAAAGAATCGGGACACTGTGTTGCCTTAGATAAAGAACTAGATCAAGTTATTGAACTAACGAAGATTTTTATACGAAAACACGCCAATCTTTGATGCAGAAGTGATTTTTATAAAAAATTTAATGATCAATGGACAATCAATATTTCTATATATTCCACGGTTTGCAAATGATTTTACATATTCTGAGAAAAGACACTCTCAATTTTCAAAAAGGAAAGAAAAATCATAATCATTGGTAAGCAAACCGTACATAAAGACATCCAAAAAATTAAACAGAATAATTTAACAGAAAGGTTCCCATTCCCCAATGAATTCACCAATAGAAATGCAAACAAATCTCGGTATTCATCAAAAGTTGGTTACCGATGCTCTCGAAGAAATGAAAGAGCAAGATATCGTCAAACGAATATGGAATCATGATTACACAGTCTGGAAACCTACCCCTCAAGAAATATCCAACCGGTTAGGATGGTTGACTGTCACAAATGAAATGGAGAAAGCCGTCGAAGATATCCACCATTTCGTCGATAAAGCCCATCAAGATGGCTACAAATCTATTCTCCTCTTGGGGATGGGAGGCTCCAGCCTGGCTCCGGAATTATTTAGCAAGACATTCAAAAACGTTGAACACAAACTATTTGACCTGGTTGTTTTAGATAGTACCGATCCGGACGCAATCTTATCTATCGAAAACCAAATGGATATAACGAAAACTCTATTCATTGTTGCCTCAAAATCTGGTGGGACAGTTGAAACACTTTCATTATTCAAATACTTTTACAATAAAGTTCTTAAATTCAAAGATAAAGAGCAAGCGGGTAAGCAATTCATCGGTATCACAGATCCTGGATCGAAATTAATTGACCTTGCTAACCGATTTAATTTCCGAAAAGTCTTTTTAAATAATCCCAATATTGGCGGGAGATATTCGGTGCTTTCATTCTTTGGTTTAGTCCCTGCGGCGTTTGTTGGTGTTGACCTTAAAAAATTGCTTAAGAGCGCCAATCTGCTTTCAACCTTATGTAAATCTGAAAATCCACTCGAGAACAATCCCGCGGCGTTGCTCGGAGCAATGATGGGTGAATTATCCAAGATCGGAAAGGATAAATTAACCTTAATCACGGATTCGCATTTGGCTAGTTTTGGCGATTGGGTCGAACAATTAATCGCAGAGAGCACCGGAAAAGAAGGTAAGGGGATTCTACCAGTCGTGAATGAGCCATTAGGAAGCCCTGAGGTGTATGGAAACGACCGCCTCTTTGTATTTTTAACTTTAAATGACCAAGAATTTCAAGACGAAATCGATTCTTTAAGCGATCACGGACACCCAATAGTAAAAATAATTTCCAAAAGAATAACCAATCTTGGTGGTCTGTTTTTCTTATGGGAATTTGCGACCGCGATTTCTGGTTATCGAATTGGGATCAATCCTTTCGACCAGCCAAATGTAGAATCGGCTAAAGTTCTTGCCCGGCAGATGGTTTCAGAATTTCAGGAGAAAGGGGAACTTCCACATTTAGACTCGTTAAAACCATCCGCCGTTAGATTAAAATCATTCCTCTCACAAGCAAAACCTGGGGATTATGTCGCCATCCAAGCATATATTAATCCAACCGAACAGGCACGGAAGTCGCTTAACAAAGTGCGTCTCAGCATTCGAGACCAGTACAAACTCGCAACCACCCTTGGATATGGGCCTCGATTTCTACACTCCACAGGGCAACTGCACAAAGGAGGAAAAGGGAATGGCTTGTTTATCCAAATCACATCAACGCCTTTACAAGATTTGCCTATTCCCGATGAGGCTGGCAATGCCCATTCAAGCATAAGTTTCGGTACACTGAAAATGGCTCAAGCATTGGGTGAT
>DUEG01000023.1 GCA_011176615.1 Anaerolineae bacterium | reverse complement strand
GGCTCACGAGGAGCATTACAGGTTGGTGCTTTGCGCGCATTACTTGAAGCAGATATCCACCCTGATCTTGTTGTGGGTACTTCTGCAGGAGCCGCCAATGCATCGCATCTCGCATATTACGGAATGAATAAATCCAGCATCGAAACATTGATGTCCTCATGGCACGATGTGGCAAAAGCCGATCTGTTACCTTCTAACTATATATGGCTTACAATCAGAATCCTCTTCAACCGTGCCGGAATCTATCCAGTTCATAGAATGAAGAATTTCTTCGTTACTCATGGTGTTAATCCCGACTTGCGTTTCGGTGATTTAAAGATTCCCTTGATTCTTGTCTCGGCAGATCTTAACTCAGGAAGCACAATCTTATTTGGCACGAATCCACAACAATTTGTTTTGGATGGACTACTCGCATCCACAGCACTCCCCCCCTGGATCCATCCGTTAGAAAAAGACGGAAGATTCCTTATCGATGGAGGGCTCGTTAGCAACCTTCCCATTGAGCCCGCACTTAGACAGAATGCCGATGAGATTATCGCCCTTGATCTTTCTGATCCCAGAGAATTACCCGCTGATACCCAAGGGTTTGGCATCTTCTTCGAAAAATTAATTAACACCATCGAACAACGCCAATTGACTCTCGAAATAGCATTGGCAAAGGCTAAGGGTGCTGTTATACATCATATTTTGCTCAGTGGAAAATGTCCCATTCCCGTCTGGGATTTTCAACACACTGAGGAACTATTCGAAATTGGTTACCAAACCACTAAAGATGAAATCATAAAATGGCAATCTGAAAAAAATCAAACCAAGGATAACTGGCTCCTTAATATATTCAAAAAGAAGCGCACCAATGATTCGCAATGAAATCTCAACCGTGATTCATTTTGGATTTAAGAAACGGACTAATCTCCTTTATACGGATGATTGCGAATTTTGTAAAAAAACTGAATAACTCAATAAGATGTTGTCATAATGAAATTTTTTTATAAAAAAATTAAAAGGAGATGACCATGTCTGCATTGAAAAATCAACCAATTAAAACTAATAAAGCAGAAGAATGGACATTGCGTTTATTAGATGACTTATTCGGGAAAGAAGGCGGAGAAAAAGTGAGGGTTCGCTTATGGAACAATGAATATTGGCTTGATGATTCGCCCAAACCCGCAACAATCGTCCTTAATCATCCGGGGGCATTACGCTCTATGTTTCTTCCCGGGACCGAAGTCGGTTTGGCTGAAGCCTATCTATACGATGACTTCGATATTAAAGGAGACATAGAATCCGTGTTTGATCTCGCAGAAATCCTTTCTAACAAGGTCTCCAATACACACAAGAAATTAAGTATTGCTGCTGATGTTTTACATCTGCCCAAAATTGAGAACCCCCACCCAACGAACCGCAAACCGGCTCATTTATCTGGTAAACGTCATTCTATCGAACGCGACCAGAAGGCAATCGCTTATCATTACAATGTCTCCAATGATTTCTATGCCTTATGGCTCGACGATCGTATGATATATTCCTGCGCGTATTTCCACTCCCCAGAAGAAGACCTGAACACTGCTCAAGAACGCAAGTTGGATTATCTATGCAAGAAACTTCGCTTAAAACCTGGACAACGGTTGCTGGATCTTGGTTGCGGCTGGGGAGGACTCGTTATACACGCAGCCAAAAATTATGGCGTAGATGCAACAGGCATTACAACCAGCCAACCACAGGTTGAACTCGCCAATGAACGAATTCGAACTGCGGGTTTAAGTGACCATTGCCGGGTAATCCTGAAGGACTATCGCCAAGTGGATGACTTTGAAAAATATGATGCCTTGGCAAGTGTAGGGATGTTCGAACATGTGGGAGCAGATTTGCTTCCGGTTTATTTCGAACAAGCCTACAAACTACTAAAACCAGGAGGCGTTTTCCTGAATCATGGGATTGCCAAACGCGAGAATGATGAACGACTCCATAGACCTACTTTCAGTGAAGTTTACGTGTTTCCAGATGGCGAGTTAACACCAATCAATGTTTCTCTCCATGCCGCTGAAATATCGGGGTTTGAAGTGCGTGATGTCGAAAGCCTTCGAGAGCATTATGCGATAACTCTGCGGAAATGGGTACAACGACTCGAAGCAAACCACTCACAGGCGCTCAATTATGTCGATGAGCCCACATACCGCGTATGGAGACTCTTCATGTCCGGCTCTGCTCATGGGTTCGCTAACGGACGCTTAAACGTTTATCAATCTTTACTGCTTAAACCATTAGAAAATGGCAAGAGCGGTTACCCTCTTACACGTAAGGATTGGTACGAATACTAACGAAAGGAAGATCGCTTTTATAAAACAAAGTAGAAAATTGAGGATTACTTTATAATCGATTTAAACCAAATAACAAATGACCTTATCTGTTTTTAAAAATAAACAGATAAGGTCTTTGTTTGGTGAATCAAAAGTTGACCATTTCTACATTTATGGTGTACATGTGTCATGGTAATCAATGGATATTTGTTACTGGTCGAATAAACCAAGGACGATTACGATATATTCAATAAATTGAATAATTATGAGCAGCCTATCTAACATGTTACAGATATTACATCTCATGTTACAAAAAAATATCAAGGGTGTCGTGGTAAGGCACACTCATTCATAGAAAGAAGTTTACATTATGGAAAGAATACTTAGAATTCAAAATTTATCTCTTACCCGCGAGGGACGAAAAATTCTCGAGAACGTTAATCTAGTCTTAAATTCAGGACAAGTTCACGCATTATTAGGCATAAATGGCTCTGGAAAATCATCCCTTGCTTACTCAATTATGGGATGCGAAGGCTATTCTCCTGATTCGGGTAAAATCATCTATGACGGTCAGGAATTAAACAAATTATCGATCACAGAGCGCGCCCGTTTAGGAATCACCCTCGCTTGGCAAGAGCCTGCTCGATTTGAGGGAATTCCAGTTGGGAAATATGTGGGGTTAGGCTTGAAAAAACCAGACAGACAAAAAGTCATCAATGCATTGAAGGCGGTTGCACTTCCAGCAAAAGTATATGGCTACCGTTCTGCTGATAAAACGCTCTCCGGAGGAGAACGAAAGCGAGTGGAATTAGCCGCCGTTTACGCGATGAGGCCTCGTCTTGCCATTCTCGATGAACCCGACTCGGGTGTGGATATTATTTCACTTGATGACATTAGCAGATTGATTCGCAATTTAGCAGAAGAAGGCGCTGCTGTTTTATTGATTACCCATCGCAAAGATTTTGTCGATACTGCTGATGTTGCATCTTTGATGTGCGCCGGAACGGTCATATTTACTGGTGACCCTCATGAAACTCGGCTCTTTTTCGAAAAGCGATGCATACCTCACGTAGAGGCACTTGGCACGCAACCATGGAATGAAAGCCTTCCTGAAGTTCAGGCAGCCTTTGCAAGCAACGGAGAGTTGCGATCCTCTAATAAATAATCAAAAGGAAACACAAAATGACACAATCTTCTAATCGAAAACATGCTTCAGGTGAAAGTCCTGCCTGGGCACAGGAAATGACTCAAATTCTCGATGCATACAAACTAGCGGGAGGGGATCCCGAAGCGCTCCAACTGCCAAAAGTTGCCACTTTGGTTATTAATACAAACCATATTTTGGCAGTTCACGAAATCCCAGGAGTTGTGATTCATGCTGAACCATTGGAGAACGGAGTACGTGCTGATATAACTGTTGAACCGAATACGAAGGTCGAACAACCTATTCATCTTTGTTTTGGCGTGGTACCTGCCGATGGCGTTCAAGATATTATTGCGAATTATGAAATCGGTGAGAATGCAACAGCGCAATTCCTGGCACATTGCTCATTTCCCAATGCCGTCCATGTAAAACACAATATGAAAGCCCATATACATGTCAGTAAGAATGCCAGTCTGACATATACCGAGGAACATTTTCATGGGGAAAATGGTGGTGTGGAGGTTTACCCTTTCTCTGAGGTCATGGTTGACGAAGGAGGTCAATTCTTCTCAACTTTTGCCTTAACCCGTGGACGAATTGGGTTATTAAGCATAGATTACCAAGTTTATGCGGCTGCAAATGCAGTGGTCAAGATGACCACTAAAGCCTATGGATTTGCGGATGATAAGGTAAAAGTAAACGAGGTAGTTCATCTAGATGGAGAAAAAGCACGGGGATTAACCCTTTCCCGCGTTGCAGTCCGTGAACATGCTGTCAGCCAAATATTCACAACCATGGAAGGGAATGCGGCGGGTGCTCGAGGACATATGGACTGTACAGAAATCGTTCGGGGTCAAGCGGTGGCACACAACACACCCCTTGTCGTGGTTCGAAACGATCAGGCTCAAGTTACCCATGAGGCTGCAATTGGGTCTGTCAATCAGAAAGAATTAGAAGCCCTCATGGCAAAAGGTTTGGATGAGGATGAAGCAGTCGATCTGATTATTCGCGGAATGATACGTTGATTATTAAACTAGTATGTTCTTCTTCAATATTTCTTTATTCTGTAATTATTTGGAAGGATAGCGATACCCCTTTGGGATAAACGAACTAGAATAGTATCATTTGTCTTTACGAAAAAATTTATTCAACAAAGATAGTGAAAAATAGTATAATAAATTTGATAATAACAATGGAGGTTATCAATGAAAATTGCTGCAGTATCAGAAGATGGAATTACAATTAGTCAACATTTTGGACGTGCCCCCTTTTATGTGATAGTTACCGTAGAAGACGGGAAGATCCTCAGCCATGAAACCCGTGACAAAATGGGACATGCGCAATTCGCAGGAGACGAACGCGAGGAATCTCATCACAAAAACGACCCCCGCGGTCATGGTTACGACCCCGCTGCCCAAAGCCGCCATTTCCAAATGGCTGCAGCGATCGCTGATTGCGATTATTTGCTTGCTCGCGGGATGGGTTCCGGCGCCTATGAGAATATGAAACAAGCAGGGATCAAACCTGTCATTACAGATATTCCAACCATTAATGAAGCAGTACAGGCAGTGATTACCAATCAAATTACAGATCACGTCGAAAAACTTGATTGATTATCAAACACATATAAACCATTAATATTAAACATTAATCCCCCTTGGAGACTGATCCCAGGTTTTTACCAAATCCTCGGTTTAAGATGAAGGGATTCTCCAATTTTTTCCTCGTCTGTTGATTATCTTTGAAGTTAATTTCATCGCTACCTGTATGAGGAAAAATCAAACAAAACTAGCGCTGAGTGCTTTCTCTGCGCTAGTTTGATTTTCACTCAAGTCTTTATTGATTTCCAGATGATTCTTTAAGGGAATTGTTTAATGCTTGAATAATTTAGCAATACCGCCCAAGAATTCAGGGACTTTTTCTTGTATAAAACGCGGCCATGTAACAAGTGTAACAAGCAGTAGCCAAGTAACTAAGATTATTGCGAATACCTTAGTATAAACATAAACAGTAATAATCATCATCAAATACGGGATTGCTTGCACTGCCCAGGCGACATGCACTGAACGAGTCCACAACAACAACAAAATCGACAAAGCCAAATAACCCACACCAAAAACTGGTGAAACATAGTCAGCAGACCATAAATATAACCAAACGCCAGTGCCTACAAGTAGGTCTGCTGTTAAATCATGTTGCCCAACCCAAGTGGAATTGTTTGCTTTCCCCTTCCGTGCTAATGGACCATCCAAAACGTCTGTAGCCCATGAGAGCAATAAAATGCTTGCAGCGATCGGCAACGTATCGGGTTTTCCGCCTAAAGCCAACAAGAATAAATAAAACCCACAAAAAACTCTCGTGATTGTCAAAACATCTGCAATGGTTTTATATCGGAACATCTCTCACCTACAATACAACCCATCACAATAATACAGGTTTATATGAAATATTCAGTAAACCATGTATTTTGTCTACTTATATCATAACTTAATAGTGTTAATTTTTTATTGTTTTTTGTTGGTTTTCTTAAGAATCAAAACGATTCCATAGCCTTATTCGTGTCTCGGCAATGACATCATAATTCACCGTTACACTCCATTAAAGGAAATATTCAGTCACAGGAATTTCATCGTTTAACGAACAGACAGCAGTTATTGCAATTTATTCCGCCCCTAAATAGCGTATTCAACTTTTTGGGACCAAAAATATTCCCACCTATCGACGCTACCTCCGTTAATTTACCTATTTTCTAAATAACCGATTGCTCTATTCACCATCAGATTCCGAAACACTCAACGATGCATATTTTGCATTGAGAACCATAATCAAAGTAATCACTACAGTCGAGGTCAAACACCAAGCGCAAACAGCATGAATAACAAACGGCTCAAGATAGGTTAAATACAATGAGAAAAATGTCCCAAAAAAAGCCATTCCAAACAAACTCATATTAGCATATTCAACAATTTGTTCATTTTTCGATTTTCTCAATACCAAAGCAATGAACATCCCTACATATCCTGCCATCCCAATTACACCGATAGGAATCAATCCAAATAACTTTGCATAAGGACTCGATTGCACAGCATTACAATCACCAACTGGTCCACAAATAGCGGTAACCTCGAAAACTTCAACATAACTTAAATATCCTGCAACCAGGAAACCAATAATGATCAAAGCGAGTGTAATCGGGTTCACCCATTTATCCGCTTCTCCAACGCAACTCACATCACCACCTTGAACAAATTTTATTCCACTATAAATAATCGCAATCAACATCCCTACCATGATCACTATGGCTAATCCAAACCCCTTCGATATTGGAGGTGGAGGTGATTGAAGATTATTCGAGTTCGTTTTCGTTTCAACGGTGGAAATAAATTCTTGTGTGGCAGACAAAGTTTGGGTACTCCCTGGTTCTTGAGTATCATCACACGAAGTGAAAGGAGCGCACCTTTCTTCTTCCTCTTGTTCTTGGGGAATAAAAATTGAAATCTCAGGCTTATCCGGAAAGTCTACGCCACCCTCCGCTAAATAGGATTCAATCAAACCCGGTAATTCAGCCGGGATTTGCGCGTCTCCCATCAAAGTGTGATCCCCAATAATCAAGAAGGGTACTCCAATAGAATTCTTTGGAAAACCATAAGCCTCTCCAACTTGAAGAAACTTCTGAACATCATCCACTGTCACGATCTCAACCTGTAGGACTTCTAACTGATCCTTGTATTTCTCTTGTAGAGGTGGCAAAACATTCTCAATCACATTGTGACAATGAGGACACCCTTTCATCCAAAAAAGGATGACATGTACCACCGGCTTTTCAATTTGTGTATCTCTTACCTGATTCACTGTTAAAGTGGTTAGCATACGCAAACGATCAGCATCCGCCTGACAATCTACACAATCATCAGTGGGTGTAAGGTTGGGTTCCCCGGGTAAATCCCTAAGAACTTGCTGCTCATGTGTTTGGTAATATACAGGCAAGATCGATTCTGTCACCGACTCATTCTCCAACCCAGGTGTTATGACAGACATCCGAAGGAATGTTGTGGCAACCAAGATGATCCGAAATATATTCATTTCTTCTTCTTCTCCTTAAGAAGATTTCGCAGTTGTTCAAGACCAAATTTATATTATAACGTTAATCACAAATGGAACACAAACTCTAATTTTTATTTAATACACTTCATTAATTTGACTAGTGAGATAAAAAAATATTCCTTTTAAAATCCGAATAGCATGATTCCCCCATCTTTAAATTCTCAAGAACCAATATTGTTCATCCCTCTTAGAATTTCTGGCGACGCAAGGAATTGAAATTGATCAAATAATTACAATCTCCTATTGGTTCCAAATGAGTGTCCATTATTCCAGTCAACTTTCCCATTTTAAGCCAGATGCTTTTAGAAAAAGAATTGAAATCCAATGTTGATATTAAACCGCCAATCCACTGATTTAGATATCAATCATTCTAAAGACCTAACTACTAATTTTCCCTCCGGGTTTATCCCATTCAATAAAGTGTTCGTCACGGTTCCCCATTTTATGCATAATTCGTGAAGTTCTTCAATCTTTTCACGCGGCTCAGTGCTTGTGATAATCAATTCATACGACATGTCAATTATGACTGGTGGCTCATCTTGCCGCGTTGCGTGAATATCGATTTCCGCATCATCGATTTTCAAGTGCATTTTCTGGCTAATGGCATTGACATTAGTCATGATACATGTCCCAAAAGCAGCCATGAGTGTTTCTGCGGCGTTGAAGCCCACTTTTCCATCCCCCTTTTTGACATTTAGGGTTAGGGTATGCTCACGCGTTCTAGCAATTGCGCGTGCGTCATCCAAACGAACAATACTTACGTGATAATCTAAACCGCTCATTTTATTGTAAAAATCTCCTTCTAATTAACCAAATAGTCCCAGGTTATGGATTGTCAAAAGACAATATTAACCCGTTAGTTGTTAATTTCATCAATTATGGTTTTAATACTAGATGATATTCACTTCCAATATACAATGTGGCGATTAATACAGAAGTTGCAATAGCGGCTTTTGTATCCATGTCAGAAATGAAAAACAATAGCACAAAAAATTTCCCTCGCCCACGCACATCAGACGGAACACACGTTCAGACATTGCAAGTTTTTGAACCCATCATTGGATAGTAAAAGATTTACTCACAAGGTAACCTATCCATGTTTTGTTACTGTTATAGGGTTTAAGAAACCCTTATATATAAGTTAGTTTTTAGGTACGATGCAATCTTGTTTATGGTGCATTCTTGTAATCATTGTCGCTACGTTTGCCTAAATCGTCACAAGTAGGCTCTGGTAACTCAAAGTCATTCAGAAACTGGATAGAAAACGATTCGGATGCCGGCTTTTGTACCAGTCGTTTCGCATATGACCATTGCACTTCACCAAAACGATCGATATCTTGTGGCATATATTCCCCAGAAAGGAGTTTGTGCATTTGAGCTTTCACCTCCGATGGGTACATCTCCGGCTTAATTTGCACATGAACAGTTTCACCACTGGAAACTTTATGGACGATGAATTCGCCACCATCCAAGGTCGTGTCGATTATATGAGAACCAAAACGTGTACGAGCACCGGTTAGATACGCTGCCACATCCCCACCACAGGTAGAATTGTTGGAAACAATTGCCAGATCGGTGCGATCAATAATACCATCCGGGAAAAGTAAATCGAATGCTGCCTTGAGTGCAACAGTGGCTTCCATCAACCCCCCGCACAGATGCCCATGGAATTTAACCAAGTCAGCCACGGTTATAACTTTGGTTTGGAGTGCGTAGCGCCCGTACTTGTAGAGGGTATCAAGTACTCGGAAAGTAGGTACATAAGGTGCACTTTCCAGCCATACAGGTAATTCGAGATTAGTTTTATTAGTAAATTTGTTTTTTGTCATAACAAACTCCATATCATTTTACCAGCGATGAAGAGTAATACTGTACCAAAAATTATCTTGAGTGTACGCGGCCTCATATTATTATGCATTATCCGTGCACCGACCTGCGACCCGATAATTACCGCAATTGCAGCGAAAACCATTAATTTCCAATTATAGTGCCCCACAGCCAAATGTCCTAGAAATCCTGTTACGGAGGAGAACACCACAGTAAAAGCAGAGGTAGCTGCCGCGGTTTTGGTGGGGTAGCCCATCATCATAAGCAGCGGTACGATCAGAAAACCACCCCCAATACCCAGTAACCCAGCGATTATCCCAATGCCAAAACCTAGCATTGCACCCCAAATGGCGCGCTGAGTATGAGTACCTCGGATTTGCTCCGGTTCTGCACTCCCCGTGCCCAGAATCATTCGTCCACCTGCAAATAACACTGAAATTGAAAAGAGCCACAACAACCAGTTAGTGGAGATAAGTTGGGTAACGTACGCACCTAATGGCGCTCCCAGTGCTGATGTAATAACGATTGGAAGAGCAACGCTGAAATCAATCATTTTCCTACGGTAGTAAACCCAAGCAGCTGAAGCCGCAGTCAAACCATTAAGTAGTAACCCGATGGGGACAACAACTTCTTTGAAATCATAGCCAAACCAGACCATTATCGGGTTATAAACCATTGCACCACCCAGACCAAGCATTGAGAAAATGAAGGAAAGGACAAGGATGAGTGATATGAGAAAATAAAACATTAGATTCGAAGACTCCTTTTATTTTTGTCGTCGACAGTTTGATGCCACCCACCTTTATGTGGAATCTAACTGAGAAGAAGATTATACTTCGTCCTGCAGTAATTTACGTATTTTACCAGGCAACAATTCCTTCATCAATTCAGTGTAAGTTACTTTCAGGATGAACGCATTGTCGTATCCATGAGTTCTTAAAAAAGCGAAAGATACTCCCGCACGGTCGCCACCGGAGCAGAAAGTGCCAACGAGTTTGTCGTGGGGAACTTCGTACAGGTGGTTATGTAGTTCATCGATAGGGATGTACAGTCCGAAAGGTAAAGCAATATATTCGGTTTCTACATCAGAGCACACATCCAGCATAACCGCCTCCCCTTTTACCCATTTCTTGAAGAAGGGAGAAGGCATAATGATATGCTAATTAGTACTCCAGAAGTCAAAATTCAGGGTGCTGATCCATTCATCGAAAGTTTTTTGAGACGTTTTATACTCCTTACCTTATTAATATCTTCTCGTTGATTTCTAGAAATTGTGCAATTCTTCCCTGTACTCATACCGCCTTTCATAACACTAAAAGTATTATCCTGACCAACATGCATCCATCAGGTAGAGAAGAATATCGAGATAGGTCATTCCAGCCAACTGGTAAAACCCAACTCATCCTTGTTTCCTTCTTTTCAATCTGATTCGATTCTTCAATTATTGCTCCTCAAGCAAGTAATCATCACCTAACATTATTCTTCCACAAGAAAAAGATGGTTACAAATTTTTTCGTTCTCCACGTGTTCTTGGGAAGCATTCTCTTTATCATTATCTTTCTAAACCTGTTAATATTATGCAATTACTTTTATTAGGCTGAATTTTCGGAAAACAGTAGGATTTCCCTGACAGCAACCATGAGGACATTAATGACCTGATTGATTTCTTTATCCGTGAAAGCAACTATGCCTTACACTGGAAATATAGAAAAATCCGTCTTTCGTAGTTCTTGGCTCATTGCTAATTCATACTAAACCACAGGTATGCGCGTCGCTATCGTTTTGCTGTCCTGCCGATTTCAACCCTCAAGTTGTCGAATTGATCGGTATCAATAGAATTCATAAATTCTTGCGTTGCTGACAATCTTGTTTTTCAAGTAATCATGTTAATTATCGTTAGGTTTCCCATTGGATACTAATAGCACTGGACAGGATGTATGTTGTGCCACGTTTTGTGCTGTTTTACCCAGAAGTTTGTCCCAAATTGTAAAGCGACTGTGCGTCCCCATCACAATCAAGTCCGCCTCTATATCTACCGCTGCTTTGCGAATCTCTTTTGAAACATGTCCATGACGTATCAGGATTTCCGTTTGGACACCTGCATCTTTTGCTTTCTCAGCCAATTTGCTCAATTTTTCGCGGACTTCGGCTTCTACATCAGCACGCAGTTCATTTTTCAATTCAGAAACCTCATTGTTCGATACCTCCACCTCGAATCCTGGTGGCATTGGAATTTCTTTGCCATGTTCCAAAACACTAACTAACCATATTTTTCCTTGGGTTTCTTTAGCCAACGTCAAGGCGATTTTAAAACCCTGTTCAGCGTGAGAAGAGAAATCAGCAGCATAAAGAATGCGTTTATGGATTAAGCCAGGATGAGGGGGGCGATGCGATACGATCAAAACTGGACAAGGTGCATACTTGGTGATTTTAGTAGCAGTGCTCCCCAATTCTACATCCCATATCGTTCGGTGGCTGTGGGAACCGATTACTATCAAATCAGCGCCAATATCCCGTGCAACGGTCACAACTTCTTCTGCGGGGTCGCCCTCGCGAACGATCTTGTGAACCCGAATGTTAGAGGATTCCATTTCGGCAACATCACGCCGGAGCATTCGTTCCTCCTCGCGTTCCAACTCCTGTTCTTCTTTTTCTAGTTCGCGTTCCCATATCTTAGCAGAAACAAGAGGCGGCTCGTCTGTTATATGAAGCGGTTCTTCCAGAACATCAAGTACTGTCATAACCCAAAGTTGTTTGTAATCCGCCTGTGCCATACGCATAGCAAAGCGCTTAGCAATTTCTGCATGGGGTGAAAAATCAGTAGCAAACAAAATGCGTTTGAACATGTTCATCTCCTTATTTTGTGTAAAGGTTAATATACCTCTAAGACTTAACAAAATGCATGTTAGATCACCATTATAGTGATTCCCATTGACTTCTTTATTGTGAAAAGGTCGGCTACACTACACCTTCAGCATGTTGTTTACCGAAATATCGGCGTAACCAGGGCTCTAGTTTGAGGTAACCCACCAGAAAGATGATTTGGAAAATGGGTAGTGTTGCGGCGGGAATAGCCACCAAGGGAGAGAAGGCTGCCGTAGCCAAAGCTATGGCTGTCCCGTTATTCTTGCCTGTGCTGGCGAAGACAATGCCCATATGGTCCTCATAGGTCAAGCCAATTTTGCGGTCCAACCATGTAATTAGCACTAGGGTTACGACGACGAAAAGCAGGTTCGGCACGATTAACCACAACATCAATTGCCATTTCTGCACCAATATGGCGGCTTTCATGAAGAAAATGAGAAAAATAATCAGAAACATACTGAATAGTGTGATGCTGGGGAAAAGCGGAGCGATACGACGAAACCCCTTTTCCCCTAGCATTCGTACTAATCCCAAGCGGGTTAGATAACCCAATATCATTGGGAGAATCAATACCGTTAGGATTGCGTTCATTAGCAAACCCATGGGTACAGGTATGTTGTAAGAGCCGGCTAGAATGCTAAGCCAGAAGGGAATAGCAGCGATAGCGGTCACGAAACTGGTAGCAACGGCTATCGTAGATAGTTCCAGATTCCCCTCAGCCAAGCCTGTGTAACCAATGCTCATACTGGAGCAAGGCACTACCATTACTAATAGAAAACCGAATCCCACTAAGGGGTCACTGAGGAACGCCTTGCTCATTAAAAACCCAAAGAGAGGCGCCCATATGAAATTGTACACTAAGGTTAACCCCAGCCCTTCGAGATTGCGTGCTGCTTTTACCAGGGCTTCTAAGCGGATGTTCACCATCATAGGGTAGATCATAAAGAAGACTACAATGGTGATAAAGGTCTTAAGTGTGGGTTGATGTAGTTTGACGAAAGGGCCATTGAAATAACCCAATGCCCATCCCAACACAATGGCTCCTGTTACATACCACACCATCTTTGTTTTGAAATGTTCTTGTACTCGTTTGAGAAACATATTAATACATCCTTTATTTGTCAATAAATTAGGTACACAACGTGACTGAAAACCTGTTATCAATTGGGATGTGAAACTGGACAACCCAGAATCACTAACAGTCAATGCGAAAATTTCAACCGCGGGGTGTTGACCCAGACATGAGATGAAAATTTGACGGAATTATAGAATCCTCGCTTTTAATGTCCACTCCAAGCCAATTCAAGTTTGAAACATATCGCTGAAAACCACCTATGCCTGAAACAGAAAACACCAAAGCACTCATTAATAAATAGAGAGAATTGTTAAGTGGATTCATTCTGGGAATAACCTCTTAACGATCATATCCAGAACAAGGAACACACATCACTTTCTGCCCTACAGACCGTAGATATGCCTTGGCAGTCAACTCTCCACAGGAATCACAGGGAATAAATCCCATTACCTCAGGAACCCATTCTCCTTCATATTCAAAGACATCTCCTGTATCTAAAACATCCTCCTCTGCAGCATTCCATACCAGATCCACCAATTCCATCTGTTCAT
>DUEG01000022.1 GCA_011176615.1 Anaerolineae bacterium | reverse complement strand
AGATCAATAGCAGCGCCGTGATTGGCTGTTGCGATGGCAGTCACCGAAGTGGTAATTTGATATTGCTCAGCGATCTGATCCTTTTTGCGGAGTAATAATTTGGCAAATGCTTTGCCTACATTGCCAAACCCAATCATTACAAGATTATAGTGTGTCATCCCGTGAACCTTTCCTTATATTTGCCAGTTTCTGGAGAAAGATTTGCTAACGCTATCTCTCTTCACAGGGATGGTTTTCAAACAAGAATCCTGAAAGCATCCCTTATTAAATAATTCCTTTTCATAGCGCCTTATCAACAAAACATATACATATTTAATCTTCTTTAACTATTGGATAAAGATTATCACCTTGCTTTGTGCTTCGTCTTGATTTCTTTTATGACTTGATCTTTTAAGTCGGGGAGGGTTTCAGTATCCTTGATGCCTAGAGCGGCACGTTGAGCAGCACGCCAGCGTTCTAGGCGTTCTTGGACTTGTCGTTCATAGCCCTGGTTCGAGGGCGTATAGAAATAAGTACCCAACAAATCTGTGGGAAGGTATTGCTGGGGGAGGAAGTGGTCTGAGACTGCGTGAGGAACCTTGTATCCTTTCCCATGCCCAAGTGCAAAGCGATCGCGACTCGAATCCTTGAGATGATTCGGCACCTCAATAATACCCTCTTCTTCAATGTGTTTGAACGCTTTAAAGTAAGCCCCTGTAGTATTCGACTTTGGGGCAGTTGCCAAGTAAAGAACAGCCTCCACAATAGCATAGATTCCTTCAGGTAATCCAATATATTCAAAGGCTTGTGCGGCAGCATTTGCTACGACAAGCCCGCTGGGATCGGCTAAACCGATGTCTTCACCAGCAGAGATGAGCAAGCGGCGCAAGATAAAACGCGGGTCTTCCCCTGCATAGAGCATCTTCGCAAGCCAATATAAAGCTGCGTCGGGGTCAGATCCTCGTATAGATTTGATAAATGCCGATATCGTATCATAATGGGAATCTCCGTCCTTGTCATATAACACAGCGCGCCTTTGAATAGATTCTTGAGCAACATCAAGTGTAATATGAATGGTTCCTTTTGTATCCGGTGGCGTGCTCTCCACAGCAAGTTCCAAAGCATTGAGGGCATTACGAGCATCTCCACCTGCTACACGTATCAAATGCTGAATGGCTGCTTCATCGATTTTAATATCCCGTTTTCCATAACCGCGATCGGAGTCGCGAAGTGTACGTTCGAGAATCAAACGAACATCCTCATCTTCTAAAGGGCGGAGTTGAAAAATGCGTGAACGCGAGACCAATGCGCTGATCACTTCGAAATAGGGATTCTCGGTTGTAGCGCCAATCAAAGTAAAGATACCATTCTCAACAAAGGGCAGTAGCGCGTCTTGCTGCGCCTTGTTCCAGCGATGGACTTCGTCTATAAATAAAATAGTCCTTTTATGATAAAGACTACGGCGTTCTTTTGCCTCTTTGATCACCTGACGCAATTCGGCTTTCCCAGCCAAAACAGCAGAGAGCGTTTCAAAATGAGATTGAGTCTGGTTGGCGATGATCATTGCCAAGGTAGTCTTACCGGTTCCCGGCGGTCCCCATAAAATAAGAGAAGAAAATAAACGGTCTGCCTCAATTGCACGACGCAGTAAGCGACCTTGCCCTACAATATCTGATTGACCGACGAACTCGTCCAGCGTTCGAGGACGCATTCGAGCGGCAAGGGGTGCCTCACTGCTCAAACGTTCTTGTAATGTATGTTCAAATAGGTCCATATAAATTATTGTACCAACGAATCCAAAATCGGTATGCAAGTTGAGAGTTTTCAGCATGAATCTTAATGTTCATAAGAGAAATTATTCTTTATAAAGAATAGTGCGTTGCATTTATTTAACTTGTGTTACACTTTTGAAAAGGGTTTTCAAAGTAAGGAAAAACTATTATATGGAAGAAACATTAAGTTTTGCGCCTTTGTTATTAGTTGTGCTGTTGGCGTTCTTAGTCCCAATCTTTTTGAAGAGATTTCGATACATACAAATTCCAATTGTTGTCGGTGAGATTCTCGTTGGCATCATTGTGGGGCGTAGTGGGTTTGGCTGGGTGAATCAGCATGATCCTGTCCTGGACCTATTGTCGGAATTTGGGTTTGTATTTCTGATGTTTCTCTCCGGAACGGAAATTGACTTCTCTGCCATTGGATTCTCTCGTAGGTCAAAAAAGGAGGAGATACAGAAAAAAACATGGGGCGCTTTGCCGCTTGGGGGATTGGTTTTTCTGCTTACATTGCTGCTTTCCACAGCCATTGGTTTCGGGTTGTCACAATACGGTCTGGTACAAGACCCGTGGATGATGGCATTAATTCTTTCGACGACTTCATTAGGCATTGTTGTACCAGTGCTAAAAGAGCAAGGTTTAAGCACTGGCAGGTATGGACAGGCATTATTGATCTCAGCATTGATAGCCGACTTTGTGACAATGTTATTGATTACCGTAGTAGTAGCCGCTTTGTCCCATGGCTTGACATTGGATATTCTTTTGATTGGTGTTTTGTTTCTTGCCTTTTTCGCTTTTTACCGGTTTGCAAATGTATTTTTCAATAGAATTCCCTCTATAA
This sequence comes from Anaerolineae bacterium, assembly GCA_011176615.1. Classification (GTDB taxonomy): domain Bacteria; phylum Chloroflexota; class Anaerolineae; order Anaerolineales; family UBA11858; genus G519. Next base: position 12,346 of record DUEG01000022.1, on the reverse strand, counting down.
GACGATTAATGGACGAATTAAGTCATGCAACAGCACAAATCAAGGTGCGGTTAGCATTCACATTGATGTTGACTTTTGTAGTCCTTTCCGAAGCGTTGGGAACTGAAGTGATTTTGGGGGCATTTCTTGCTGGTGCAATCATTGCACTCGTAAAGAAACCGGATGATACGGAATTGGTTCATCAACTCGAAGCCGTGGGATTCGGTTTCTTCATCCCTATTTTCTTCATAATGGTAGGCGTAGATTTCAACCTAATGGCGCTATTATCCTCCTCTCAGGCGCTGATATTAGTTCCTATCTTGTTAATTGCAGCCGCAGTCGTCAAATTTATACCATCGTTGTTGTTTCGCCTATCATTTAGTTGGCGTGAGGCTTTTGGAGCAGGTGTGTTACTTTCTGCCCGGTTATCGTTAATTATTGCTGCCTCTGCCATTGGGCTGCGTCTTGGCGTAATCAGCGAATCGGTCAACGCTGGTATCATCCTAGTAGCGATTATTTCAGTAATCATTGCCCCTTTGCTTTTCAACCGCTTGTTACCCTCCAAAGAAACCAAAGGAAGACGTCCAATTGTCATCGTTGGTGCTGGTCCAATCGGCTTACAAGTTGCAGAGCAACTAAAAAAACACAATGATAATGTTGTCATGCTCGATATCCATGAAGACCGTATCGAGCATGCTCGCGGGCGGGGCTTTGACGCTTTTGTTGCATATACAGACCGTTTTGACGAGAAAGCAAATCCATATCTAGAAACTGCAAAAGCGTTGGTTTGTGTATATAGCAATGTGGAAAACAGTTTTCGTGTTTGCGATTATGTGCGAACCAATTACGGGATTGATAACATCGTGACGCGGGTGAATGTTCCCAGTGATGTACCTCGCTTTGAACACATTGGCGTGAAGACAATGAATCCCGCTATGGATCAGGCGACACTCCTTGTCCTCTTAGCACGAAACCCCGTCGTATATGAGCTCTTGACTCGAACGGATGATAATAAAGAAGTCTGCGAAATAAAGGTACGTAATCCCAATGTTATCGACCGCCCTCTAAGAGAGTTGGAACTGCCCGATGATATCGTAATTATGGCTATAAGAAGAGAGGGGGAACTAATGGTTCCCCACGGGAATACCCGCTTGCATCTTGGGGATCAATTGACGTTAGTTGGCAACGAGACTTGCGCAGATAATGCCCGCCGGTTGTTACGCTAAAGAAATTAGTGTCTTTAAGTGAGAAGGGAGGCAATTTTTTAATTTAATATACCAACTCTTTTTCATTCGCTTCGGCGAGCCCTATTTCACCTGCCCTTTTAATTGCAAATTTCACGAAAATTGGCCCAATAATCTGAACAATAAATGTTGTGGCGGTAACAACACTGATGATCAAATTACCTAATGCCTTTCCATCGGGCCCGAGAGCAGAAAAGCGATTCGATGCAGCCAAGGCTAAACCAATTGCGACACCGGCTTGAGAAAGCAGACTAAACCCAAGATTATCTTGCACTGCCTTCTTGGCACCACTTAGGCGTCCCCCAAGCCACGCGCCAGTGAATTTTCCGAGGCTACGCAATAAAACATAGGCTAGACCGATTAAACCCATAGCGGGGAGCAGTTTGATTTGGAAGCGCGCGCCGATAAGGGTAAAGAATAGAACTAGGATTACCGGCCCTGCCTGCTCTATCATATAACGAATGTGATTCCCATGAGCGGGATTTCTGTTGACAATTACCATACCAAGCACCATATTTGTCAGGATGAGGGAAAAACCAAGTGCATTGGATAACCCTGCACTCAATAGAACGAAGCCTATTGAAATTGCCATAATATCATGGACATCCTTCCTCTGAGACATCAGCGCGCTCAATATAAAGCCCATTACAACACCTAAGAGAATCGCACCCCCGATTTCAATTAGAGGAAGTTCAATAATTTCAGTCAACGTCAGGGATGCGGTTCCAAGAAGCATTGATTCAACTAAGGCAGCGGTGATACTATACAATAACAAAGAGATAGCATCATCTAATCCGACAACGGCAATGATAACTGTAGTAAGAGGTCCCTTAGCATTGTACTCTTCGAGGACATCCACAGTAGCGGCGGGCGCGGTGGCTGAAGCGATTGCGCCGAAGATCAACGCCGTATAAAGTGAACCCGTCAAGGCATAAATACCCCCTGCCACAAAAGCAAAGGCTCCAAGTGCCTCAAATAATAAAATTGAGATGATGCACATTCCAAGTTTCTTGAGCTCATCCAACTGTAGATGACTTCCCATATCAAAACCAATCAATCCTAGTGCAATTTCACTTATAAAAAGTAATTCATCAGATATTTCTAAAGGAATGACGTTCAGGACTGATGGACCATGGATTAGTCCTATTATGATAAAACCCACAACCTGGGGAATGCCAAAATGCTGGAACAGTTTGCTTCCCAGAAAAGAAATAATTAGCAACAAACCAATGGTTGAGAGTGTATTTGAAGTGATTATCTGATTGAAAGTTTCAAAGATGTTTTCAAGCATAATTAGTATTCTCGATTTGATTTATATTCCTGCGTTTCTGAGGTCGGTTTATTATGTGTGTAAGGTAAGAAGGGCAATGTTTGCGAAAAACTAAAATACACAATGATGCACGATTGTTTTGAGGAGATAACCATGATATCAGGCTGAGAAACAGTATTAGAGCGCCATAATCTATTTGGTAATTCAGCCATTATTTCACCTTTTCTTACAACAGGTTTTTATAACAAGATGGAGATATTTTATAAAAATGTCCCAAACCATTTTTCTGTGCCGCAAATTTTTCCACAACACAGAATAGACTTGTTTAAATGCTTTTATAACATATTTATATAGATTATACTTGAAATGTCAACAATTCTGTTTCTATTGGGAAAGTAATCGGATGAATTTCCGAAAATAGTTCTGTGATATTTTTAAGCGTAAGATATTTATCTATGGCTTTTTGTTCTAGTAGAATAGCAAGTGAATAATCTGATTCTCGAATTTATAAACTGCACTATGAACGAGTTTACTTACATGAATGAAAAGAAACAAACCGCAGTCCACTAAATCCTAAGGATGGAGCGGGGAATACGAAGATTACGAACGACTTATATACACAGCCAAGAGTGATACTCCGACTAGAAATGTTGTTTGCTGTCTACATCCACCTGAGCGCCCCCGCCATAATTAATTGGTTCAACATGGATAATCACCCGGCGGAGAGAAGAGAATTGTCGGTAAAATCGGCGTTCGATTTCCTCGATGCGGTTGTGGACATCCTGCAGGGAAAGTTCTGGATCCATGCCCAATCGTAGGATGATACTGAAATGACCGTTTAGATGATTGGTTGTAATCTCAATAATTTTTACATCGTTGCTGTATTCTGAAAGAAGTTTCTCAATTTGGATACGTGTTTCAGGGTCTTTATTAATTTCAGGTGTTAGTAAGGTTTTAGAAAGCGGCTCCAGATGAGTGATGACATTCGTTATGCGTAACCATCGTTTTTTGACCCGCCTTTCAAACTCGTCCGCTAGGTCATGCGCTTTACGGAGGGTAATATCCCTTGGAATTTCGAGATGCAATTCCACAATAAAATTGGATTGTGAATCAACATGGATGTGCAGATCATGATATCCCAAACCCATACTCTCTGCAATCTGTGTGAGTTCGACGGAGATTTTGTCCCAAGGGGAGATAGGTTCCTGAAGGGCGGGCTCGATATGAACCAGTGCATCCTTGATTCGCGGGATTTTCTCGATCAATTGGCGTTCCACCTCGGATGCAATTGCATGTGCCTGGGAAGTGCTCATCTCGGGTGCCACTTTCACGTGTAAATCCACAAATGCAGCATCAGGGGTGCCACGTGAGCGGATATGATGCACATAAAGCACACCGGATACGCTCAAGGCAATCTTATCCACTTCTTCGGGGTCTACAGCCTCGATATCTGTCAGCCAACTCGCGGAATTTTTCAATATCGAAAATGAGGCTTTTAGGATCAGAATAACTACTCCTGAGGCAGTCACAATATCGAGCCAAGCCCATCCCAGCCAAATCCCCACAAGGGAAATGACGACTGATGTAGTTACGAATAAGTCCGTTTTTGTGTGCACTGCATCCGCCAAGAGAATGTCCGATTGATATTTTTTACCAGCCTTCGTTTCCAGGAATACAATGAGGATATTCACCGGGAGAGTGAGCAACATTAAAATCAAACTAGTCAGGGATAATTCGGGGGAACCCCCATTGATGATGCGGTCGACAACAGAACTGCCGATTTCCCATGCTGCAGCGAGGAGCAAACCACCAATTGCCAAAGCCCCCAGCGTTTCATAGCGGTTATAGCCATAAGGGTGTGTCTCGTCCGCGGGACGAGAAGCAAGGCGAATAGCCGCCAAACCGATCAAATTGGAGGAAGAGTCTACCAAGGAATGAAATCCATCAGCAACAACTGAAAGAGCACCAGTGATAATCCCAACGCTGATTTTTACGATAGTGATGGCGATGTTAGCAAGCAAGACTAGCCATAGCGTACGCTTAATGGCTGGATAATCTTTTGATTGGTTCAATTTCACTGCTGTCATCATATGCATTATAAGCGGAAAAGCGATTCCATCAAATAGCCTCGCGTTCTATTATATAAAATCTATCTTTTAACAGAGCAAAATCCAGGGTCATTTTGTTTAATTTAAAGCCCTTTCAAGTGGAGATAAAGTATGCAAATACAAAATGGTGCATGTTTAATGATACACAAACTACAAAAATATTTCCGGTTTGAATTATTATGATATGGTGTAAAATAAGATAGTGTCATTTGAAATAAATTTTATAAGAGGTGAAATGGACGAAATTTCATCAGACGATATCGTTGATAGACAACTAACTTTTGAAGTACAAATAATCATCCACCTTATAAAGGGTATTTAACGCGGTAATACACCTCTTGGGGGATGAAACAATGGAGGTGTGCTATGAACTCAGAAGATTTCAACAACATCCCACTCAGGATACACGCAGAGATTAATCGCGGCAATCTAGGCAAAGCAATCAAATTATTAAAAGCATTGCGACCGCCAGATCAATCTGAAATCATTAGCGACTTAAAAGAAGACGACCGCCTCACCCTGTTGTTAAAACTTGAGCCATCCTTATCTGCTGATATTTTGGAGAAACTTAGCGACGAAGAAGTGGTTAAGTTCGTTTCCGGTATTAGTACAGAGGAACTACTCCCTATTATTCAAAAAATGCAACCAGATGAGGTTGCTGATTTATTGGGTGATATTGAACCAGAACAAGCGCATGAAATCCTTTCAAAGATGGAGGACACGGAGCAATTAAAGCCTCTTCTCTTACACCCCGATGAAAGCGCTGGCGGATTGATGACATCGGAGTTCCTCGCCTTACGAAAGCATATGACCACTGCGGAGGCGATTGAAGCCATTCACCGATGGAAACCAGATAGTGAGACGGTGTACTACCTTTTTGTTATAGACACAAATAACAAACTCTGTGGAATGGTCAATTTACGCCAATTGATCATTGCCGAACCGGAGACAAAGATTGAAGACATCATGAGCACGGACGTCATCCACGTTAAAGTTGGAGTCGATCAGGAAGAATGCGCACAATTGATGTCGAAATATGATTTACTCGCTTTACCTGTTGTTGACACAGACAACACCCTTCTTGGTGTTATCACGGTAGATGACTTGGTCGATGTGCTTGTTGAAGAGGCGACAGAGGATATTCAGCGCTTTGGTGGTGCTGAGCCACTGAAGGAATCGTATCTCAACACAAGCGTATTCACAGTCTCTCAAAAGCGCATCGGCTGGTTGTTATTACTTTTTGTTACTGAGAGCCTTACAGGAACCGTATTGCGCCATTTTGCGGATGAATTGCAAGCAGTAGTGGCTTTATCATTTTTCGTTCCATTATTAATCGGCACTGGAGGAAATGCCGGCTCTCAAACCACCAGCACGATTATCAGAGCAATCGCTCTTAGGGAAATAGATTTTAAAGATGGTTTAAAATCTCTTTGGCATGAAATGCGCACTGGGTTTTTACTCGGATTGGGTATGGGGATCTTTGGATATATTCGCGCTTTATTATGGGGGAGTGAACCATCCCTAGCAATTACTGTGGCGGTGACTCTTTTTTGCATTGTCCTCTGGGCAAATATATTAGGAGCCATCTTACCTCTAATCGCTGACAGGTTGAAAATTGATCCCACTGTAATTTCCGGACCTGTTATGAGCACTTTAGTGGATGCGACAGGATTATTGATTTACCTAAGTATTGCAAGAGTGATAATTGGCTTGTAATGATGATGACTTGATTTTATGAATTATAACCAATGAGAGGGGAAATTCTACCAGGAAGTGTTATTCTACCCGTAAAATATGCGTTGCAATTGTTGCTCCGCTACCCCCAATATTTTGCGCCATGCCAATTTTTGCGCCTGCAATCTGGGTTTCCCCACATTCACCACGCAGTTGCTGGACAACCTCCACGATTTGATACATACCTGTTGCGCCGATGGGATGCCCGCGGGCTTTCAAGCCGCCACGGGTAGCAACTGGGATACGCCCCTGGATAGTAATTTCATCGTCTAGTGCCAACCGTGGTCCTTGCCCGCGCTCAGCAAAACCACACGCCTCGAGCGACAATGCAGCCATGATCGAAAAGGCATCGTGCAATTCAAAAAAGTCGATATTATCGGGGGTCACGCCTGCCTGGTTATACGCTTTCTTTGCGGAGATTTCCGCAGCAGAGAGCCACAAGGGGTCTTTGCGGTCATGGACAGCAAGACTGTCCGTCGCGGATGCGGAACCAGCGATGATAATCTTCGGTTTGCCTTCGATGGAAAAAACCCTATCAGCAGGAACGAGCAATGCTGCTGCAGCGCCATCCCCAATTGGGGATGAATCCAAAATGCTGATTGGACTGGCAATTATATGCGCCTTAAGATATTGCTCTTTGCTTATCGGAGCACGGAAGCGCGCATTAGGATTGTGTACGCCATTGGCATGTGCATTGATCGAAAATGAGGCAAAGTCCTCGTGCTTCCAGCCGTATTCAAACATGTAGCGCTGCATAATCAAGGCATTAAGACCAACAAACGAAAGACCATGTATTATCTCCCAGTCTGCATCAGCGGCAGTTGCAAGCGCAGCCGTTGTCGTACCAGGAAGCGAGTCTGTCATTTTCTCTACACCAACCACAAGCGCCTTATCAATTTCGCCTGAGGCAACCGCTATTAATCCATTGCGGAAGGCAACAGCGCCGGAACTACATGCGGATTCGATCTTCACCGCTTCAGTTCCGCGCATCCCCACCCAATCGGCTATTAATGTCCCGAGATGCTCTTGCTTTTCGAGTATCCCTGAGAGCATATTGCCAACGAAGATAGCATCTACAGTTTCAACCCCACTGTCTTGGAGCGCACCGAAAATGGCTTCACCGGCTAACTCCAACATGGATTTATTCCAATGTTCGCCTACAGGGGTTTGTCCTATTCCCAAGATGGCTACTTTTCTCATAATTTAAACCAGATACCTTTTTGTGATCAGTTTCACACCATCATAACGATAATCGTCTATCAGAAACTATCAAACCCATAATCGGTCTATTTAATCCATAAAGCGAAAAAATTACAGAGCGCAAACACAATTAGCAGTAGGATAGTAAGTGTACTCAAATTCGCCAAAAAACTGATATAAAGCGCAAGGGAAGAAAGAATCATGCCTAAAAAGACGATTGTGTGTGCTTCAAATCTATGAATTTGCAACCAATTTCGTCGTTTTTCCATAGCACGCTAACCTCTATCCACCGACCTATCAGGGTCTGTTTGTTCAGGGTAGGCAAAAGCGCCTGGGATTTCTTTTCCTTCTTTTCTCATTTTTCCACTCCAAGAATTTATATCGATTCTGATGACCGCCGTGGTTCTTATAGCCTCTCCAGCAATCGGCTGGTAATCCCTAACGGGTTTGAGTTTGGGAAAATACTTATCGAGTAACATTTGCAAACCTCGTCGGGCTTCCTGGGGATCTTCTACGAGATGCGCCTGCCCAAACGCCACAACACCGGCATATTCTACACCAAACTCACAGGCTTTGTTAGCAGGGAGCAAGCGTCCCATCTGAGTGGTTGAGAAACATACGCGTGGGTTTTTGCGGATATTATCAATTGTGCGTCCGCTAGGGGCACCATGGAAATAGATAGCGTTTTTCTCGTCGTCATAGACAAAGTTCCTGGTCACGAGAAAGGGTTGATTTGAGACTGCGGTCGCGATGGTGCCGTAAGGTGCGTTCTGAAGAAAGGATTTAATCCATTTTTCATCCTTCTTCCGTTCCTCGCGCCGAATTTTTACAAAGTTTATTTCACTCATTGAAGTTGTTGAATCATTTGTCATTGCATACCTATCCTATTTATTTATACAATTCGAACAGCGATAACTGCCAAAAGGCTGATGAGCAGGATGAGCAAGCCCGTGTAAACGAGCATTTTACGCATAACTTCCCCTTCTTTTCCTGCCATACCAGCAGTCGAGGCGCCAACAACCACCTTCGTGGGGGCAATCACCGATCCCAGTGCACCGCCGGAAGTCTGGGCAGCGAGAATATACACCACAGAAAAACCAAGCAACTGAGCAGTCCGCATTTGCAATGCGGCGAAAACTACATTAGAGTTGGTATTACTGCCTGTCATAAAAGCGCCAAGTGCTCCAATCCAAGGAGCAATTGCAGGAAATGCGCGCCCCACACCTTCCGCTAATCCGCGTGCCAGGGTATCAGTCATTCCAGAATGCTGCATCACTACCGCCATGGCAATCATCGAGGCAATCCCGACACTAGAAGACATCACCCGATGTATTGTGCCATTAAGAATCCGTCCTAAAGCGCCGGCTTTATACAACCCTGCCCGCTTATAGATCAAATATGCGATAATTGAAGAATAAGTCAGGATTGCACCAGCATGTCGGAAAAGCGGAATTTTCCTTCCTAATCCTGCTGGCGTAATATATCCCAAATTTGTCCTGACTTCCGGAAAAGGGACTTTGATAACAAGGAAACCAAGAGTATTTTTTACTGTGGGTATTAATTGAACCGCCAGGGTAATCACAACAAGAACTGCATAGCCTGATAGGGCTATCAGAAGAGCACGAGTGTCTAGTTTACCATTTTGATTATTGTCACCGTGGTATTTACGCGCTAAAGGATAAGCGATGAGCAAACCTGCTAAGCCTCCAAGGAAGGAAGCGATGTTCCACAAACCCAGGGTAGCCGATACATAGAGGACGACAGCCATCGCAAACCCCAATAAGACGATAGGAACGAAGAGCCTACGAATGGTTGGCCAACCACCTGCTGCATGGGCGACCATCAAACCAACACCGATACAAGCAATCCCTAAAAAGATGGCGGCAGGAGAAGCCAAGTTGTACCATTCTAAGCCAGTGGCAGCCATGAGCGCCTGAAATGAGGATCCCAGAGAACCAAAAGTAACTGCCCAGGAATGACCAATTGAAGGGATAACAACGGCAGATAGTGGCGTAAAACCTAAGCCGACAAGGATAGGAGCAATTACAGCGACTGGAACACCAAAACCCCCAACCCCCTGAAGAAATGAGGCGAACGACCAGCCAATCACAAGTGCCTGCATACCTCGATCTGCAGTTAGGTGTGGCAAGGCATCACCAATTGTTCGTATAGCGCCAGCCTCATCCACTACACGAAATAGCAGAAAGGCTGACCAGATGATCATCAACACATCAACAGTGAGTAGAAGCGCTTTTGCATGAGAAACAGCAAGGAGTTCGGTGCCACTTCCGAAGAAAAGGATGGCTACAATCAGGGCACTAAGGTAGCCTGCCGCGCCCGCGCGTGAAGCACCCCAGCGAAAGCCCACCATAAGAGCCAGAATAATTGCAATAGGGATAAATGCTAATAGGAACATTGGATTGTTTCTTGAAATTCTCCTTTCCAAATATAAGGGCTAGATTTATGGTTTGTTAAGTTCTCCTTTGAGAGGCATAACGCATCTATTACCGTTTACGATAAACTTTCCTTTATGCATAAACGTAATTTTATTTGAAAACAGCGAAAATAGGAGACGAAGTTTTCTTTGTTCATCGTTTACGTCTTTCTCCGCTCATCGGTGTACCAATAAATCAATCCTGCTCCGATGATCAGTGCTGGGACGATGATTAAACCCGCTTCAGGTCCAAATTCGCCGCCTGTCCATAGAACGGGTCCTGTTTGGGACTGAATGATGATTCTAAAGACTTTGAGCCCACTGACTGGAAATCCCAAAATCACTCCTTCAAACAAATTCCAACCAAAGTGTAACCCCATAGATAGCCACAGTTGACGAGTTCGCAAATAGCCAAAGGCAAGAAAAAAACCGGCGAATACTAAAGCAAAGATTGCAATCGGGGATACATTAGGGTTTGTTGCATGTCCGAGGGCAAAAAAGGAAGACGAGAGCAGGATTGCCCAACCAGTATTAGTCCCATCCTCGATGTTTTGTAACCAATAGCCCCTTGAAATTAATTCCTCAGACCAAGCCACCATTAAAAAGATAATAACGTAAACAAAAATGTTAGCGATAATATCTTCAGCAGCGTGAATTTTCCACGCGAAGCCTTCAAATTGTAGCCAGCCGATTGCCCACTCTGCCAGAAAGATAAGCCCCATGATCAAAGCGGAGATCAGGGTGCCTGCAAGTATATCCGAAAGAGCATGTGCGCTTATATCCAACCCAAGGCTCTTGAAAGAGCGTTTGTCAAACAAACGTCGACCTATCAAGATCGAGAGGGTAACTGCTAAAAGAGAAGAAAGTTGACTGATAAATAAGATTTGATTTGAAAGGTAGTTGATAAAAAATGATAGTACTAAACCGAATAAGAAGAAGAGGACGACTAGGATCAATGTCTGAAGGAGGATACGCCAACCAGCGCGCAATCGCTTTTCTTCTGGTGAGAGAAAAACACGGGAGAGCAAAGAGCGTTTTGAGTCCGAGGAAGATTCCATCATTGATTTAGTTAAAGCAAGTTCGGTTCGAATTAAGTTCTCCGCAAATGAATTTATATTTTACCTCGTTGGGTAATTGTGTGGTCTACCAGTTCAGCGCACTTAAGATTCCATTAAGGATTCCTGCAAACCTGTTCTACGCCTTTTTTCAGGGGCAAAACATGGTTCATTACACAATCATACGCATGGGTTAAGCGGGTAAGACTATAAGTGAAGTTAGCCAACCCAAGGTGACGAAACACCTCGCCATCACGAGAAAGACACAAAATGTTCATTGTAAGCAAATCAGAAAATAACAATAGCATTCCATTAAATCTCTTCCCCGAAAGCGTATCCTTTCATTCCCATAAATAGCAAATTCACGAATGTGGAGGGATTAATTTCCTGATTGACTTAAATTATCTATAAATTGAGCAGCATACTTGGAAACAATTTGCGGTTTTTCAAAAGGAACCAAGTGGCTGGCATCTGGTATTCGTACCAGACTGGCTGTAGGAAGCGTTCGATGGACTTTGTTGGCTGTCATCTGCCAAAACGCATTTGAACGATCTCCGTAAATAATCAACAAGGGGATTTTAAGCGCGCCTAGTTTTTTCCAAATAAAATGATCCCGAAGTATGCCCGTGGCATATATTCTCGCTTCCCACTTAGGGGGATATTTCAAGGCAGCATTTCCTTCCTGGTCAATTTCAGTGATGGATTGAATGATGATTTTCAAGCCCCTATCATCAATATTTTGGAAGACTGCTTTTTTACGGTAGGATTCGAACATTGCCTCACGGCTTGGATACACAGTTCGCCGCCTTAGCGCACCTTTGGTAAGTGGGTGCAAGGCATAGACAAGACCTAACTTGTCTATTACTTCCCAGTAGAACCCCATCCATCTCGGAAAAATCACGGGGTCAATCAAAATCAATGCTTTGAATAATTCCGGCTTGTCTAGCGCTGCCATTAAAGTAATCGTTGCTCCGATTGAATGACCCATTCCGATCACTGCACCCTTGGCAAAACCATTCAAGAAGGCAAGTAAATCTCGCGCGAATGGCTCCCAATCATGAATCTCTTCTGGGGATTCCGTGCCCCACAAAGGACGCATGTGCATTGCCAGAATATGGTATTTAGGCGTTAAACCTTCCAATAGTGGTAGATATGCGCCGGGGGGATAACCATTTGCATGCGCAAAATGCATCATGGGTCCCTGCTCGCTAAATTCAGTAGTGGGAATATCCATACTTAAACACCAAGAGATACAGAATCATAAAATATTCATGTTTAATAAATTTTATCGTTTTCAGGTTTCCTCACAGGCTCTTTAACAT
>DUEG01000021.1 GCA_011176615.1 Anaerolineae bacterium | reverse complement strand
TAAATTGAAACGTTGGTGGGTTGTTCCGTTTGGGATAGGGATAGCACTCTCTTTGATTGGAGGACTTCTCGCATTTGGAGCATTGAACTCACATGGATTTGGTCTTTTGTTTGTCCTAGCATGGATACCATTGTTGTTGGGTCTCATACTAATGGGGTTCGCTTGGGTAAGCAGAAAATCCCCTTGGCTTCATGTGCGCATTTACCAAAAATCCAAACCATGGAGAATTGCAATTAGTCTACCTCTCCCCTTGCGATTCTCCAGTTGGTTTTTCCGAACTTTTGGTCATTTTATTCCCAGAATAGACACCACTGGTTTCGATGAAATCATCATGTCTCTAAACGAGACCGCAAAAGACCAAGCGCCTCTCTTCGTTAATATCCATAATGATGAGGATGGAGATCAAGTTCAAGTATTTATAGGCTAGAAGCATCTAGGAATAATGTAAAGGAGTCAACAATGACAACCTCAGAAGAACGAATGAAAATCCTTAAAATGATCCAAGAAGGTAAAATTTCTGCAGAAGAAGGAGCAAAATTACTTACTGCCTTGAGCACAAGTGGTAAACGACCTTCACGTAAGCCATCGAGAGTTGGTGGCGCTCAATGGCTTCGTGTCCGAGTGACTGACATGGCGAGCGGAAAATCAAAAGTAAACGTTAATCTACCATTAAAATTAGTTGATGCAGGCATAAATATCGCCGCTCAATTTACACCAGATATGGATCTCGATAGCATTATGACTGCAATCAACAACGCTATCGACGACAATCTCATTGGTAAGATTGTTGATGTTATCGATGATGAAGATGGAGAACATGTCGAAATCTTTATCGAGTAGTCAATCAAAAATCCACTTCGAGCGTATTTGAGTTTACCTTATCCAATTAAATTTCGTATTGTAAACTTTACAATTAATAATATTACAACCTCCCTTGCGTGACTATGACCAATCTTGCTCGCCAATTCTGATAAATATTGGTTGCCTAATCTGACCGCGATAGAGAATTCATGAAAAAAACACAAAAACCAAGCGGATTAACCGCCTTTACGATTGTTGCGTTAGGGCAAGCAATCTCGTTAATTGGTAGCGGGATGACTCAGTTTGCAATCGTAATTTGGGCATGGCAAACCACTGAACAGGCGACGGTTCTGGCATTAACAGGATTTTTCACTTTTGGTCCCGTTGTCTTAGTTAGCCCAATTGCTGGTGCACTCGTTGATCGCTGGAACCGAAAATTGGTCATGATGCTCTCTGACACAGCAGCTGGTCTCGCCACTATCGTACTCTTGATCCTGTACGTGACAGATTCTCTTCAAATATGGCACCTTTATGTCCTTGGCGCATTCGAGGGAATTTTTCAGGCTTTTCAATGGCCAGCATTTTCTGCAGCAATCTCAACGATGCTACCCAAGAACCAATATACTCGTGCAAATGGCATGCTCGAACTCGCAAGAGCAGGTTCTGGTATATTGGCGCCCATCTTAGCAGGTGCGTTGATTGGATTTATTGGCGTTTCCGGGGTGATGGTCATCGACATTGTCACCTTCCTGGCTGCAATCAGCACTTTGTTAATCATCTATGTTCCACAACCGAAGATCACTGCAGAAGGTTTAAAGAGTCGAGGTAGCATTTGGAAAGAATCGGCATACGGATTTAAATATATATGGAAACGCCCAAGCCTGTTTTGGCTTCAGATGATCTTCTTCTCGATCAATCTGACAGCCACATTCGGTTTCACTGTATTGGCAGCCATGATTCTCGCCCGAACACATAATAACGCTACAGTTCTTGGGTCGGTGCAATCTATCGGTGCTATTGGTGGCGTTTTAGGAGGATTTCTTTTAAGCACTTGGGGAGGACCAAAACGCAGAATCCATGGTGTTCTTCTTGGTATGATAATAGTCAGCATTTTCAATCAGTTATTGATGGGGATTGGTAAGAGCCTACCAATATGGGCAATAGCCTCTTTTCTTGGCGCTTTTACTCTCCCCATTCTCAATGGCTCTTCGCAAGCAATCTGACAAGCCAAAGTTGCCCCAGATTTGCAAGGACAGGTATTTTCTGTACGCCGTTTGATTGCTCAAATCACTGCGCCATTTGCTATGCTCCTAGCCGGCCCACTGGCTGACCATATTTTTGAGCCCGCTATGCAGGAGGGGGGTGCTTTGATTCGGATTTTCGGAGGTTTCGTGGGAACTGGGCCAGGCGCAGGGATGGCAGTTATGTTTATCATCTCAGGTGTTTTGGGAGTTATGGTAGGGCTCACAGGATACAGCGTGCCAATTATCCGTAATTTAGAAGACATCTTGCCAGATCACGACTCTGAGGCGCTTTGCAAAACAGTCATCATCGAAGAACTGAATGCAATCCTCGAAAAACGCCGGCTTTTACTGTCTCAATCATTATCTCGAGCACAACAAACTGAATTGAAGAAAATTTCTAGTGATTTACGCAAACTAGGGCGTCGCAATTTTGAGACGCAAAGGAATCATTAGATACAACTTACCCAAAACACAGTGGGTATAAATTCCCGTCTCAATTTGCTCTCCTGAAACAACATGGGTTGATATCAAATCGATATCATAAATGAAGGTTTCATATTTATGCAGAAAACTTTCTGTTTCGTTATTCCGCCCTTTATTAGAAAATCGGTCAAAATCTGCCAATCACTTAACAAACGAAATAATTTACTGCATTAAAGATATCTCCATTCTCAACACTTAACTATTCACAAATGATTGTTTTTTTATACTGCTCAGAAAGTGAAAACAAAAAACAATCCCCACGTTTATCTTCGCAGGGATTCATGGCTCTATAAATAGAATAGGGGGTTGAGATTCAACCTCAGGCGTCTGGTAGTAAACATTTTCCAGTCGTTACTAACTTGCGCTCGCCATCACCCAGGTCTTCGTAAATCTGATAACGTAAGTCAAATGGCATGATTTTCGCCAACATTCCTTGTGCTGGGCAATAACGTATTGCGGACAGTTCAATCGAACGCACCGCAGCCGCCTCATCTATATCATGTCCCGAAAAAATATATTCTATCTTCGCTATTGTAAAAACCTTTGGATGTTTTTCTGCTTGTTCCGTATGCACTTTCACTTCGAAATCAGTTACATCTTGGCGTTTTTTTATCATAATTGAAATCACATCCATTGCTGTACATCCAGCAATGCTCAACGCCATCAGTTCCATGGGACGAAAACCGTCGTCATCACCTCCAACTTTCGGTTCTGTGCCTAGGGGCACTTCAAAACCAGAATCGGCGGTTCCGGTAAAAGTAAGTCGACCATGCCAATTAACTTTAACATCCATAATCATTCCTCGCAAAACTCAGGTTAACACACACGTCCACTAAAACGCTATTACTCATTAATCAAAGGGGTTACATATTCCTCTAAGATATCATAACTTATCGCACCTGTCCAAGTCAAACGCACTTGACCATTGCGATCTATCACAACAGAATTCGGTAATCCATTATTCCTAAAAGCACGTATTGATTTATTCTCTGGATCCAACCAGATTGGGTAGGTGATGTCACTTTGATCGATAAAAGTGCTTACTTGATTAGACGGTTCCCCCGCTTCAACACCAATGATCACAAAACCTTCTGCTTTATGTTCACGATAATATGCTTCCAGTTCAGGCAACTCTGCGGTACAGGGCGGACACCATGTTGCCCAGTTATTAACTAGAACAACCTTGTCCGAATAAGCACCTAAAGAATCATCTTTACCATCTAAATCCCTTAGAGATAACTCCGGCGCTGGGAAATTAGCCTTGCTTGGTATCACTGATTGCATACCATTCGGCAAAGTATGTTTAGATGTCTCATTTGCTTTTGGAGTTGGGGTTTGTATTTGTTTCTTTGATCTCAGTGCAACAAAGACGCCGCCTATTAGAAATAACACAACAAGGATCAATGTAATTGACTTTATAGATGCCTTTCGCTTGGCTTTCTTCGTACTTTTATAACGTTTACCCATTGGTTTTCTCCATATGATTAAACCATCGACCTTCTGGAACAATTGATAACCGCGCCAATCATTTATGCAACCTGCGCAAATCACTTTCCAAGTTACCTTTAAGGTAAGCCTCGACAGCATCTTTAATCTTTCCGCCTTTAAGGATAACCTGAAACCCAAACTCTTGTAAATGCTGATAAGCGTTCTCCCCCACCCCACCTGCAATCAGTATCTGACAATCTTGTATCGGTCGATATTTATCATAAGCGCTACTAACACCTCGACCATGACGGCGTGCTCCATCACCTCGGCGACTATGAACATGCTTGGGGTCAGTATTATATGGTTTTTCGCGTCTTTCAACCTTGATTATTTCACTCCCAACAACATGAAAAACTTCATAATACTGGGCAGTACCGAAATGACTGCTCACTCTTTCACCATCTTCTGTAATAACCGCAATTCTCGTAATTTCTTTTTCCATTAATTCACAAATTCTACTTAATTTAAAAATGTGGAGCCCCTAAACGGATACTCCACATAAAAACTTTATTATCGCAGACCAAGAATATGATCGATTTTCGTTCGATTGAAACCCACAATAATCTTCCCGCCAATATCAATCACAGGAACACCATTCTGCCTGCTTCGGCGAACCATATCGCGTGCACCTGCTTTATCCTTAGAAACGTCAACATCCTTAAAAGGGATGCCTCGCTGACGAAAATATTTTTTCGCGGACCTACAATGAGGACACGAAGGCGTTGAAAATACGATAATCCGAGTTTTCTTTTTCGTTTTCGATTTATCCATACTTATTCTCCTGCATCGATAATTTTGTCATCGCAAACAAGTATAAACACACCATACATTCACGATCCCTATTACGCTACTTACGAACCAGATACAACACGCTTAATCTCTTCTAACAAATGATCCTCCGGCACAGCGCCGACAACCTTTGACTTTCCATGATTGATGGACGTGTCCGGGACACCGCTCACACCAAATTTGCTGGAGAGCATTGGAAATTCAGTTGCTTCAATCATTTCAGCCTGCACTTTTGGACTCTCAAACGCCAAACGATGAGCCAAAACCACAGCACGTGGGCAATAAGGGCATGTTGGAGTAACAAAAACCTGTAAATGCACGGGCTCATCTAAATTTTTCAGAAACTCGCGCGCCGCTTCACTCAAGCCAGAATCTTGGCTGGATACCATTAAAATATCTTGAATCAGAGAACTGAATTCATGACCTGATGGAATCCCGGCATAACGAATCCCATAATCAATAACGTGAGTTTCGTTTTTGCCGCCAATTAATATTCCGGGGGCTTTATCAACGTTAAATTTTTTTGCTATGTCACTATCTTTGTTCAAATCAAACGTGCTTACCGAAATCGAATCCGATAACTCACCGACCTCTTCTACCAATTGGCGAGTATCATCACAATAATCGCAATCCTCTGCTTGCCCGAAGAACAATATTTCCACTGGCTCCTTCAAGTCTGCAAACACTTCCCTTACTTGTTGTTTAATATCATCATTTAATAAACTAGCCATGCTAACTCCTTTTTTAATTTGCCCCAACGGGACAATCATTTATTTTATTACGGTTAATCACTCAACAGAAAGTAACCATATTTTAGACATTTAAATCCTTTTTAACCTTGTCATAATTTGGGCATAAATCACCTGGCTTGCATCACGTGCTTATCCCACTTCTTCTAAATTTCATAGTATATGAAAATCGAAATCAAGAGAAGTCTTTTCTTTCCATATTATCTAGTCTTGTCCGTTAAGGTTTTTCTTGCTTTCCACCTATTACCGGCGTAAATGTGCCCGTGGTCAACATTGCACCCACAGGCACGATATACCTCAAGCAGTTCAATAACAATATCTTTCGTTAATTTATGTCAAACCTCAACTATATTTATATAAAACCAAATCTTACATACTTGCGGCTGAATGACTTTATTCATCCGCCTTCCTGATACAACAGGGTAATCCTGCACATAACAAATCGCCTAATTATAACGCGAACTTACAAAATATAAAAACGAAAAAGTTTCCAATTATGATTACAAATTATTAGATGCATCGGCATCTATAAATGTTACATATTTCCTTTAGATTCTGATGAATCGTTAAGAAACTCCTCGAGTTTCAAGCGTTTATAGAGGCGTTTACGCACATCGTTGGGAACAGTTGCCGAGCCTTTCTCCTTCGTATGGTATAGATAGATTGTTTTCTTGAGTGTATCCACAAAAATGCGGCAGTCCTCACATTCCACAATGTGACGTTCAATCTCCTCACACAAAGATTCATTAAGTGAACCATCTACATAATCCGATAAATAATCGAGTAGATAGGCACACTTGTTTTCATTATCCATATATCTATCTCACCAAACCAATATGCTACTCAATCTAATTTTTTCAATTGCTTTCCATAATAGACAGAAAGCAATTCGCGCAATCGCATTCTTCCTCTAGAAAGCCGTGTTTTCACCGCTGTTTCAGTGATATCCAATATCTCTGCTGTTTGGCGAGTAGAGAACCCCTCAATATCACGTAAGAGAAAAACGATCCTTAAAGAATAGGGTAATGCTTTGATACTTTCATCCAGGTAGGCTCGCGATTCGCTGTTCATAAGTTCTTTTTCTGGTAGGCAACACCAATCTTCTAATTCCTTAGGTTGCTCGTCATTATCCTGTATTTGAAACGATTCATCTGCAGAATAAATAGGTAGTTTTCGGCGACGCAATAGCATCAAGGCTTCATTTGTTGCAATTCGATAGATCCAAGTCGAAATATTGGATGCTCCTCGAAAGGTTGATATTTTATTTAAGACCTTGATGAAAGTTTCTTGTAATACGTCTTCTGCATCTTGAGAATCTTGCAGCATCTTCAAAGCCAATCGGTAAATAGAGCCGGAATAAGCCTCAACCAATCGAGTAAATTCTCCTTTTTCGCCTGCTCGCAATGCCTCAATATCAAATGTATTTTCGCTTACCTTATCGTCAGTCATTAAGATGCACCCGAAGCATAAAGGTTACCATTTAATCTATTATAACGGCGACCGCAGTTTTTAGTGGAATATTCACCCGGACATCTATGGTTAACAAAAATTGAACCTTACGAATTAAATCGCTATAGTTCACCCTGGTTTCTGCTGCACGGAATAAAAAACCGCCTCTGATTTTTCCCATCTTGTGAAAGATGCCATCTTATTATGTTAGATTTGTCACTTGTTTCTTATGAACACGCCTAGTATATTTATATCGTAAACAACAGAACAAAAATAATTCAAAGGAGATTTTTATGAGTGAACTCCACATTGACGCTTTACCACCAAAAGAGATGGCTCAAAAAGCAGAATCTATAGGAATTCGTAAAGCAGAATTATCTACACTGCCATTATTTGCACTCGCATTACTTGCAGGCGCATTCATCGCATTAGGTGCCATCTTCGCAACAACGGTTGCCACTGGCACATCCGGCACTTTGCCATACGGCGTCACCAAACTCTTGGTTGGTCTTGTCTTTTGTCTCGGATTGGTTCTCGTAGTTGTTGGCGGTGCCGAACTCTTCACTGGGAACAATTTAATTGTGATGGCGTGGGCAAGCGGTAAAATTTCTACTCGTGCCCTTTTGCGAAACTGGACCATAGTATATCTCGGTAATTTTGTTGGATCAATTGGGACAGCATTATTAATTTTCTTTAGCAAGCAATACACATTTAACAATGGTGGAATTGGGTTGACCGCAATGAAAATTGCGAACGGCAAAGTCGGGTTAGGGTTCATCCAAGCCATTGCGCTAGGCATCCTTTGTAATGCACTTGTTTGTTTAGCGGTATGGATGACCTTCAGCGCCAGAACAACTGTAGGCAAGATAGCAGCAATTATCTTCCCTATAACTGCTTTTGTTGCCGGCGGTTTTGAGCACAGTGTAGCAAACATGTACTTCATTCCAATGGGTCTTTTCATCAAATACCTTGACCCTGCTTTTACTGCTCAATCTGGCGCGAACTTTCCTAACCTTACTTGGACACATTTTTTTATCAACAACTTGTTGCCCGTAACCATTGGGAATATCATCGGCGGATCAATTTTAGTTGCTGCAATCTATTGGGTGATCTATTTGCGAGAAAATTAGGGTTGCCAATCCGTATAAAAAAGGCGCAGTTTCAACCGAACAAAGGTTGGCTATAATAAACGACCGCAGTGCATTGGTGTGCACTATATACTTGGTTAGCGTTGATTCCTCCCACTTTAAAATCAATCTATAAGGATTGGCTCAAAGCCTTATAAATCCAAACTTCCAAAAAGTTATCGATAAATAAAAAAAGGTGGCTGTTTGAAACTAAACAGCCACCGTACAATTTTAATTTTTTCTGTACTTGCTAGAATAGTCCAATTACTTTTCCTGTCTTTAGATCTAAATCTACATCAAAAAATACAGGGCGTGTTGGTAATCCGGGCATGGTACTCATAGATCCAGCCAATGGATAAAGGAAGCCAGCCCCGACTGAAGCTCGAATATCCCGGATTGGGATTGTGAAACCTTTGGGAACCCCTTTAAGGGCTGGATCATGGCTTAGGGAGAGATGAGTCTTTGCCATGCAAATAGGAAGTTCGTCAAATCCAAATTTGGTGTATTGTTCGATCTTCTTTTCTGCTTCCGGTAGATACTCCACACCATCAGCACCATATATCTCAGTGCAGAGGGTTTCAATCTTATCCTTAATTGAAGTTCCTTTTAGAGGATATAAGAATTTAAAGTTGCTCGGCTTTTCACAGGCTTTAACAACAGCCTCAGCCAATTCAACAGCACCCTTACCTCCCTCCATCCAATGTTTTGCGATAACCGCATCTTCAGCACCAGCATTGATGGCTGCTTCCCTAACCAATTCTACTTCTGCTGGTGTATCATCCTTGAAACTGTTCACTGCCACAACAACTGGTATACCAAAATTCAATGCATTCTTGATATGTGCTTCAAGATTACATAGACCTGCCCTTAATAAATCAAGATTTTCTTCTGTATAGGCTGGGTCAAGTGGTTGCCCCGCTTTCACTGTTGGACCACCACCGTGCATCTTTAACGCTCGTACAGTTGCGACCATTACAACAGTGTTCGGAATCAATCCTGAATAACGACATTTGATATCGAAGAATTTCTCCATACCGACATCAGCGCCAAAACCAGATTCCGTTACAACATAATCTGCAAGTTTTAGAGCAATTCTATCAGCAATGATCGAACTATTTCCATGGGCAATGTTTGCAAAGGGCCCTGCATGAACAAATGCTGGTGTACCCTCAAGTGTTTGCATCAAATTTGGTTTGATTGCATCCATCATTAACACAGCCATTGCGCCGGCACATCCAATATCTTCCGCAGTAACCGGATCTCCTGCCCTGCTTGTTCCAATCACTATTTTGCCAAACCGCTCACGCATATCCTTGAGGTCTGTTGTGAGTGCCAATATTGCCATGATCTCACTAGCAACTGTAATATCAAAACCCGTCCGTCGAGTGAAACCATTTTCCTTGGGTCCTTGACCGATGGTAATCTCGCGCAACATGCGATCATTAGTATCAATTCCACGACGCCAGGTGATACTATCAGGATCAATATCCAAACGTACAAAACGATGGATTTCCTCGGATGTCAAATCATCAGGATTCGTCTTATTAATTCCCAATTTCTCTAATCGTTTGATCATCGAAGGGGCGAAACTACGGCTTCCATCCTTTGCAGTAGGGCATAGGCGTCTAAAGAGAGCCGCGTCACTTTGTCTAGATTCATGGTACATACGAGTGTCAATCGCTGCTGCAAGAAGGTTGTTTGCGGCTGTGATCGCATGAATATCACCTGTTAGATGTAAATTGAAATCCTCCATCGGGACGATTTGGCTATAGCCACCGCCTGCCGCTCCTCCCTTAATCCCAAATGTTGGTCCTTGTGATGGCTGGCGGATACATGTAAAAACGTTTTTACCTAGATGCGCTCCCAAGGCTTGGCTAAGCCCTACCATTGTAGTACTCTTACCTTCACCCAAAGGTGTTGGGGTGATTGCTGTAACGTCTATATATTTACCATCAGGGACATCCTTCAATCGATCTAGAACTTCAAGACGGACTTTTGCTTTGTATTTCCCAAACAATTCAAGTTCATCAGGTTTGAGCCCTATTTCTTCCGCCAATTCCGTAATCGGTTTTACCTTTGCCATTTGCGTCTGGGCTATCTCAATGTCTACTGGTACCGGCTTTTTTGTTTCTAATGACACCGGTTTGAATGGAATGCTACTATTTTTGTACATATTCATCTCCGTAATAGATTATTAAAGACAATATTGTAATTATTTTATACCAATTCTCCATAAATATTTACCATTTTCTTGGTAATTTAAATATGTCTTCTAGCATATTTGATAAACTTAAGTTAACTTGCATTGTTAGCCAAATTTGCTGCTCGAACTGTATTACGTAAAAGCATTGCAATGGTCATTGGTCCTACCCCACCTGGAACCGGTGTAATCGCGCTGGCAACTTCCTTCACTTCGTCAAAAGCAACATCACCAACCAAGCGATAGCCTCTTTCTCTTGTAGAATCATCGACGCGGTTTACACCAACATCAATGACAACAGCACCCTTTTTAACCCAGTCCCGCTTTACCATCGCAGGTCGACCCACAGCAGCAATTAAAATATCCGCTTGACTGCAAACTTCCGGTAAGTTCTTGGTGCGTGAGTGACAAATGGTTACAGTAGCGTTTCGCTTTACCAAAAGAAGCGCTACAGGCATCCCCACAATATTTGACCTTCCCAATACTACTGCGTTAGCGCCTTCCAGTTCTGCCCCAACAGAATCCAGAAGATAGATCACCCCTTCTGGCGTACATGGAACGAAGAGCGATTCGCGCCCTTTTTGAGCCAAGCGACCGATGTTTACAGGATGAAACCCGTCCACATCCTTCTCAAGACTAATCGTATTCAAAACTCTTTCCTCATCCAACCCTTTTGGCAAAGGCAATTGCACAAGAATACCATTCACTTTAGGATCGTCATTTAATTCTTTTACGAGGGTTTCAACTTCCTCTTGTGTTGCCGTTTCCGGAAGGACATACCCATAAGATTCTATGCCCGCTTTTTCACATGCTTTTTGTTTCATGCGAACATAAACTTGCGAAGCAGGATTCTCTCCAACCAGAACAGTTGCCAAACCCGGGGCAGGGAATCCTTTTGCTTTCATCGCTGCTACTTCTGCTGCAATAGCCTCACGAAGTTCTAAAGCGATAGTCTTTCCGTCTATTATTTTTGCCGTCATAATTCACTCCAATATTAATTTTTATTTATTCGTTTATCTTTTCTAACATTTAAAAAGCCAATGTTATTCTCTCAGAATTTCTCCAATAACCCTTTTTATTCTCAAAATGCCTTAAAAAATGATACTATTTATCATTATCACTAATAAACCTGATTTGAGCAAGTTATATTTGTCACGAGAAAATCGGAAAATGGTTATTTTATTACACTATCTTTCCTAACAAAATATAAATAACCAATATTTTTTGCATAACAAGTTAATCTTTATCCGTATTTCAACCTAGCAGGGCAAGAAAATCTCTTGGTTGAACAGTTCGACCATTAGTGAGTGCGATATTGATTTGGCAATGATAAAGGCAAATGCAAATTTCTCTAGTTGTAAATTTAGCGTCTATCCCGTAAAATTATAGATAATTACCTGATTTCCTTATCTACATTGAATTCTTCCTATACAAACATTACCAAACAATACATTTCGAAAGGAGTATCCTTACTATAAGCGATTTTCTAAAATAGAAAGTAAACATTATCAATATTTCCAGTTCTGAATAGGTTTTTCTACACTATTATGATAACCAAGGAGGTAAAGTTGATGACCGAACACAAGAAAATTACTATTCGCACCTTATTCAATAAGGTTGCAGAAGGTGAACCAATCTCCTGGCTCACTTGTTATGATTATCCCACTGCATATTTCCAAGAGGAGGCTGGAATCGACATGATTCTAGTTGGGGATAGCCTCGGAATGACAATGCTTGGATATGACTCGACCCTACCTGTTACAATGAACGACATGATTCGTCATACACAAGCAGTCCGCCGAGGTGCCCCAACGGTTTTTCTTGTTGGAGATATGCCCTACATGAGTTACCAACCAAGCACAGAAACAGCCATTCTCAACGCCGGTAGATTTATGGCAGAAGCATATTGCGATGCTATAAAATTAGAGGGGGGCGCTGAGATGGCAGACCGTATTGAAGGGATTGTTAAAGCGGGTATTCCTGCAATTGGGCATTTGGGTTTAACCCCACAAAGCGTTAGCGCACTCGGCGGGTATCGTGTCCAAGGTAGAGGCGCACAACAAGCCAAAAAAATAATTGAAGACGCGAAAGCATTGGAAGAAGCCGGCGCGTTTGCAATACTATTAGAGATGGTACCCGATCGGGTGACAAAAATCATCACTGAACGAGCAAATCATTGCATTATTATGAGCCTTGGTTCTGGTCCGGATGCTCATGGTCAGTTGCTCATTTACCATGATATGTTTGGATTATACCCAAAGTTCAAACCCAGAATGGCAAAAGTATTCGGGAACGCAGGTGAAGTCATCCTTAACGGTCTCCAGCAATACAACAAGGAAGTTAAAAACAAAGCATTTCCACAACCCGAGAACTGGTTCACGATAAAAGATGAGGAATACAACGAACTCGAAAAACTGTTGAAATAAAGAATACTCAAACATACACTATTGGAGGAAAAAATGGATGACCTTCGTTCAAAATTAGCAATTCCTGTTGAAAGATTGAACGAGATCAATCAAGTATTATTAAATCCCGATGTGCAGGTGGTTAATGACTTTCTGAATGTCATTGAAAAATATGGAACACCTGAAGAGATTAATAAAAAAGCCAAAAAGGCTAGGGATTTAACCAGCCTGATGCAGCGCTTGGAGAAAATAAACCCGAGCCATGTCAATGATCTTCAATGGCTTATAGAGCAAAAAGAGAAAAAGGCTTTCATTAGTATTGCAGACTACCGGCGAAAAGTGCTTGGGGACAAAGCGGACTCAATGAAATTCACTGATGACTTTGCTGTCACTCTCGAAATAAGCGGCGCACAGTACTTCCCATATGTAATCAATATAACAAAGCAAGCAATTGAAAGAGGCATGCTTATGCCGGGTCGCTTTATTCGCGTCCGCAAGATGAAAGAGCAAGAATCAGATGGCGATTTACTTGCTTTTGCGGCGGCTATGCAAATCATCGGAGCCAGTTACGTCGAAACGTTAGACACAAAGGGTACAGATGGTTCAAATATCCATCTCGGTGGTCCGGAAACGATAACCGGTTATTTTGGAGGTGTTGGACAACCAAACGATCATGCCCTTATGTGGCTCGATGAATTTTTGTACTATTACACAAATTATGGCGTTTATCAAGTGCTGAACATAAATCCCGGTACCGTTCTCTTAGGTTATTTTCTCCATCGTATTGGGGTTGACATCGAATTCAAAATCTCTGTATATATGGGAAACGATAATCCTTATGCAGCCTTATGGACATTGATTGGTGCAAAACTTTTCTCACGAGAAGATGGCACTACGCCCCTTATTGGGTTCAATTGGAGCAACTCTATCAACAACGAAACCATGGAAATCACGGCTCAATTCCGCAAAGATCTAGGATTTGAAGACATTATTCGATATGAGCACCACATCACTGAGACATACAAGAGCATCGTTATTCAACCTTACAACAAGCGTGATGAACTCATAGAAATCGCTGATCATGTTGCCAATATTTCCGCAAAACATGAAGGTGCTGATCCTGAGATTGATAAAACTCGCAAACATCCATCCGATATCCTTGACTATTTCCGCGATAAGGAAGAGATTATTAATTCAGGAGATTGGGATGCATTAGCCCTAAATTTCCTCGATAAATTCAATGCACTGAATAAAACTGCATGGGCGCTCACTGAAAACGGCCTCTCTTTTATCGCTGCACAAAACTTGCATAAATGATGAATTCAACCTGAAATAAGGCATAGATTGCGTGAAATTTTTACGTCTGCGTTGGCGCAATCTGTTCCCATCTTTAATAACGATAAGCAAATCATCGATTCCATGGTTCACGGTTAATTTCATGGACAGAAAGAGAGAAATGAATGCAAATCACGCTCGATAATGATGATCTTCAATGCGTGATCGATACCTACAAGGCTACTTGGAGTCTGTTTAGTCGAACGCGTGGGGGTCCGTTTATTGAAGATGCAACCATTCGTGTTCAGTACAAACGAGGGTTTACACGTTTTCGTGCGCTGCACAAATGGCAACATCCTCGGATAAATACTTCCAGAATCGAAACTTCCCGCCATGGTCCTATGCAAATCAAAGATATCACTATAGGCCCAGACAAAAACAACCTAGAATATACCCTCACCTATGCTATGCCTGAAAATCACCCCCTCTTATTTTGGAAATTAAAAATACATAATCAGGGGAAACGTTCGGTTCGAGTTAATAACATCACACTAATGAATGTTGGACATTTTCGAAAAGGTGGTTTTTTACCAAAAGGCGGTCTCACGCTTGTGCGTTCTGGTTTACCTGAAGGTGGGCATGGTGTAATCCGCCCCCATCAAGACCCTGGTGAATCAGCATTCTTCTCGAACGGATGGCAATCTTGGTCAAACACCGGTAGTTACCAGGAATCGGAGCGCTATCTAGGGACTCGTCTTGGCATATTCGGTGCGCCAATGTGGAACAATCCGTATACTCCTATTCCAAAAACAAAGGGGCGATTTGTTAGTGAGATGTTTGGCGTTCTCGGTGACCTAACCCATCGCAGTGGAATCTTAATCGGATTCCTATCCCAAAAACAGAATTTCGGCTCATTAGAAGTTCAGACGGACTCACTTTATCCAGCAGTGCGATTGTGGGCTAATGGCGATAATGTCCTCCTTAATG
>DUEG01000020.1 GCA_011176615.1 Anaerolineae bacterium | reverse complement strand
TTCATAGGTGTGTTCACCTGTACAATGGTTGGGATACAACCGAATGTGTTCGAAGCGGTTGTTAAGGACATCAATGACATGGTCTATATATTCATCATCAGCAGTCACTAGGTGGGTGCCCCCCAATACGGCAATAATCGGGCTTTTGAATGTCCGTTTTACATGGAAGAGCGTATTTAACAAACCAGCATGACAACAACCGCAGATCACAACTAACCCTTCCTCTGTTTGTAATACCAATGATAGATCGTCCATATAGGGATCAGGTATCCAGCGATTATCTACACGTACAAAATGATGAGCACTACGTCCTTCTGGTTCGGGTCGCGCTGATATTTCTCCCGTTGTCCATAGGTTGGGGATTATTTCGTTGGGCTTATCACTTAGAATTAATTTTCCATTGTGAGACAGTTCTTCTGGCGAAATCGACATGCCAATAGATTTGTATTCACCTTCTCGAAGAGAATAACGGGGTTGGAAAATATCTGAGTGAGCATATATTTTTAGGTTTTTATTCTTAGAAAGCACATATGCTAACCCGCCTGTATGATCGTAATGCGCATGACTCAATGCTACGGCGCTAAGACTTTGTGGATTTACTGCTAACAAAGCCATATTGTGACCCAGTACAGACGCTGTCTGACCGGTGTCGAAAAGCACATTTCCGTGCTTGGTTTCAATCCAAAAGGACAGACCATGCTCGCTCCAGAAATCCGAGTTTCTTTTTGATATGTCATCTACAACGCATGTTATTTTGATCATTAACTTTTTCACACCAAACTTTTCTTTAGACTAGTTTTCTAATTATCTGTTAGATGGGCTTTTTGCAACGCTGATTTGACGCGCATTGGTGTATATGGCAACTCACGCATCCATAGACCTGTTGCATTATGAAGAGCACTGGCAATGGCAGGTGCACCTCCGTCCATTGAAATTTCAGCAACAGATTTGGCACCAAAAGGCCCGCTTGGTTCGTCTGTTTGGACAAAGATCACGTCTAATGCAGGCATCTTTGCAGAGCGAGGAATGTGATATTTACTTAAATTCGGATTAAGGGGCTGTCCGTCCTCATCGAAAAGCATTTCTTCTGTCAATGCAAAACCAAGTGCTTGAGCCATACCACCCTCCACTTGCCCAGCAGCGGTAATTGGATTAATTACCCGACCACAGTCAACAACCATCAACAGTCGCTCCACGTTAATATGTCCTGTTTTTATATCCACAATGATTTCGGCAAACTGGGCGCCTGTCGGTGGTGGACTTACAGGGCTAATGTGAGATGCAGTAGCCATAATCTGGTGTTGATTTAGTTGGTGCAGGCTGCTAAGGGCAACTTCAGCCAAAGTAACAGATTGACCATCCGGGGAAATTACCTGTCGATTTTCAAGTTTTAGATTAGCAATATCCGAAATGTCTAGCATCAGTGCGGCTTGTTCTAATATTTGTTTCTTGACTTTCAATGCTGCTTTACGAACTGCGCCGCCGCTGACATAAGTAGTGCTGCTGGCGTATGCTCCTTTGTCAAAAGGTGTGAAGTCAGTATCCGAAGAATAGACAATTATGTCATTAATTGGGATGCCTAATACCTCTGCAGCCATTTGCGCAAGAATCGTATCTGAGCCGGTTCCAAGATCTGTCGCGCCGATAAGTAAATTAAAAGAACCATCGTCGTTCATTTTTAGGGTTGCTGCAGCCATATCAAGATTGGCGATACCACTACCATGCATTACAACAGCCATACCGATGCCACGGCGGTAACGTCCATTTTGTTCCTTATATTTTTTGCGTTTTGCTTTAAATTCAGTAGCCTGAAGACCAATTTCTACGCATTGTTCCAAACCACTGCTTTGTAAGGCTTGCTTTACTCCCTCGCGACCTTCTCCCAACTTTTCCGATAAATACATCTCTTCGCCAATTTTTAGCCAATTCTTCTTTTTGAAATCGACCACATCCAGACCCAATTTCGTGGCAATTTCTTCCATAAGAACTTCAATGCCATATTGGCATTGAGTAGCGCCATAACCTCGGAAAGCGCCGGCTGGGGGTGTATTTGTGTAAACCACATCGCATATGAATTTCGCATTGGGAGGGTTATAAAGGGTTAATCCTTTAAATCCACCAACCATATTTACCGTTAAGCCATGAGCGCCGTATGCACCGGTGTCTCCAATCAAATAAAGGCTGGCTCCAGTAACTTTTTCACCTTTAACGCCAACTTTATAATGAATGATATTAGCGTGACGGCTGCGTGAACTGGTAAATTCCTGGGTTCGTGTATATTCCATCCGTACCGGACGCCTGGTCGCTAGAGTAAGATGGGCGCATAGGTCTTCTAAGATTAATTCTTGTTTATTCCCAAATCCACCGCCAATGCGTGGTTTGATAACACGTATCTTTTTGATCGGTAAATTTATCAGCGGTGCGACCATGCGACGGATATGGAAGGGAACTTGTGTGCTGGTACGGATGACGAGCCGATCGTCCTCATCAAAATACGTGATGCAGACATGCGGTTCAAGGTGGACATGTTGTTGTTTGGGTGTTTGGTATGTACCCTCGAAGACGTGGTCTGCCTCCGCAAAGGCTTTTTCCACATTGCCTACCTCAGCCTCAATATGGTGGACAATATTATGCTGAGCATCATAGATATCTTTTGTGTCTGGTTCATCATGAATGATCGGTGCATTCTTCTGCATGGCTTTTTCAGGATCTACAACCACGGGTAGAACTTCATATTCCACCTCAATCAAATCCAGGGCTTTTTGGGCTATTTCTGGGCTATCCGCTGCAACAATCGCAACCCGATCTCCTACATGGCGAACTTTGTTGTCTAGGCTAACCTGATCATAAGGCAAGGGTTGTGGGTAACTTTGACCACCGGATGCATATTTCACACGTGGGATATCCTTGAAGGTCAAGACAGCATGGACACCAGGTAGTTGGCGTGCCTGGCTGGCGTTAATATTCTTTATGTTCGCATGCGCATGTGGACTTGTCAGTAATGCACCGTAGAGCATGCCTTCCATGTGAATATCGTCCGTGAATACGGGTCGACCTTGTGCCAGTTTTTGCGCATCTACTTTGATTTCGGATTTACCGACGACATTCGTCTTTTTCATTTCAGAAGGGGTAAAGACTAATGGCGGTAAGGGATTTCTGCTCTCGTCACGGCGGTAGAACGCTTCCGGCAATATGACACTAGACATATCCTTTGGTAGAATCTGCTCGATATGTGTAAATGGCTTGAGTTTTTCTCCGCGTAATACTTTGGATGCGCGTTGCACAGCATCAATCCCGCGAACATATCCGGTGCAACGACAGAGTATCCCGTTTAAAGATTTACGTATTTCATTTTCAGTTGGATTGGGGTTTTTGTCTAGAAGCACTTTGGCTGAGAGTATCTGTGCTGGGGTGCAATAACCACATTGGATTGCCCCAGTCTCTATGAAGGCTTCTTGAAGGGGATGGTTTTTTCCATCTTTGCTTAGTCCTTCAAGGGTCTCAATCTCCGCCCCTTCAACATCAACCGCTTTGATTTTGCAACTGCGCACGGCTTTTCCATTTATAATGACAGTGCAGACACCACAAGTACCATCATCACAACCAAATTTGACGCTGAAATAAGAAGCGTTCCGAAGTGCGGTTAACAAGCTTTCCTCTTGCCCAACCATTAATGTGCGGGGAACATTATTGATGGTGACATGTATTTCTGATTTTTTTGGGGGCATAATCATATCTCCTCTTTATGTGAGATGGGTTCGGTTAAGATTCTGCATGTTATTTGCACAGCTCAATTTGATTAATCCAATTTATTCCCTTTTTAAAGAGAGCAAAGGTATAGCGAAACTACAAGTGGTTTTATCGAACCTTGTGCTGTTAAGCAAATGTTAAAAATCATGCACTAATCATTACCTTATGGTTTTTTAAAAAACCCACCTAAAATGCTTAATCTAGGTGGGTGTAGGTCGGGATGGGGGGATTTGAACCCACGACCTCGCCGACCCGAACGGCGCGCGCTAGCCGGACTGCGCCACATCCCGAAATGCGTCGTGATTATATCGTAACCAGGTGTCTTTGGCAAGCAAACAAGCCATACCCTATTAAAAAAAACAGGTATGGCTTATTTCTCTTGCTAATATGTTTTAATGCTATTCCCCGGATCTTCCAGGTGAGCATAATACAGTATGGTGGATGGTTATCCGTTGATAGCGTTTGTTAATTTGCTCACCCCAACCAAGATATTTTCACGGTCTTCAGTGCCTAATAAACCTTTGAATTCGATTGTGTCCACTAGTTGGAAAGGACTGGATTCAAGCATTGAAGTGAGTTGTTTGCCTGTCATACCTGCCCAACCAAATACAGAAAGCAGCAGAATCGGTTTGTTATAGGCGGTTTTGTGTAGTATTTCCTCTAAGAGATGAGCCATTAAGGGGAAAACACCTGATTCATAAGTGGCAGTGGCAAACACTATGGCTTCGCAATCTGGAATTTCACCAAGGATATCCACGACTGAGTCACGGTGTTCGTCAGTAAATCGGAAAACCTCAGGATGGAAGCCTTGTTCTTTTAAATTTTCTATAGCGACCTGAGCCGCTTTTTCTACATAACCATACATCGATGAATAAATCACCACAACTTTGCCTTTTTCAGGCTTACCCATAGCCCATTGAGCGTATGCATTAACGATTTTGGCGGGGTCTTTGTGCCAGAGCAATCCGTGAGCGGGAAGTATAAGTTTGGGCACAATGGCTTCGTTCTCTAGTTTTAGAAAGTTCTTCCCCACATATTCTTTGTAGTGACCAATCACCGAGGCGAAGTATTCGCGCGCCAAGTGCAAGAATTCAGTTATATCATCACCATCATCTTCAAAAATTCCTTCGGGGATACCATAACTACCGAAAATATCGCCGCCCAGAATGATATCTCCATCAGGAATATAAGTGATCATAGTTTCGGGCCAGTGCAACCATGGCATGGATAGAAAGACAAGGCGTTTGCCGCCTATCTCTAGCGTTGCGCCATCTTTGATTGCCTGGAAATTAGGCTCCAATCCGTAAAGGCTTTTTATCAGACGCTTGGAAAATTTGTGCCCCCACAATTGTACATGGTCACCAATGGCTTCTAGTACTGCAGGTAAGGCACCACTGTGATCGGGTTCCATGTGGTGGATAACCAGATGCTTAATTTCAGAGGGATCTATTAAACTGCGTAGTGCTTCAAGAAATGGTTCTTTGAAATTGGCTTTTGTGGTATCAAACAAGACCGCGCCTTCAGGGGTTTTAAGCAGATAAGCGTTGTAAACCATTCCCTCTGGCACATCCCAAAGTGCTTCGAAGTATTTTAGTTTGTGGTCAATAGTACGAATGAGGTAAAAATCATCGGTAATTTTGTGAGTTATAATAGGTTTCACACGATCCTCCTTTTATGTATATGAAAATTATACTCTAATCATAAATATTAATTATTTATAAAATATACTACTTACGTGATAGAAATGGAGAGGATAAAAAATTATTCTTAGACCCCAAGTATGTTTTGTGCTTTGGCGTGAATAGGGTTAATAAGCGAATAAATCCCTTGCTCTATTTAAGGTTAACTATCTATGAAATCACAAGAGTGGAGACTTTAGGTTATAACGTTAAGAGAGCGATAAAACATTATTGGATTTGGGATAAAGAGAGACATTTGTCATTGTTTATGCGGCTTTCGCAATAGACAAAAGGATTAGTTACTCTATTTTTATTGGCAGCAATACTGTAAATTTACTTCCTTTCCCGAGAACGCTTTCAACCCAAATTTTGCCTTCGTGTAACATCACCATGTCTTTAGCAATGGATAAGCCTAATCCCATTCCGCCATATCTGCGGGTAAGATGGCTCTCAACTTGATAAAACCGCTCAAAAATTTTCTCTAAATCGCTTTCTGGTATCCCTATGCCATTGTCGATGATGGATGTCTCGATGAAGTTACCGACCCTGTTTGTTTTTATGTGTATTTTCCCTCTATCGTTTGTGTAGATAAGCGCATTTTTAAGAATATTGCCAAATGCAATGTGGAGTTTTTCTTTATCTCCAGTGGTTTTGAGTTCACCTTGGGGGTTATCAATACTGATAGAGATGTTCTTGGTCTCCGCCATTTCTTGATATTCTTGGACAACTTCTTGAATGAGTTTACGGATATCAATTGAAGACTTTCTTAGGCGGGATTTTCCTGATTGGAATGTATCGATATTACCTAAGTCTTCAATGATGTTTTTTAAACGCTCTCCATGCTGAATAATTATCTCTGCTTGTTCCCTTCCTTCTCGGTCTTCAAGGATATCTTCTAAATATGTAGCGTGACCCAAAACGATTCCTAATGGTGTTCTTAATTCATGAGATGCAATTGCGATGAAATCAGATTTAAGCCGGTCTAGTGCTTTGAGTTCTTCGTTTGCCTTTTTTAATGTAACAAGCAGATTGGTATTCTGTATTGCAACGGCTGCATGTGATGCCAATATTGATAAGGTGGTTTGATCTTCTTTTGAGAAATTGTTCCCATCTTTTTTGTTAACTAATTCAATGACGCCAATTGTCCTGTCTTGAATCATCATTGGTACGGCAAGGATGCTTTTTGTAGTATGTTGGATGAACTGATCAACACCTCGGAAAAGACGAGGATCTGAATGTGCATTTTGAACAATAAGTGGAGACCCTTTCTTGAATACTGCTCCCGCAATACTTCCCTCAATCGGTACTCGAATAGTTTTGATTTCTTTAGACCGAACCCCTGGGCTAGCGATAAATTCTAATGATTTTGTTTGTGGGTCATAAAGCAATATCAAGCAGGACTCGCTAAATGTTAATTCGCTTGCTACTTCGATAATTAACTGAAGCAAAGAGTCAAGTTCTAAGGTTGCGCTAAGCTGCCTGCTGACATCCAGCAATCTAGTTAGTCTGTCGATTTGTTGTTCTTCTGATAAAGAGGACATCAGGTTATTCCTTAACTTGTATTGAATTATAGCATGGAGGTAAAATAAAACAAAAAAATATGTGAATCTAGATCACATTGGAGGAAAGAATGAAAGCAATGCGATTATTTAAGTATAAGCCTGTTGAAGAGAATCCGCTAGAATTAGTGGAAGTGTCTTTACCCACTCCTGATGATTATCAAGTACGAATAAGAATAAATTATTGTGGTGTTTGTCATACTGATTTGCATACCGTTGAGGGAGATATTCACCCACCTCATTTGCCAATAACGCCAGGTCATCAAGTGGTTGGTGTCATCGACAAAATCGGAGACAAAGTGACTCGTGTACATACGGGGTTGCGAGTTGGGGTTCCCTGGTTTTATGATGCATGTGGCAATTGTTTTTTCTGTAAGAATGGGCAAGAGAATCTATGTGAACGCGCCCGTTTTACGGGTTTTCACGTGAACGGCGGTTATGCAGAATATATGCTTGCGGAGGAAAAATATGTTTTGCCATTACCTGATGGTATATCTGATATTCAGACTGCTCCCCTCTTATGTGCTGGAATTATAGGGTACCGCTCATTAAAAAAATCAGACTTGAAGCCTGGAGAATCCTTGGGCTTGTTTGGCTTTGGCGCGAGCGCACATTTAGCAATCCAAGTCGCAAGATATTGGGGATGTAAAGTTTATGTTTTTACACGCTCCAAAGGTCATCGTGAACATGCAGAAGAACTTGGCGCATGCTGGGTTGGTGGTGCAGAGGACACTCCACCTGTTCTGATTGATCGAGCGATAATATTTGCACCATCAGGAAAGATTGTGCCGTTGGCTTTAAAAAAATTACGCCCAGCAGGTACTCTTGCGATCAATGCTATACACATGTCCCCTATTCCAGAATTTCCATATGAACTGATTTACGGCGAACGAACTCTGCGAAGTGTAGCAAACGCGACTTACTTGGACGGAGTCGAATTTTTGGAACTTGCGGAAAAAATTCCAATTAGATCAACAACTACACTATATGATCTTAAGGATGCAAATCAGGCGCTGAATGATGTAAAACATAGTCGATTAAACGGCGAGGCAGTATTGAGAATACATGAAGGCGGCTAAAAGCCTATAATGGTATAATAAAATATCACCATAGATATTTATGGTGGGTTGTGGTATTAAAATTGAGATAACAGTAGTTTGTCTTAGATTGTAAAAATTATTTTTGGATAGAAACTAAATTATTGCTAGAGGAGTTTTGCGATGTCGGGACATTCCAAGTGGTCGACAATAAAGAGAAAAAAAGGCGCGGAGGATGCGAAACGGGGGCAAATATTCACGCGTTTGGCAAGAGAAATTTTGATGGCAGCAAGGGAGGGTGGAGGGGACCCTGAGTCTAATTTCCGACTACGAATTGCCATCGATCGAGCAAAAGCAGCAAATATGCCTAAGGATAATATTGAAAGAGCCATTAAACGCGGAACAGGTGAGAGTAAAGATGGTGCGACCGTAGAAGAAGTTTATTACGAAGGATATGCGCCTTACGGAATAGCCCTAATGATTAAATGCGTTACAGATAATAGAAATCGTGCGGTTGCTGATATCCGACATATTTTAACTAGATTCGGGGGTAGTTTGGGTGAGGGAGGATCGGTGGCTTGGCAATTTACAAGATCTGCCTATTTCGCTTTTCCTGGGCAAGGTTTAGATCAAGATGAAGTTTTTGAACTAGCGGTAGAAGGTGGCGCTGATGACATTCTGTTTGATAATGAAACGGTTGAGATTATTGGACCAGTAGATTCTTTCAAAACCATTAGTGATCAATTACGCTTGGCAGGTATCAAGACTGAAGAGGCGGAGTTGAGGATGCTCCCTAATCAAGAAATTGAATTGAGTGTCGAAGAATCGCTTAAGGTCATGAGGGTTATAGAGGAACTTGAAGGATTAGATGATGTCCAGAATGTCTATTCGAATCTAAAGATTACAGATGCTGCAATAGCCCATTTGGAGGCAGCATAAAAGTAAATGCTTGTGCTTGGTATAGATCCTGGATTGGCGATTACTGGATATGGTTTCTTGCAAGAGGATGATCAAGGAAATATTCGAACCGTGAAGTTTGGGGTGATAAGAACTTCATCTAAAATTCCTATTCCGCAAAGATTGCGGATTATTTATTCGGATTTACAAGCATTGATTCATCTCCACAAGCCAGATTGCGGCTCGGTGGAGAAATTATTTTTTCAAAAAAATGTACGCACTGCGATTAATGTTGGTCAAGCGCGCGGGGTCGCAATACTCGCTTTATCACAAGCCGAAATACCTGTTTTCGAATATAATCCTCTAGAAATCAAGCAAGCAGTTACAGGCTATGGTGGTGCTGATAAAATGCAAATACAATTGATGATCAAAGCATTATTAAATTTGGATAGTATTCCTAAACCCGATGATGCTGCAGACGCTCTTGCAGTCGGTCTTTGTCATCTAAACAGTGCAAAGATGAGACGTTTGTTCGACTCTGTGGATGAGACGACCTAAGTAACATAAAGAGAAATAAACGATGATTAAAACCATCAGTGGAAGAATTACGGGTATAAAAACCCAGGAAATTGTCTTAGACATAGGTGGAATAGGAGTTGGAGTTTATCTTCCAACCCCTATTCTTCAAACCCAAAAGATTGGGGAACCGATATTTCTTTATACATCACTCATAGTAAGAGAGGATTCGCTAACTTTATATGGTTTTGAGAAAGAAGACGAGCGCGATATTTTCGAATTACTGTTGGGGGTCAGTGGAGTAGGTCCTCGGATTGGGTTAGCAATTCTTTCAATATTGAATCCTGACGCAATACGACGCGGAGTTTTGCAAAACCAGCCAGAAATATTCAGACAAGTTCCGGGAATTGGGAAAAAGACTGCTCAAAAAATTCTGTTGCATCTAGAAGACCGGGTTGAAGCGATAGAGGGACTTGAGACAGTTATTGGAATATCTGATAAAGACACAGAAGTGCTAGAGGCTCTAGTGGCATTAGGGTATAGTGTAGTCGAGGCACAAACTGCTGTGCAGTCAATTCCTCGAGACGCGCCGCCTGATGTGGAGACAAGATTAACGCTTGCGCTCGCTTATTTCTCGTAGCAAATTTGGAATACTTATCATTTATCCTGATGAAAACAAGTATTCAACTAGACAATATTAATGCTTTCAGGTATCATTTGACAACTTACGCCAAGTGTAAATTCAAGAATGATTTTTCATAAGGGAAAAATGGATTCTACAGAGAAATTAATGAAAAGATTAACAGAAGCACGAGGTGTTTCGGGGTTTGAATTTCCCGTCCGAAGTATCATTCGTTCTCTACTCACACCCCTTGGGAATATTAGCCAGGACAAGATTGGTAGTGTTATTTGCGAGAAAATCGGTTCAGAGCGCGCACCGCGTGTGATGCTTGCAGGTCATATGGATGAAATTGGGTTTATGGTTAAGTTCATCACTGACGATGGATTTATTAAGTTTCTGCCGCTGGGAGGATGGTTTGATCAAGTACTTTTAGGGCATCGGGTAGTTATTGAGTCGGGAAGTGGGGACATAGTAGGAGTTATTGGTGCAAAACCACCCCATTTATTGCCATCTGATGAAAGAAAAAAAGTTGTTGAAAAGGCAGAAATGTATATTGATATAGGAGCAAGCAGTAAGAAAGAAGTTGTGGAACTGGGTGTTCGTCCAGGAGATCCAGTCGTTCCTTCTGCGGAATTTCAAATCCTAGCAAATCAAAAGACTTATTTGTCAAAAGCATTTGATGATCGGATTGGTGTTGCTTTAATCGTATTAGCGCTTGAAAAGTTACAAAGTMTTGATCATCCGAATACAATTTATGGCGTCGCKACAGTTCAAGAAGAAGTTGGYGTAAGGGGTGCAACCACAAGCGTTCGCGCTGTTGATCCAGATGTGGCAATCATCCTTGAGTCGGATATTGCTGGTGATGTTCCTGGAATTAAGCCGGAACAATCTTCTGTGGCAATCGGTAAAGGACCATCGTTATTAATTTATGATGCGCGTATGATTCCGAATACCAAACTACGCGATTTTGTGCTTCATATCGCTGAGGAAGCAAATATTCCGGTTCAACTCTCATATATTGAGAGAGGCGCAACGGATGGCGCAGCGATTCATTTGCATCATATTGGAGTTCCAACTATTGTCATTGGGGTTGCAGCAAGGTATATCCATTCACACAGCGGAATCATCCACAGAGACGATGTTGACAATGCTTTAGACTTATTAGTAAGAATAATCACACGATTGAATCAAGAAACTGTTGATAGTTTGACATAAAAAGTAATATTTTTTACTTGTGTATTTCGTTAAAATAATTCTTAATAGAAACAGCCTGGAGGTAAAATGTCCGACCTGATTAATCAAATTGCTGGTGACTTAAAAAAGCAAATTGAAGAATTTCACCCAGGGATGGAGATCCGTGATGTTGGTTCTGTTGTGGAGGCTGGCGATGGTATTGCTCGGGCATCTGGTCTTTCAAAAGTGCGATCTCAGGAACTTGTCCAATTTGATAATGGCGTTCTGGGAATCGCCTTCAACCTTGGGAAAGATTATGTAGGTATCATTATCATGGGGGATTATTCGAGTATTTTCGAGGGTATGCTTGTCCGTTCGACTGGTCGGATTGCATCCGTACCTGTAGGTAAAGGATTAATTGGTCGTGTAGTCAACGCATTAGGGGAGCCAATTGATGGGAAAGGGCCGATTCAGTTTGATGGCTATCGACCTATTGAACGAATTGCGCCAGGAGTTATAAAACGTCAGGATGTTGACACGCCTGTTCAAACCGGTATCAAAGCAATTGATTCGATGATTCCCATTGGGCGAGGTCAACGTGAATTGATCATTGGTGATCGGCAGACAGGTAAAACCGCAATAGCCATTGATACGATCATTAATCAGAAGGGGAAAAATCTTATTTGTATTTACGTTGCAATTGGACAGAAAAAGGCGGCAGTCGCCAGGACAGTGGCTATTTTGGAGCGCTTTGGGGCGATGGCTCACACAATTGTTGTCGTTGCTTCAGCAGATGAACCTGCAGCACTCCAATATATTGCGCCTTATGCTGGTTGTGCAATTGGAGAGGAATTCATGGAGAGAGGGCAGGATGCTCTTGTGGTATATGATGATCTCTCAAAACATGCATGGGCATATCGGCAGGTATCTTTGCTCCTACGGCGCCCACCTGGTCGTGAAGCATACCCCGGTGATTTATTTTATCTACACTCTCGTCTATTAGAGCGAGCATCTCGTTTAGCAAATAAGTATGTGATTGTTTCTAAAGATTTTCAAGGGCAATTTGCATCAAAAGATGATTCTATAAATGGAGTCATTTATGATGGGCCACGCTCAAGGTATGATGCCGAGGAAACGGTAAAATCCATGGATCATTCGGATAAATATAAGGTGCTCCAAATGGAAGGGTCGGGGGGATCGCTCACAGCATTACCTATTATTGAAACCTTGTTGGGTGATGTATCCGCTTATGTTCCTACAAACGTTATTTCCATTACAGATGGACAGATTTATCTGGAAAACAACTTATTCTATGCTGGTATACGCCCTGCTGTAAATGTGGGGTTATCTGTTTCAAGAGTAGGAGGCGATGCACAAACCAAAGCCATGAAACAAGTCGCTGGGAGATTGCGCTTGGATATGGCTGCGTTTCGCGAACTTGCTGCTTTTGCTCAATTTGGTTCGGATTTGGATAAGGCTACCCAAGCGAGACTGAATCGAGGCCAAAAATTACAAGAAATTTTAAAGCAGCCTCAATATGAACCAATGTCGCTTGAACATGAAGTTTTAGTGATTTATGCAGGAACGAATAATTATGCCGATGATGTTTCGCTTGAAAGGATGAAGGAATGGGAAAATGCGTTAATTCGTTATATGGATACTTCACACTCAGAAATATTAAAAGATATTGTGGAGAAGAAACGGATTACTGAAGAAAATGAAGCGAAACTAAAGAATGCTTTAGATAATTTCCGTTCAACTTGGCACTAACAAATAGATTAAATAGAGATGATATGAAATGGCAAGCGCAAGAGAAGTAAAATTACGCATTCGTAGTGTCAAAAATATTGCTCAAGTAACCCGCGCTTTGCAAGCCGTAAGCGCTAGCAAAGTCCAAAAAGCAATGCAAGCAATGTATCGGACTCGTCCTTATGCTACTAAGGCATGGCAAGTGCTTACGCATATCGCGGGGCAACCTGGACGGTCGAGTTTGCACCCTCTCTTGGCTGAGCGTAAAGAAATTAAGAATGTCTTAGCAGT
The DNA here is from genome assembly GCA_011176615.1 of Anaerolineae bacterium. Lineage (GTDB taxonomy): Bacteria > Chloroflexota > Anaerolineae > Anaerolineales > UBA11858 > G519. Next base: position 6,046 of record DUEG01000020.1, on the reverse strand, counting down.
TCTGATCAGTGGTGATCGGGGGTTGGCGGGTGCTTACAATACGAATATTGTACGGTTTTCTTTAAAGCATTTTCTGGACTATCCTGCAGAAGTTCGTTATATTACGATAGGTCGCAAGGGGCGAGATATGATGATAAGAAGGCATAAGGATATTCTGGCGGAATTCAGCGATCTTCCTGCTGCTCCAACTTATACAGATGTCTCAGCGATTGGTCGTCTTGTCGTGGATGAATTTCTGAGTGGTAGAACGGATGCGGTTTTTCTGCTTTATACGGATTTTGTGAATATGATTAAACAAATTCCAACGGTAAAAAAGTTGCTTCCGTTAGAATTTGTTAGTGGAGAAGAGAGAGTGGCGGTGTTTGCCCCTGCTCCTAAAAGAATGCATGCAACATATATTTATGAACCAAGTCAGGATGAAATTTTGGATGAAATCATTCCGCGATTTACTGGGTTGCAGATTTATCAAGCAGTTCTGGAATCAATGGCGAGTGAACATGCTGCGCGGATGGTAGCGATGAAGAATGCTACTGATAACGCAACAGAATTGAGTGCTGATTTACAACTTGAATACAATAAGGCGAGACAGCAAAGTATTACTAATGAAATGTTGGATATTGCGGGTGGTGCAGAAGCCCTTGCACAATCATCATAAGATAACTATCGTATTCGGAGGAAAGCATGGCAAAGGCTAGTGGCCATATAATTCAAATTCAAGGCGGCGTTGTTGATGTCAAGTTTCCGGCAGATGAATTACCGGAGATTTATGAGGCATTAGAGATACCCCGAGATGGAGATAAACCGATTATTCTTGAGGTTGAAAAAGACATTGGAGGAGAGCAGGTCCGTTGCGTTGCAATGGACACGACCGATGGTCTTCAAAGAGGAATGAAAGTAATTGCCACAGGCGCCCCAATCATGGTACCGGTTGGGAAGCCTACATTAGGACGGATATTTAATGTTCTTGGGCATACTGTCGATGGACAGGAACCGGTAAAAGCGAAGCAATATTACCCAATTCACCGTCAAGCACCAGAATTCGAAGAACAGTCCACACGCGTTGAAGTCTTCGAAACTGGATTGAAAGTAATCGATCTTATTGCACCGTTTACGAAAGGCGGAAAGACCGGTATTTTCGGGGGTGCTGGCGTTGGAAAAACCATCATAATTATGGAGTTGATCCGTTCTGTCGCAAAGGAGCATGAAGGCAACTCCGTGTTCGCAGGTATAGGAGAACGCACGAGGGAAGGCACCCAACTTTATCGTGAAATGCTTGAGTCTGGTGTAATGAAAGACACTGTGATGGTTTTTGGACAAATGAATGAGCCTCCAGGTGTTCGTTTGCGAGTGGGATTAACAGCGTTGTCTATGGCTGAATATTTCCGCGACCAGGGTCGGGATGTATTATTGTTTATTGACAACATCTTCCGTTTTTCGATGTCTGGCTCAGAAGTATCTGCTTTGTTAGGGCGGATGCCATCAGCAGTTGGTTACCAGCCAACATTGGCTACTGAAATGGGCGAATTACAAGAACGAATAACATCAACTCATAAGGGGTCGATTACTTCAATGCAAGCGGTATATGTTCCAGCAGATGATTATTCGGATCCAGCCCCGGTGGTTACTTTTACGCACCTTGATGCAACGATTGCCCTTGAGCGTTCAATTTCTGAAAAAGGTATCTATCCTGCCGTTGATCCGCTTTCTTCCACTTCTCGAATTCTCGATCCTGCGATCGTAGGCGAGAAACATTACAATACTGCGCGTGAAGTGCAACAAGTACTTCAACGGTATAAGGATTTGCAGGATATCATCGCCATCCTGGGTATTGATGAACTCAGTGAAGACGATAAGTTGGTTGTTTCCAGGGCAAGGAAAATCGAACGATTTTTCTCGCAACCCATGTTCGTTGCCGAGCAATTTACCGGAATTGCAGGAAGATATGTGCCTTTAAGAGAAACTGTGCGTGGCTTTCGGGAAATCCTTGATGGGAAATATGATGAAATTCCAGAGGATGCATTTATGATGGCGGGCACAATTGAGGATGTGGTAGCCAAGTACGAACAAGCAGGGGTAAAACAATAAAGAGGAACTATATGCCAATCCGATGCGAAATTGTTTCACAAGATAGAACTGTATTCCAAGGTGATGTGGATATTGTTGTTGCCCCCAGCGCAGATGGTGAAATGGGCATTTTGCCAAATCATGCGCCTTTACTGGCAAACTTAAAATATGGTATCTTGAAAGTACGTACCCAAGGCAAGGAGGAAGTTTTTACTGTTGCTGGAGGCGTGATTGAGGTTCAGCCAGATATTGTTACGGTATTGGCGGACGCAGCGGAAAATGTTGAGGAGATTGATATCGCTCGAGCAGAGGCAGCCAAGGTACGCGCAGAGAAGTTCCTGGCTGAGGGACCGCCTCCCGATACAGATACATACCTCAAGATGGAGGCTGCACTTAGAAGATCCCAATTACGATTGTCTGCTGTCCGCAGGTATCGTGGTAGGAGAAAAGCATCATACCCTGGTTCATATCAAGAAGAATCGAATAAATAGTGATGGCACTTTTCGCGAAAGACATTGGGATTGATTTAGGAACCATTCGCACTTTGATTGCTGAAGGGGGAGAAGTTGTTTTAAATGAGCCTACCATGGTCGCAATCGCGGTTGAAGAACAGAAGATTGTTGAAGTAGGCGATGCTGCTCTGAATATGTTTGGACGTGTGCCCGAGAGTATTGAGGTGAGTAGACCTCTTCAAAATGGGGTTATTGCGGATTATGAAGTGACTCAGAAGTTGCTCGAATATTTTATTAAAAAGGTCAGCGGTTCGATGAGATTGTTCCGCCCTCGAGTCATGGTATCTGTGCCTTATGGTGTGACTAGTATTGAAAGTCGCGCTGTGCATGAAGCAGCCTTGGAAGCAGGAACTCGAGAAGCATTTCTTATTCAACAGCCACTTGCTGCTGCAATTGGAGTGGATTTGCCTATTAATACACCTTCTGGCAATATGATCATTTGTCTTGGGGGAGGCGCAACGCAAGCAGCAATCCTCGCAATGTATGGCATTGTCTCGGCTCAGACACTTAGGGCTGGGGGAATACAACTAGATGAGGCGATCATCGGATATGTGCGAAAGAAGTATGGGTTGATCATTGGAGAAATGACTGCTGAACAGATAAAATTAAAAATTGGCGCTGCTGTTCCTCAAGAGGAAGAAGATTCTGTTGAGATACAAGGTCAAGATCAGGTTTCAGGATTGCCAAAACCATTATCATTAACAACGGGCGAAATAGTCGAGGCTTTAGAGGAACCTTTAATGGATATCGTTGAAACCGCTCGGAAAGTCCTGGAAAAAACACCTCCTGAACTTGTATCTGATATTATTGATCGTGGAATAGCATTATGTGGTGGAAATTCCCTTTTACCAGGAATTGACAAACTACTTACAAAAGAATTAGGCGTCCCCGCTTATTTGGTGGACAATCCAAAAACGGCGATTGCCGAAGGGGCGTCGCTTGCTCTCGAACCAAGTGTTTTTGCTAAAATAAAACGGAATTTACCCGCTGTCTAGGAAATTAAAACGGGCTGAACATCCAGCCCGTTTATTGTTAAAGATAATATGTCATTCTTTGAAGGTGTAATGCCGGGTCAATGCATTGAAGTCGTATTTCGGGGGGAACAGCAATATGAATTGGGGCGTAGTTCAAAATTGCTTTGATACCTGCTTTTATTAAAGTATCTGTAACTTCTTGTGCTTCGTTTTCGGGAACTGCAATAATCGCTATTTTAATGCCTTCTTTCTTGATTTCATCTATCAATGTAGAAATGTCCTTTACGATGAAATTTCCAAGTTCCTTCCCAATTTTGAGAGGATCACTATCAAATATCATTTTTACTCTTAAACTTCGATCTTGAAATCCTTGATAACGTGCGAGTGCGCTTCCTACGTCTCCTGCGCCTACGATAACCATATCCCAAACATGATCTATTTTTAGGATCTTTTTTAATTGGTCGGCAAGATATTCAACGTTATAGCCAGTGCCTTGTTTACCAAACTCCCCAAATTGAGAAAGATCTTTTCGAATTTGTGCAGCCGAAATACCAAGAGTGTCTGCTAATTCTTGGGATGATGTAACAGTGTGACCCTTCGATGACATTCGTTGTAGAGCACGGTAATAAAGAGGTAGGCGTCCAATTACGATATCAGGGATTATTTTTTGTTGCATCGGAATCTCCTTGGCTGGTGAAATTTTATTATTAAGCACCCCGATTTGTTAGTGCTTTTAGTAACAAGTCTACTATAATTATAGCACAAATAAGTTACAAGTAACGAGAGTATATGAAGTGATGTCAATGGTATAATCGACAGCGGTTAAAGGTAATTAACTGAAGAATCTGACAAAGAAATTGGGATCACTTATGTTTATTGATCAGGTATTGATATATACTCGTTCTGGTCGAGGCGGGGACGGCGTAATTCATTTTAGAAGAGAAAAATTTATTCCTTTTGGCGGCCCTGACGGTGGTGATGGCGGCAGAGGAGGAGATGTCTATTTTCGAGTTAAACCAACGCTGAATACTTTGTCTCATTTTAGACACCAAAGGAAATTCCTCGCTCAAAACGGAAGTCGAGGAGGGGGAAATAATAAGACAGGGAAATCCGGTGAAGACTTATTCATTGATGTACCCGCGGGAACGATGGTTTTTAATGCTGATACCGATGAACTAATTGGCGATTTGGTTGATAAGGGTCAAACTATTTTGGTATGTAAAGGGGGAAGAGGTGGTCGAGGAAATGCTCGCTTCGCCACATCAAAGAATAAAGCACCAAGAATTGCGGAAAAGGGCGAACCCCCTCAAGAGAAGAACTTACGATTAGAATTGAAATTGATTGCAGATGTTGGAATTGTTGGGGTTCCAAATGCTGGGAAATCAACTTTTTTGGCTGCTGTGACCAATGCGAAGCCAAAAATCGCTTCCTATCCATTTACGACAATTTATCCTAATCTAGGTGTAGCCGAATTAGATCCTGACACTACATTGGTTTTAGCAGACATCCCAGGTTTAATTGAAGGAGCACATCAAGGTATCGGTTTGGGTCATAACTTTTTGCGTCATATCCAACGAACCAAAGTGCTTATTCATTTATTGGATGGATTGTCTGAAGATCCGATTTCTGATTTTGCTCAGATTAATAGTGAATTAGCGCTGTTTGATGAAAAATTAGCAGAAAAACCTCAAATTGTGGTCTTAAATAAAATTGATCTCCCGGAAGTCAAGGATAAATTTCCTGGTCTCAAAGATGCATTATTGAGTAGAGGATATCCTTTATTGCAGATTTCTGCATTAACACGCGAGGGTGTCCGGGATTTATTGTATCGATCTAAATCTGTATTGGATAAGGTTCCAGAAGAAATCCGGCAAGATGAACTGCCAGTATATCGAGCGAAAAACGACCCTCGGGCATTTGAAATCATCAAAACCAATAAGGGGTGGCGAATATCTGGAGAATCCATTGAGCGAGCAGCGGAGATGACTTATTGGGAGCATAGTCAATCGGTAAGACGTTTTCAAAATATACTTGAGGTTCTTGGAATTGACGATGCTCTCCGAAAAGCGGGTATAGCACAAGGAGATTTGGTTCTAATCGGTGATTTTGAACTTGAATGGCAGGATTAGAAGAAGGTTTTGAGCAAAAAGGGAAGAGGATGCGTATAGGTATATTCGGTGGAACTTTTGACCCCCCTCATATAGGTCATTTGATTTTAGCAGAAGAAGTAAGAGAGCAATTAACATTGGATCAAATTCTTTGGGTACTTACTCCCATTCCTCCCCATAAACCCAATAGAAAAATTACCCCGCTGGATATTCGATTATCTATGTTGAAAGCAACCATTGACAATGGTCCAAACTTTATTCTTTCAAGGGTTGAAATCGATAGAAATCCCCCTTATTATGCTGTGGACACCGTTAGAATTTTGAAGGAAGAGAATCAAAATGACAAGATGATCTACATCATGGGGGAGGATTCGCTCCGTGATTTACC
>DUEG01000002.1 GCA_011176615.1 Anaerolineae bacterium | reverse complement strand
GCCAAACTAGCAAACAATATGATGACAAACAAATTTCTATATGTGTTGTTCATTAACGTATCGATCCTAACAACGTGATTATACTGGATGTTATCTTAAGAGATAAGGGACAAATTTTTTCAAACATGATAACGCACAAGCAGCCGGCTCACAACAAAAGCGATGATATTAAAGAAAACAGCCGCTAAAACACTCGCAATAAGCCCAAAAGCATAGATTGGCGTCGCCACAGAAGCGCCTATCGCTCTTCCTAATGACAATGCTGCTACATTGAATGCCATCAGAGTGGCGCGCGTCTCTGGTACTATTTCTGTCATCATCGGGATACTGGCAACAAGCGTGAACTCGAAGGTAATATAAAACAGAAATAAACCCAACAATGCTCCACTGATAGACTTTCCTAAGAAGATCAGGACTATGGCTGCTAAAGAATTCATGATCAATCCAATGCCTACAGACCGGACCTTCCCAATCCGATCCGTAAAAACCCCAACCAGTGACTCACCCCCAAGTTCGGCGAACCCGATCACAGCAGAAGCACCTCCCAGAGCAAGGAGTTTTAACCCGAAAGAATCTTCCAGCCAAATCCCAAAGACAAGGTTAACGACCTCGTTTGCTGCGCTCGCAAAGATCCCAATCGACAATCCAAGAATCGCGGGCAGGTAGCGGAAAATTTCTCGAGTGTTTTTTATAAAACCAGCCTGTGAATTTGCCTTCCTGCTGTCCGAACGGATAATTAAACTTATCACGCCGATCATCAACCCGCTAAAAAACAGGAACATCCAGAAGGGTGAAACCCATCCAAATCTCGCAATCAGAAACGCACTCAGTGGAACGCCAACGATGAAACTCAGAGACCAGCCTATTTCAGTAATTGCCAATGCAAAGCCGCGACGTTCATAAGGGACTCTATCCCCTAAGTATGCCTGCATTGCTGGATCAAAAATATATTTCCCAAGCGTAGTCAACACCAATGCGCAAGCAAATGCAATGAAAGTTGGAAAGAACACGACCAAAGTTACGCCTACCGTATAAACGCTCAATCCCAGTAACATGCCCACTTTGCGGCCTCGACGGTCTGCTAAACTTCCAAGAAATGGGCCAAATGCCCCAATTATTGAGCGTGCAGTTATGGTCAAAGATAGCATAGAAATATCCACCCCTAACGCTTTGCTGAATATGGGTAAGAAAGGATATACCATCCGATACGTGGTATTGAAAACCATGCGAATCAGCATAAAAGCCGGCAGTTGGATAGATAATCTTCTTTTCATTAAGTCGTGTTTATTCCCCAAAAAATTGGGAAATTCATAAATTAATCAGTTTTATAAAATATTCGTTCATTTGCCCCCAATGAGTGACCTTCCAGGGTAGGCTAAAATTTATTATCGATATCAAGAAAAGTGTTAGAAAAGCCCTCGAATCTTAAATCCATAAAAATTAACGAGGATTCGATTGTTTTAAAAGGCAAGTTAAATCCAGGTTGGCTCCTCATACACGCCAAAGACATCTTTCATTACATCAACGATCTCACCCAAACTCGCATAAGCCCGTACAGCATCCAGGATAAACGGCATCGTGTTTTCAGTTCCTTGGCAAGCGATACGTAAACGATCCAAAGTCTGCCCAACACGCCCGTTGTCTCTTGATTTGCGTAATTTTTTTAATCGATCAACTTGACGTTTATACCCATTTGGATCCATTTGCAAAAGCGGAATGGCATAAGGCTTTGTATCTTTATAGGCATTTACGCCAACGATCTTCCTGATCTCTTCATCGATCTCACGCTGATAAAGATATGCGGCATCCGAGATTTCACTTTGGAAAAACCCTCGTTCAATCGCTGGAATCACGCCGCCTAATTCTTCAATACGCTTAAAGTAATCGTAAGTCTGTGCCTCCATCCGGTTTGTTTGCGCTTCTACGAAGAACGAACCGCCTAAAGGATCAATCGTATTGGATACCCCCGATTCCTCCGCCAGGATTTGCTGAGTGCGAAGGGCAATGGTCACCGCATGTTCCGATGGAAGGGCAAGCGCCTCATCCATGCTATTTGTATGTAAGGATTGTGTTCCTCCCAAGACCGCAGCCAATGCCTGAATAGCCACACGGACAATATTATTCTCTGGTTGTTGGGCAGTTAAGGAAACACCGGCTGTTTGCGTATGGAAACGCATCAACCAGGAACGCGGATTTTCAGCGCCAAAGGTTTCTCGCATCTCTCGCGACCAAATCCGGCGGGCTGCACGGAATTTCGCAATTTCCTCGAAGAAATCGTTGTGCGAATTAAAGAAAAGAGAGAGACGCGGTGCAAATTCGTCAATATCCAGTCCCCGCTCAATTCCCCAGCGAACATACTCAAAACCATCCGCAAGCGTGAATGCTAATTCCTGAACCGCAGTTGAACCCGCCTCTCGAATATGATAACCAGAAATGCTGATCGTATTCCATTGCGGTACGAATTGACTACCGTACTCCATTGTATCCACGACCAATCTCATGGATGGTTTTGGAGGAAAGATGTATTCTTTTTGAGCAATATATTCCTTGAGAATATCATTCTGAATCGTACCCCTCAATTGATCTGGTCGCACACCTTGTTTTTCCGCTGTCGCGAGATACATAGCCCAGATGATTGCCGCGGGAGAATTGATCGTCATGCTCGTTGAAACTCTATCGAGAGGAATACCATCAAGCAGAATCTCCATATCTTCGAGAGAAGAAACTGCTACCCCACATTTACCGAACTCCCCAATGGCTTCTGGCGCATCAGAGTCATAACCCATCAATGTCGGAAGGTCAAATGCAATCGAGAGCCCTGTTTGCCCTTGCTCTAGTAAATACTTGAACCGCTGATTCGTTTCTTCAGCCATGCCGAAGCCAGCGAACATGCGCATTGTCCAAAGTTTCCCCCTGTGTAAAGTAGCATGCACGCCCCGCGTATAGGGATATTCCCCCGGGAATCCCAGGTCTTTCAAATAATCCAAGTCAGCGATATTCAAAGGCGTGTACAACCTTTCAATTGGCTCGGAAGATGTGGTAATAAATTTTTCTTTCCTCTCAGGAAAGCGACTCAATGTGTGCCCCAGCGTGGTTTCTTCCCATTCTTCAATCCCCTTGCGAATGTCCTCAATTTTTTTTGAATCGAACATCATCAACTCCTTATCAGAGAAAAGATTCAAACAAAATTAGTATATTTTACCTAAACCATTAATGGATGAACTTTCGAGAGCATCCATAACCTTTTCATAGAAAGAATTATAGCATGGTTGAATGTCACATTCTCTATCTAATGCGGAGGAAATGTTAAAAACCTATGAACATATGGATGAATTTCATCTTCTTGACGACATGCCTCACTTCGTTATAATTGCAGACATGAAGTATCATATTTGGACAATTGGCTGTCAAATGAATGTCGCCGATTCCCTTCGGGTGGCTTCGGCTCTTGAAAAGTTGGGCTACAGCCCAACGAAACGAGCAGAAGACGCTGACGTAATTGTCCTTAATACTTGTGTAGTAAGGCAAAGCGCGGAGGACAAAGTGTATGGACGTTTGAGCTCGCTGCGCCCTCTCAAGAAAAAGCGACCGGACGTGATCATTAATCTGATGGGTTGTCTCGTTGGAGTTAAGGGATACGAGAAACTTAAAGAACGTTTCCCATATGTGGATGTCTTTTCCCCGCCTTCCGATCCAGGACCGCTTATCGCTACCCTCACACAAGACGAAAGCCGTGCCATGGAGAACGCTGAGACCTCTCGTCGGTTTGCTTTTATGGACGAGGATTTAACACTCCCCACCAACGAACGCGGAAACTTAGTCTCGGCTTTCGTGCCGATTGTGTTAGGTTGTTCACACGCTTGTACTTACTGCATCATTCCATATAAACGCGGAATCGAGCGCAGCCGACCTGCTGAGGATATTATCGCTGAGGTGCGCTCCTTGGTAGAGCAAGGGGTAAAAGAGATCACCTTACTCGGGCAGATCGTTGATCGTTACGGAAAAGATATTCCTGATAGTCCAAACCTAGCCGTCCTGCTCCATACTATTCACAATATCGAAGGATTGGAGCGAATCCGCTTTCTGACATCCCATCCAAATTGGATGACAAAAGAACTGCTTGATACAGTCGCTGAACTTCCTAAAGTAATGCCGCACATCGAAGTGCCTGTCCAAGCAGGCGATGACGAAGTCCTAAAAAATATGAAACGCGGTTACACTGTGAATGACTACCGACGCTTAATCGATGAAATACGCACGCTGATTCCTGGGGTATCTATTGCCACAGATATAATCGTCGGTTTCCCGGGGGAAAGCGAAGGACAATTTCAACATACTTACGATTTGCTTGCTGAATTAAAGATGGATGTAGCCCACTTAGCGCGTTACTCCCCGCGTCCAGGCACAGTCTCCGCCAGAAGAATGCAGGATGACGTGTCGCCGGAAGAAAAAATGCGCCGATTCCGCTTACTTGAAGATCTGCAAGCGCAAATTGCGACCGAAATCAATGAGCAATACTTAGGGAAAACAGTCAATGTGCTCTTTGAGAAGAAGGTACGCGGACGTTGGAAAGGGCGTACACCCACCAATAAATTGGTGTTCGTTGAATCAGAAAAGGACCTACACGGGCAAATATTGCCAGTCATGATCACCTGGACTGGTCCATGGTCTATGCAGGCAAAGATAACCCAATTCGAAAATCTTTCCGATAAGATGCAGACTCTTCTGGCAACCAAGTAGTACCCTTGGACAGAGAAACAACAGCCCTTGTCTGTAGGCATTATTCTTGCTTAAGCGACTACAAGGTCATCTCCATTTTCAATCTAAGTTGTATTTCTACTCAGAAAGGTGTAAACTTAAATAGATAATATTCGAATAAAACAACTGACTAACTGAGAGAAGGAGACAGAGGTAATGTTTAAAAAGGTGAATGGTTTAGCACTCTTTGTATTAATAGCCACCTTATTCCTATTCAATGGATGTAATCTGCCAGGATCCAAAGCGCCTCAAGAAGAAAATCCGCCGGAGGCGCTCTTAACGCAAGCAGCCAAGACAGTGGTTGCTGAACTCACTCTCTCAGCACCGCTCCCTGCAACAAACACCCAAACTACGATAAAAGAAGAGCCATCAGAACAACCTGCTGAGATGATAACGCCCTCACCACAAGAAACATCTACCGAAGAAACGCAGCCCCAACCCAACACCCCTACCCAAACACCTGAAAACGAGTTCCCTGTTATCTCCGCCAAGGTAAATACTAATTGTCGCGCAGGGGCAGATTCCAGTTTCGATATTCTTGGATACCTTCTAGTAGACGAAACATCTAATGTTCACGGACAAGATCCTTGGGGATATTGGTGGTATATCGAAAACCCGGATCATCCCGGCAAGTTTTGCTGGATTTGGAGAGAGACAACTGAGGTAGAGGGGGACACAACCAATGTTCCGGTAATCCAACCGCCACCCACTTATACGCCAACAAATACCCCGACTTTTACTCCTTCGCCCACTGTGGGAACGGCATATCCATAATTTAAAATAAAAAGGAAGAGGAGAAACCATGGATAAGAAAATCACTTATTTACTTACAATCAGTCTGATTTTGATCATTTTGACATTAAGTGCATGCAACATGCCTAATCAAACAGCCCCTACAACACAACCCGATACTGGCATGATAAATACAATCGCTGCCCAGACTATCCAAGCGCAACTTACCCAGGTAGTCGCAACCAGCCAAGCAACGCAACCACAACCTACAACAGCCCCTCCACAACCAACGGATACATTGCCACCAACGGCTGCGCCAACAAATACAAACCCCCCACCTACCCGTGAGCCATCACAACCGACGAACTCGCCACAACCCAGCGCTACGATTACAACAGTGCCATGTAATCGTGCTAGTTTCGTCAAAGATGTAACCATTGAAGACAACACTAAAATGACGCCGGGAGAAACTTTTAAGAAAACATGGCGGCTGAAAAACACGGGTTCCTGCACATGGACATCGGGCTATGACTTAGTCTTTGACCATGGAGATTCAATGGGATCTCCTGCTGCTGTACAGTTAACTAGCGGCACAGTCAAACCAGGGCAAGAGGTTGATGTGTCCGTTGATCTTACCGCTCCCGATGACCCCGGTACTTACCAGGGTTTTTATAAACTTCGCAGCACCGATGACATTATCTTTGGCATGGGGGACAAAGATAAAGCATTCTGGGTCAAAATTGTCGTGCCAGGTGAGACTGGTTTACTTTTCGATTTCATCGCCAGAGCATCGGATGCAGATTGGGGAAGTGGTACAGGCGGAGTCAATTTTGATGGTCCCGGTGACATAAGCCTTACTTTTGGAGGCCCGGACTCCAATCATAATGGCTTTGCCATGATCAGGGACGGAATAAAACTTGAAAATGGCAGCACTTCCGGAAAACTACTTGAAACCCACCCAAAATGGGAAAACGACGGTTATATTGTCGGTTTATTCCCGAAATACACCGTTGGAGCGGGTGACTATATAAAGGGAAGAATCGGTTTTATAGCAAACAGCGATGGCTCCTGCGGCGTTGGTAACGCCTACTTTGCCATAGACTATATCATTGGGGATGATGTAAGCACCCATACACGATTAAACCATTGGAACGAAACCTGCGACGGTACACTGACTCAAATTACCATCAATCTCAATAGTCTCAAGGGCAAGAAAGTCCGTTTCTATCTTGTTGTAAAAGCAAATGGGTCCTCAAGTCAAGATTGGGCTATATGGCGTTCACTTGGTGTTTTCCGCGATTAACCCCCTAGTAATTTATTGCAAACAGGGACAGGTTTTTTGTCCCTGTTTTATTTTAATCAAAGGGGATATTTCCCCCTGGCTTTCAACTCCTGGGGAAGCAAACTATGATAGATGAAGGTATGGACAGGGGTTTTTATTCCAATTTCAAGTCCAATTCTAACCATTGCGCCATTTTGCGAGGCAAGTTCAGACGGCAGCCCATCAACAATATCACGTTGCATAGATGCTGTTGCTTCTGGGGACATTCCATCAATAAATGCCATGATTTTAGAGAAATAGTCCTCGAGCAATGAACTACCTCGCCCTTGAGCAACCGCCATCCCCTCATGAAGAGCAGTTTCTAATAATTCACGGGTTTCAGGAAGACTCCTGATTACACCTACCGGGGAGCGTGTTACAGCGCCCACACCACTGATCGCTGCAATAAAAATAAACTTCTGCCACATCGAAGCATAAATATCAGCGGGAACTTCAGCATTAACCCCTGCGCGTAAAAACGCCTGAAGTAAAATTTCGGCGCGTTCAGAATAATGATTATCAAGTTCACCAAACGAAATAAATGGCTCAATTGCTGTATGATGTATATGACCAGGGGAAACGACCTGACTTACAATGCGACACAAACCTCCTAATACCCGCTCTTTTCCCAAGATTGAAGCAAGTTGTTTTGGCGCATCTATGCCATTTTGCAAAGGGACGACGCACGTATCCTCACCAACCAAGGGGGTCATCTTTTCAGCGGCTTCCGGCACCTGCCAAGCCTTCACGCCCACCAAGACTACGTCAACTTCCCCAACTCTCTTTGGATTGTCAGTAGCATTTACCTTATTTAACCTAAAATTCCCATTAATACTTTTGATGGTCAACCCATTTTTCCTCAATGCCTCCAAATGTTTGCCTCTTGCAATAAAAACAACATCTTCTCCAGCAGCCGCTAAGCGTCCGCCAAAGTACCCGCCAACCGCACCCGCACCAAAAATTGCAAATCTCATAACTGCCTCCTAATTCAATGTAGCACTACGTTGATTATAGCAAGAAGGTAAAAGAAAACCCCATTCCTTACGAAACACCCATATTCCCATGATTCGCCTCTCCAGCAAAAATAGGGTAAAATCACACTACAATTCGTCTGTTAATGTATTTAATTAGTCTTGAAAAACAAGTGAAGCGCGTTTTTTATGCGCTATCGAGGTGAAAAGCAATGGGTGAAAAAGACTCAGTGCAAGATGTTATCAAAAAATATCGAAAAAAACAACAAAGATCACAAACTACACCTAAAATAATCTTCATTATCGCAGCCATTCTGTTAATTATTGGTGCTATTGTGCTGGTGTTTTGGTTTACAGGAGCACAACCCCCAGCGATAAACTTTCTCAACACCGATACACCTACGCCTACTAGTACATATACATCCTCTCCCGTACCCCCAACTGATACACCAAGCGCCACTCCCACAGCAGTGCCTCCAACAAACACTTCTGAACCATCGCCGACACCAACAATTTCATGGCCTGTGATCTATACCGCGGAAGAAGGAGATAATTTCTTTTCTATTGCAGATAAATTTGGTATAGACATCATCGTGCTCATTGAAGTCAATCGGGATCGCATGAACCTTGACCCCAATAACCCTGTCATCCGAGTAGGGGATGAGATATTAATCCCATCTCCAGATACACAACTTCCAACACCTACACCGCTACCGACTGGCTTACCCGCTGGATACAGGATTGAATATATGGTGCAGGTTGGCGATACATTAGAGACAATTGCTCAAAAATTCCTTAGTACAGTCGATGACATACTCAAACAAAATAAGGACCTTGAAGATCCCAACGCAATTTATCCTGGACAAATCCTCACCATCCGTATTAACCTGGTCACGGCAGTGCCAACAGAACAGAACACTAAACAACCTGCATCTACACCAGGTACTATCGCAACACTCACGCCCACGCCATAGGATTCACAGAGGAATATCGTTTAATCATAAAACATGAAACCCAAAAACAGTAGAGCGGACAGTTGGATGGAATGCTTACAAGCCAATGGATACCGCTTAACAAACCCGCGTCGCATTACCGTAGAAATCCTTGCTAACAGCAAGCGCCCCTTAAATGCAAGCGAAATCTATCAACTTGCCAAAGAACAATACGCTAAGATTGGATTGGTGAGCGTTTACCGGACCATAGAAAAATTAGAAGAACTCAATTTGATTCAACGAGTTCATAAACCAGAGGGCTGCCATGCGTATATTGCTGGTTTTACTGGACATCAGCATTTATTAATCTGTACCAAATGTGGCAAAACAGAATTCTTCGAGGGGGATGATTTACAACAACTTATAGCGCGTGTTTCGCTTGAAAGCAATTTTATTATCCAAGACCACTGGCTAACATTATTTGGCATTTGTAGCGACTGTCAACAAAAGCAAAGTCATTAAACACTTTTCTTGACACCAATACTCGGGACACAAAGTCCCCTAATCAAACAAACACAGTAAATTTTATAAATTTCTAACGTTCCCAATCTTGACTTGTTAATCTATCAAGGCTAAACTAATTAGTGAAAATTGTTTTCAATTAAAAAATAGTTGTCCCCATGGAGAAAAAGCCATGCGCAATCGCATGATCAACATTACAGCCCTTGTAATCCTAGCCCTAATTCTTATGGCTTGCAATCCCACACAACCGCAAACCTCTTCAGAGACACCCGGGAAATTAAAAGTTGTCGCAACAACAACTATTGTTGGAGATGTGGTATCAAATGTCGGGGATGATTTAATCGACCTAACGATTCTGTTGCCCATCGGAACTGACCCTCATGCCTTTGACCCAAACCCTCAGGACGTTGTCAAAATCAGCGATGCCAAGATTATCTTCATTAACGGTGCTGGGCTTGAAACCTTTTTAGAGCCCCTGCTTGAAAATGCAAATACAAAAAATAAAGTTATATCCGTCTCTGAAGGAATCGATTTGATTAATACATCTAATAATCAAGAGGAAAAAAGCGCAGCCAATCCAAAGAACAGTTATGACCCCCATGTATGGACAGACCCAAACAATACAATAGTTTGGGTGGATAACATTGAGAAAGCGCTCATCGAAGCCGACCCCAACAATGCAGCAGCCTATCACAAGAACGCAGAGAATTATCGAGCAGAACTCCATGACCTAGATCAATGGATTCGAAATCAAGTGTCGCAAATTCCCCCCGAAAACCGAAATATCATCACGGATCATTTGATTTTTGCCTACTTTGCACGTAGATATGATTTCAACCAGATTGGAGCGATTATTTCTGGGTACAGCACCTTGGCTCAACCGTCGGCACAGGAATTAGCAGCCCTGGAAGAAGCAATACACAAAGTTGGTGTACGTGTTATTCTTGTTGGAAATACGATCAATCCGAATCTTGCAGAACGTGTGGCAGAAGATACAGGTAGTCAACTAGTCTTCATCTATACAGGTTCCCTAAGTCCAAAGGGGGATGGGGCAAGCACCTACCTTGACTATATCCGTTACAATGTCAATGCAATCGTTAATGCACTAAAATAATATCTTTGCTTCAAGAGAGAAGCCAATGGCATTTATCGAAGAATTAAGAAAAACCAGCCATCATTGGATACGCGAGCATTACCCCCATGAGCCTAATACGCCTATTCTTGAGGCGAAAAACTTAAGTGCTCAGTACGAAACGAATATAGCCTTAGAAGATATTTCTTTCGATTTAGATAAAGGCGAGAGATTAGCGGTTGTCGGTCCTAATGGCGCAGGGAAAAGCACGCTCTTCAAGATTATCGCCGGTGTCCTTCAACCCACCAGCGGCGAAGTGCATATTTACGGACACGAGCCTAGCGGACATATCTGCATTGCTTATGTACCACAGCGAACAAATGTCGATTGGAACTTTCCAGTAACCATTGCAGACGTCGTCATGATGGGTCGCATTGGCAAGTTAGGTCTATTTCGCAATCCCAAGGCAAGCGATTGGGAAATGGTCAACCACACCCTTGAAATAGTCGGTCTTTCACAACTGGCGAAACGTCAGATCCGACAATTATCAGGCGGTCAGCAACAACGCATGTTTATCGCCCGCGCCTTAGCGCAAGAGGCGGAATTAATGCTTATGGATGAACCTCTAACAGGTTTGGATACCCGTTCTCAAGAAGAAATCTTCCGCATTATGGATCAATTAAGGAATCAGGAGGTCACTATCCTAATTTCAATGCACGATTTGCGACTGGCTTCGGAAAACTTTGATCTCGTTATGCTCCTAAACCATAAGATCATAAGTATGGGAACTCCCGACAAGGTGTTTCAACCCAAGTACTTGGAGGCAGCATACGGCAGCCATCTTGCTCTCTTCCCAACAGACCAGGGTGAAATTGCGTTTGAAGACACCTGTTGTGATAAAGGAGAACCTTATAGATGATTAGTTTTTTGACCGAGCCATTGCAATATGCCTTCATGGTGCGCGGTCTATTAGCAGCCATATTTGTAGGAATTGTTTGTGCGGTAGTGGGCACTTATGTTGTGTTACGAGGTATGGCATTCTTCGGTGACGCGCTTTCCCACGCAATCCTTCCGGGCATCGCGGTTGGTTATTTGGTTGGGGGCGGCGCACGCGAGTCCCTTTTTTGGTGGGCGCTGATCACAGCAATCCTGACTTCCATCGGCATAGGCGCAATCAGCCGCAGCACAAAAATCAAGGAGGATACTGCAATCGGGATCATCTTTGCAGGGGCTTTTGCCCTGGGTGTTGCCCTGATATCAACTGTTCGTAGTTACACGGTAGACCTGACCCACTTTCTATTCGGAGATGTCCTCGGTGCACGCCCCGCGGATTTATGGCTCACGTTCATTTTCGGGGGCGTTATCCTTATTACCATCTTCGCATTTTATAAAGAGTTTCTTGTCCTCTCATTTGACCCCATCCTGGCAAGCACTTTAAGGTTACCCGCAAACCTGCTGGATTTCTTGCTCATCATTTTAATTGCTGTTGCTATTGTCGTTTCCTTACAAACAGTCGGTGTTGCTTTGATGGTCGCCATGCTGGTCACACCCGCAGCCACTGCTTACCTGCTAACCCGCCGCTTACCTGTTATGATGGCTCTTGGAGCCACTATTGCATCTGTGTCTGGAATTATTGGATTATATCTGTCTTTCTACCTAAGTATCGCTTCAGGTGCGGCAATTGTACTTACTTGCACAGCATTTTTCTTTTTTGTTTGGAGTGTGCAATCTATTCGCCAACGCTTCTCATCAAAAAAAACAGTCGTACCCGCTGACCAAGGCTGAATCCATTAAAACCTTAATATCCACCCCAAAAATGCCTGAATAATATCAAAGAACAGGGTTACACACATTTCCCAGTGTTTGTCATTTCTATTTTAAGTTGTTACTAAGCGCCTCGAACTGAGATAATATCGCGGCTGCTTCTTTGTCGGATGCTATATTCACGTGCCCATTCCCATCAATGTGAACAGGCGTTATCTTAAATCCTTGATATTCAGGTCCTTCGAACGTGATTGTCAGCATCAATCCTTGTTGAGTTTCAAGAGACCAATCTTGATCGAATACAAAACTACCAAGTCCATAAAAAACCGGAACATCATCCATCATCTGATATCCCTGGATTACATGAGCATGATCGCCAACAACCAAATCCGCACCAGCATCTACAGCAACCTGTGCAAAGTGCAACTGCCGATAATTTGGTGTATGACTATAATCCGAACCCCAGTGCGGCATTACAATAACCACATCTGAATTCTCCTTGGCTTTTTTTATTGCCTTGGTTAGATTCTCATCGGTAAGAACCGCTATCCCTGGCGTATTCTCAGACGCAAAAGCGTTTTTCTCGATTTCGCCAAGTGCTACAAATCCGAAACGCACCCCTTTTATCTGGATAATCACAGGCTCAAGCGCTTCTTCTAAATTTAATCCTGCGCCGACAGGCGCGATACCTACACGACGAAGGTTTGCCAAGGTATCAAAGAATGCACGATCGCCGCAATTGGTCAAACCGCAATTCTTAATATGATTAGTAGCAACATTGAGCATATCGAATCCGGCTCGTGCTAAGGCATCTGCGTTTTCAGGGCTGCCCACCAGCACAAATGTCTCCACACAACCTGTTCGAGGCGAGTAATCACTGATGGTAGCATTCAATACCCCAATTGCATAATCCGCAGACGTGATCAACTCGCTCACATCTTGGTAAAGAAAATCGGCATTCCCGTGTTGGTCAACTGCTTCCTGAACACATCTTCCAGTTACGATTGTGCCCGTAAACAATAAATGAACCACTGGGGATTCAGTGGGTTGCGGTGTAACCGTTGGTGAAGGAGTCGGCGTCCATTTTATGGGCTGAAAAGGGGTTAACGTTGTCATCAAGGATGGCGAAATATCAGTGGRCATTGCCGTACTCAACACTTCAGTTTGCTTTATCCCGACCTCTTCGCTGCCCATCAACCCAACCATTGCCTCAGATGTTCCCGCGTCAACCCTATCGTGATGAGTATTCGAAGAAGGGGCTATTTGCGCACAAGCAGTCAATATTCCAACAAATGCGCTAACCACAAATAGGCTAATCCAACCAACAGTGAGTTTACGATCTTTCAAAACAGGTCTCCAATGCGTTATTGATTTCGTCCAACACTTGTTCATCGGTCTCTTTCTGTGCTGCAATCCGCAATACATCTAAGGCTTCATCCCCACCGATTTGTCCTAGCGCCCAGGCAACATGGCGCCTAACTAGAGACTCAGGATCCTGCATTGCGTTTACAAGGGATTTGACTAAGTTTGGGCTCCCTTGATTTCCTGCTGCAACCGCTATATTCCGTAAGTAGCCTCGACGTTTAGTACGTTTCACAGCACTTCCCTTGAACAAGCGATTAAATTTTTCAGTTGTTAGGGACAATGATTCGTCCAAATCCGGATATGATGCACTTGTTGAGCCGTCAAATATAGATTGCTTTTTATATGTAGAAAAGGGTTGGTTCCAAGGACAAACTTGTTGACACACATCGCAACCAAACACCCAATCTCCAATCAAAGCACGCAACTCTTCAGGAATCTCGGATTTCAACTCAATCGTCAAATACGAAATACATCGGCTTGCATCAATCGTCCTATTCGGTAGAATGCAAGAAGTTGGACAGGCTTCAATGCAACGCGTACAAGAACCGCACTGATCAGATAAAAACGGTTCATCAGCATCTAAAGCAATACCTAAAAATATCTCAGCCAAGAAGAAGTATGACCCTTCCTTTGGATTGATCAGGCAAGTGTTTTTACCGATCCACCCCAAACCAGCCCGCTGTGCGATCTCGCGCTCCATAATCGACCCTGTATCCGTGTAAACCCTGTTTGGAACATGTTCTCCAACCTGCTCCTCAATATATCTAACTATTTCTCGTAATAGCGGGGGAATCCGGTCATGGTAATCTTTTCCTATGGCGTACGATGCAATCCTTCCATGGTCGTCTCGCTTCCTGAAATTATCCGCCTGCTCATAAAGCATCCCAAGCACAAGAATGGATTGACATTCTTTCAGGATTTCATGTGGATCGGCTCTCCTTTTAATTGCACGCTCGGTTGCTAGCCAGCCCATCTCTCCATGATAACCGGCTGCTATCCAATTTTGATAAACATTCAAATGTGCTGGCGGTTCACAGGTAGTTACCCCAACCAATGAAAAACCCAATTGCCTGGCTTTCTTCTTTATTAATTGCTTAAGACTTTTGAAATCAGGAATTAAAACGTTTGATTGTAAATCCATAAGATATTTTTTTGGGTTTTAAGTTCTCCCTTAATTATCTTTCAAAACAAACTTCGTTCAAGAAAATCATGTTAGCGTCTGTGTGACGAATTGGTTCAGGCTGTTTATACATATTCAAGGGTTTATGCCCTCATTTAACAGAGGCGATTGATTTGGAATGCTTGATTTTAGATGAACAACTCAGCACTGTAAACCACGTACATTCAGGGAATCCACTGAGGCGCATACGCGTTGATCACCAACCTTACTGGGGTTTTGCCTTCAACATCGATCATCCACACTTCGGGTGGTGCGGTAATTTTTACCTGATTGAAACATATAAATGCAATATACTTTCCATCAGGCGACCAAGTAATATTGACATGATTAAGATCGGGCTCGTTTGTCAATGCATGAGTATTACTGCCGTCTATTTTGACCAACCATAATTGCCGACCAGGTGTCCAGTCTGATGCATCCAAATATTTGCGACCAAAAGCGATCCAATCTCCATTTGGAGAAAACGCAGGGGTAGCATCTTCAAGATTAATGCCTTCGGTTAGGTCTGTAGATTGTTTAGAAAGCAAATTATAAAGAAGCAAATGGCTCGAAATGGCTGCATCTACATCTTTCGTCTTCACTGGAATCAATGTTGTGGTTAGATACAACGTTCCATCGGGTGACCAAACCCCCAGAGATTCACTATCAATTTCAAACTCCTGCCTTTCATTAGAATCAGGGTCAACCAACCTGATAAGATTGCGGTCTCCTATAAAATAGACTAATTTACCCATTGGATGCCACCCAAAATCATCGACACCTTCTTCTGCCTCACTTACTATGTAAGTATCCTTATTCAACAAATTCATTAACCAAAGGGCAGAAATGTTTTCATTGTTAATAACACCGTCCGCTCGTTGAAAAGCCAAGAACCGATTGTCTGGTGATACCAATACACCTGAACAATGAACATGCCCGCATTCGAGAATCCGTATAACGTGCTTATCCAGTAAATCAAGGGAATAGATATCACTTCCTCCTTGATCGTTCTCCGCGCTGAAATAAATCATTCTCCCATCCAGACTGACATCAAAATCATTAACACCTTTTTTAAACGTCGTTAAGCGCACTACTTTACCGGAATGTGGCTCTAACAAATAAATATCAGAAGGAGGTTCAAAGGGCCACAAGTAAGCCAAGCGTGTTTCAGGCACATAGAATTTCCAGGTTAATGTACGCAATAAAGGCAACCCAAATGTATTGCGCGCACCTGCTTTGAGGGTCACAGTAACAAAAGCGCTACTTATCCAAGGAATATCGGGGTTGAAAACAACTGTATTCCCTTGTTGCTCGAAAGAACCAACCCGCCTTGGATTGGTTTCCAAATGAGAAGCAACGCTGTCAATATCCATCGGCTTATTAAACGTAATCATCAAAGGAGAGGATGATGGAATCTCCCCTTGTTCACTATTTGGTTGATAATTATCGACGCGAGGCGCAGCCAAAAGCAAACCAATTCCAATAACAATTATGAATATGAATATTCCCAACAAGACTCGGGGTAGCATTCGTTTCATAAACCGTATTATACACTTTCATGTACCCTCGTATTCGACAGCAAAGTAAGTTGTTTCCAGAACCTATAAAAAGGGCTTTTACCCATAGTTATATAGAATGAGAAGGATAAATTAATAGAGATAAATGGTAGAATTGACATCTATGAAACGTTGGCAATTCTGGGCTGGTGTAGCCATCAGCGTCATCTTCCTGTACTTTGCCCTCAAAGGCTTGCACATTGAGGATATTTGGTCTGTTCTTAAGGATGCTGATTATATTTGGCTTATTCCCGGTGTAACCGTGTATTTTATTGGTGTATGGGCTCGTTCATGGCGATGGCATTATCTGCTCCGTCCCATCAAGGTTATTCCTACACGTACGATGTTCCCTATCGTCGCAATTGGATATATGGGTAATAACATCTATCCTGCACGAGCAGGTGAATTGTTGCGGGCGGTGGTGCTCAAGAAACGCGAAGACGTGCCTATTTCCTCATCCCTAGCAACTATCATCGTCGAACGCGTTTTCGATGGCGTTGTAATGCTCGCTTTTGTATTCCTCAACTTGCCAGAACTCGCCCGATTGACTTCGGATTCCGGCTTTGTAGGAAATATTCAGACCCTAGCCTTATGGGGTGCCGCTGCCTTTATTGGCGTTTTGATTGCTTTCCTACTTGCCGCAATGTTTCCCCAGAAAGCGGAACATCTAATCACACAATTAGTGCATCGCCTCGTCCCCAAACGCTTTCAAGATCGATCAATGGATATTATCCTGCGATTTATGACTGGATTAGAATCCTTACGCTCGCCTCGAGAAGCGATTATGGTATTTTTAACTTCCGTTGTGATCTGGTTACTTGAAACAGGAAAATACTGGTTCGTAATGCATGCCTTTAACTTCCAGGTTAGTTTCTTTGCCTTAATGCTGATGAATGGGATTGTAAATCTTGCCACAACAATTCCATCAGCGCCTGGTTACGTAGGCACGTTCGATGCGCCTGGGATTGCGGTACTCAAAGCGTATGGCGTGAAAGGAGCGCTTGCCGCGGGGTATACGCTAGTTTTGCATGTAGCATTATGGGTGCCAATTACAGCGTTAGGCGCTTACTACTTTGCGAGAGAGGGAATCCGTTGGACCGGTGAAAAAGCAACTCTAATGGTTTCGAACCCGGACATCACACCTTCTGAGGAGCAATAATGAAAAGCATAGGAATTATCGGCGCAGGAATGGCAGGATTGACAGCAGCATTAGACCTTGTTAAACAGGGAAACAATGTCACTATATACGAGGCAAGCGATCAAGTTGGGGGACTATCTTCTGGATTTAAAGATCCTCAATGGGACTGGTCTGTAGAAAAATATTACCATCACTGGTTTGCCTCCGATAGGCACATTCTTGGTTTGATAGAAGAACTGGGGTGGTCAGATCGGGTGCTCTTTCCCCGCCCTTATACAGTAATGTATTACAAAGAAAAATGGTATCCCCTTGACTCGGTCTCATCCGCTCTACTTTTTCCTGGCTTAGGGTGGGGAATTAACAAAATTCGTTTTGGTTTGGCTGTCTTGTATCTACGCCTTACCAATCATTGGGAGCCGCTAGAGAAATCAACAGCGGAAACCTGGATGCGGAAATGGGCTGGGAATCAGGTATACGAGACCATGTGGAAACCAATGATAGACGGGAAATTCGGCGAGAAATATGCGGAGCAAGTCAATATGGCTTGGATGTGGGCGCGATTTCATGCTCGCACAAACCGCTTGGGTACTTATAAGGGTGGATTCCAGGCATTCAACAATGACATGGCTAACCACTTACGTTCCTTAGGTGTGGAAATCAAATTAAATAGCACCGTCGAAAGAATTACGATCAATCCAAAAGGCGGCTTTAGCCTTCGTACCCAGCAGGGTGCTCATAATTATGATAGGGTTCTTGTCACAACCTCACCCGCCATCTTTGCCAAGATCACACCCCAACTCCCTAACGAATATCTTCAAGGTTTGTTATCTTTGACAAGCATGGGGGCTGTGGCAATGACCCTTGCGATTAAACACCAACTTTCAGAAAAGGGATATTATTGGTTCAATCTACCAAAACAAGCAGGGTTCCCATTCTTGGCACTTGTGGAGCACACAAACTATCTTTCTCCGGATTACTTTGGTGGCGACCATATCATCTATTGCGGAGATTACCTGGAACCCGATCATGAATACTTCCAATTATCAAAGGATGAATTGTTAGAACGTTTCCTTCCCGCCCTAAAACGTATCAATCCAAAATTCGAGCGAAACTGGATTCGCAAAGTTTGGCTCCATCGCGCAAAATACGCGCAACCAGTGCCACTCCTCAACCAATCAAAAATAATTCCCCCTATCCAAACCCCGCTTGACGGGCTTTATTTCGCGAGTATGAGCCAGGTTTACCCGTGGGATAGAGGAACAAATTTTGCCGTTGAGATCGCTAGAAAAGCAGTAAAACTAATCCAGGCGAAATAACAGCAGCGATTAAAACGCTATTCAGTATCAAATGGATCACCACACAGAAGACCTAGATAATCTTCATAACAATCATCCCAAGCACATCCGCAGCATCATCTATTCTGTCAGCCATATTTGACACATGGCGATAAACCTCCCTCCGACGCAGCATTACCATCAATTGCTTGAAATCCTTCGCTTTCTTGAATAACTCCCCGATTGCCAACCTATAGATATGTTCAACCTCCGTATGATTCTTCTTGGCTTTATTGGCATGTTCAGCTGTCAAGTGTGGATTTGCACTCAGTCGCTTTATTGCTAACAAGAGTCTTCCAGTGCCTTCCGTAATTAATGCCACCATTCCTAACAAATGCTCATCGGGTTCGATTTCCAACAAATGCATTTCTTCAACGGTTGTATAGGCATAATCAATAATATTATCAATATAAAGGGATAAGGTAAAAATGTCCTCACGGTCTAAGGGTGTAACAAAGGTATTGTTTAATTCGTCAATCAATATTCGGCGAACCTCATCCGCTTCTCTTTCCATCCGCTTCATTTCCTTAACAGATTTTCCCTCAATTTCACGGTTGAGGTCCTTCAACCAACTCTCAAGTAATTCCATGCCCGAGTGAGTGATTTCAGTTTGTTGAATCAACAACTCAACAAATCGGTCTTCCTTGCGACCACGTTTAAATGGACCAGCAATACCCATGATTCGTATCTCCTAAGAAAGTAAGTAATTAATTAGTAAATAAAAAAGCGCGCCCAATCCCGCTGAAGCAGGTATAGTCAAAAGCCAAGCGAACAAGATATCCCGCATTACACTCCAACGCACTTGCGAACGGCGCTGGGCTGCTCCAACGCCTAAGATTGAAGAACTTACGACTTGTGTTGTGCTAACTGGGCCACCAAACAGGGATGCAATTGTAATTACCAACCCAGAAGTAAGTTGGGATGTAAAACTATGGATTGGTCGAATGCGGTAGAATTTTGCGCCAAGTGTCCGAATGATGCGCCATCCACCAGCAAAAGTACCAAGCCCGATGGCTGTTGCGCTAGCAAGGATTACCCACCAAGGAACAAAAAAATGATCCTGATATCCCAGTACCACAAGCCCTAAGGTAATCATCCCCATAGTCTTCTGGGCATCGTTCGTCCCATGGCTGAGGGCAAGCAGCAAGCCTGTAGGTAACTGCGCCCACTTAAAGAACAAATTAATCCTTGGGGTTGCACCTTGAGCCAACCGCAATGTTATTCGCATGATGATCGCGCCAACAATGAACCCAATCAACGGAGAAGTGAACAAAGCAATCAAGACCTTTTCCAAACCTTTTAGATGTATCACAGATATTCCAGACCCAACAGCAACCGCACCAACCAAAGCACCGATCAAAGCATGTGACGAACTTGAAGGAATCCCAAAATACCAAGTGATCAGATTCCAGATACTGGCGCCAATTAAGGCGGCTAGGGTGATTGCGATGGAAATAGAATTCGGAGAAGCGACCTCATTACCGATCGTTTCAGCCACTGCTACACCAAATACAAAGGGACCAACAAAATTCGAAACAGCAGCAATCATCAATGCGGCTTTTGGTGTCATTGCTCTAGACGAAATGATCGTTGCCACAACATTAGCGCTATCATTAAAGCCGTTTAGGAAATCAAATATTAATGCCAGGGTTATTAATACTGATAATAAAATCGCGGGGCTCATATAATTACCTGTTCACTAAGTGGATGAATATAATACCTTAAAATCCAGGTTTGAGGAACTAGTCCTGATGAGACTGTTGAGAAGTGTATAGACAACTCGTTTAAACAACGTTTAATTCATTGATAAAAGATATGCCTGTTAGGCAAAATAACTATATTGTGCGCATCGTGATTTCAGATTGCGTCTCTTCCTGCACCGGCAGGAAACTTATTTCAACGCCTTCTGTATTAAAACATCAATCGTTCTTTTTGTCTTTTACTCTCAACATCTACACATCCTTTGCCTGACTATTGCATTCTTCATCTTTTTACGCTAAACTGATAATATCTAATTATCTATCGGGTTGCACGAAAGCAAGGGTACTACTATGTTATTCAACCGCATGACTTTTATTGGGATTGACCCTACTGCTGGAAAGCGTCCTAATACTTATATTGCTATTGACAAGGATTTACATGTTCTTGCCATAGGAGAGGGAGGAATTGAGGAAATCACCGCTTTCGTGGGAGGACAGGAATCCGCTTTTGTAAGTATCTGCGCACCACAACGCCCTAATCAGGGATTGATGAAGCGAGAAGATATTCGCGCCTCCCTTTCTCCTAACCCTCGCCCAGGAAGATGGCTCGGTTTTCGGGTAGTCGAATACTTGCTTTACCAGCGCAATATCCGCACACCGCGCACATCATCAAGTGAAATGAGTTGCCCAAGATGGATGCAAATGGGGTTTAAGATTTTCCGTCGCCTAAAGAGCCTTGGTTACCAAAATTTTCCTCAAGATGAAACGCCTAAACAACTTATTGAAACATACCCTCATGCTTCATATACCGCAATGCTTGAGCGTTTACCATTTCGGAAGAACACCCTTGAAGGTCGTCTCCAGCGCCAAATGGTTCTTTATAACCATGAAATCGAGGTCAGTGATCCGATGCGAGTACTCGAAGAAATCACGCAATTTCGCCTTTTACAAGGCAATCTCCCGCTCGAGGGATTGCATACACCTAATGAACTCGACGCTTTGGTTGCCGCTTACACATCATGGCAAGCCGCACTTCATCCTGATCAAATAACTATACTTGGGCATCCAGAGGAAGGACAAATCGTTGTCCCAGTCGGTGAACTCAAAGAAAAATATTAAAAACCTCAATCTGTAGAAAATTTCAATAAAGCAATTCCAGGTCTCAAAACAATCCAAAAGAAGTATAATTAAAAATAAATGGCTCAACTGTTTTAACCTATTAAATTCCCCTATAAACCCACAAAGGTATACCAATGCGCAAACATACAACTAAGTTAATTCTCAATCCTAATGCTGATATGGGTAAAGCCTGGCAAGTTGCTTCTGACTTACGCCCGATCGTAGAACAATACGGGGGCGCTGATTGGAGTGGAACCGTTTACCCCACCCATGCTATAGAACTTGCCAAACAAGCCGCTGAGGAAGGCTATGAAACCGTCATTGCTGCTGGAGGGGATGGCACAGTCCATGAAGTCATCAATGGCTTACTGCAAGTTCCTCAAGAAAAAAGACCAAAACTCGGGGTTGTACCGCTTGGGTCAGGAAATGATTTCGCACATAATATCGGCATGTCCGCAAACCCCGCAGAAGCATTGCAACAAGTATTTACGGGCAACCCATACGCCGTTGATGCTGGATGGGTCGAAGATGGATCCGGTCGCAAAGAATTTTGGAACAACACACTTGGTGTCGGTTTTGATGCGACGGTTACCATACGCACGCGAAACTTACCACTAGTACGCGGATTCATGCTTTACCTTACGGCTGTAATTCAAACTATTTTTCTCAATCATGAAGCGCCTCATATAAAAGTTGTGTCTGACAACGAACAATGGGAAGACGACTTGCTCATGTTGACACTTTGCAACGGCCCGCGCGAGGGCGGAGGCTTTTTTGTCGCCCCAGAGGCTCTGCTCGATGATGGAATCTTTCATTATGTTAGCATTCGCAAAGTCTCCCGTTTAATGATGTTCCGTATCCTTCCTGAGGTATTGAAAGGAACACATGAAAGACTTGCCCCGGTCAAGATGGGCACCTTTAAAAACATGGAAATACACGCAGACCGTTCGCTGCGCATTCATGCTGATGGCGAGATTTTCGCTGGTTTTGGTACCAATGTCAAAGACTTGAAGATTGGCATTACCCCCGCCGCGTTGGTTACTTTGCGATAGATATACCTCGGATTCAAATTTATCCGACTTTTAGTTAAATACAGAACATCCTGAATTTATGTTAATCTTTTATGCCAGACCTTGAAACTTCTCTTCGCAACCAAGACCTAGGATACCTCCTCATCGTTGCCGATTTATGGAACATAGATTTAAAAGCCCGTGATGCGAAAACTGCTCTGTCACACCTGGTACAGCAAATGCGCTCTTCGGAACTTGTGATAGAGACACTTAATAAATTATCTGCCGAAGCCCGCAAAGCACTAGAATCCATTCAACAGCACAGGGGACGTATGAATTGGTCTTTGTTCACACGCCGTTACGGCATGGTGCGCGAAATAGGACCCGCACGCCGCGACCGCGAACAACCCTATCATCACCCGATTTCAATATCCGAGATACTTTGGTATCGTGCTTTAATCGCCCGCGCTTTCTTCGACACCCCTGCCGGACCTGAAGAATTTGTTTACATCCCGGATGACCTCTTGGATATCCTCCCGCAACCCCCTGATCTACAACAGTCGGGGCTGTCTAACATTCCCCTAGGACGTCCCGCGACACCCCCTGAGCGTGCCAGACAATTTCTGGCAAATGACTATATTTTAGATCATTCCTGCACAATACTTGCCGCCCTCCGCAAAAAGATTGCATGCCCCGATGTTCCGATTCCACAGCCTTTCATAAAAGCCCTATTAAAGAGTGCAAACATTCTTGGAACGGATGACTTTCCAGACCCAGAAAAGACGCGTGAGTTTCTTGCCGCATCGCGTGCCAAGGCGCTTTTACAAATTTCACAAACTTGGCTCCAAAGCACAACAATCAATGACCTTTGCATGACGCCCACAATTCAAGTGGAGGGAGAGCCCCAAAATAATCCGTTAGATACACGTAAATTTTTGATAACAGCCCTGAGGAAAATTCCGCCTAACAAATGGTGGAGCCTCACCGGATTTATCGCTGCTATCGAACAATTACATCCGGATTTTCAACGAACTGCTGGGGATTATGACTCATGGTTCATCCGTGATCGAGCGACAGGCGAATTTTTACAGGGGTATCAAAATTGGCTTAAAGTGGAAGGAGCATTGATTAAATACATCGTCCGCGGCCCCTTACATTGGCTTGGAATCCTCGATCTTGCAACCAAACAGAACTCCATCGAGAAACGAGAAACAATCATAAATGATAATATCTTTGCGTTTCGACTCTCGCCATGGGCAACCAGCCTTCTCGATGGTCATGCTCCGAAAGGATTAGCCAAAGAGACCCGTCCCATTCATATGCGCTCAGATGGACAAATAGGGATTCCTCGCTTGGCACCTCGTACAGTTCGTTACCAAATTGCTCGATTTTGCGACTTTGAAGGCGAAAAAA
The DNA here is from genome assembly GCA_011176615.1 of Anaerolineae bacterium. Classification (GTDB taxonomy): domain Bacteria; phylum Chloroflexota; class Anaerolineae; order Anaerolineales; family UBA11858; genus G519. The sequence goes on along the minus strand of DUEG01000002.1, from coordinate 26,293 downwards.
ATGAAGAATACCATTATCGTTTCTCTCCCGATTCTCTACAAAGAGCGCAAGAGCAAGGATTAAAAACCGAACAACTATTGCGCTTACTCCATCACTACGCCCAGACCTTACCGCCCAATGTGATTAAAGCAATTAAAAACTGGGAAGGTCAAGGTATTGCCGCTCGCATACAAAAGCCAACCATATTGCGCCTTTCTTCGCCTCAATTGCTTAATACCCTGCGGTCTTCTCGTGCGGCTCGTTTTCTTGGAGACCCTCTAAGTCCTACTGCCGTCATTATTAAAACCGGCGCAGAAACTAAAATCTTAGAAATCCTTTTCGAACTTGGCTATTTGGGGGAAAAGGAATTCAAGGAAAAAGAATAAGAGTTAATATTGTTCGGCAACGATCCCCTGACATAAACATCTCCAAAAAAGACCTGTTTTCCTAATCTGTTTGCTTCTGATTTAATTGCCAAACTTGATACAAGCCAAGATTCCCGCCTTCCCCATCCGAATAGAATGTTTCAATTACCTGAAAGCCTGTATCCCTAGCCAGAGCCGCCAACTCTTTCTCGTCGAATAAGTGCACATAACGCAGCCCAACACCGCCATGTCGCCAATCCAATAGATAATCTCCTGAATCTAGTTCATCGTCTCTAATAGAAACTTTCTCCCATGGCTGGATACGCTTTCTCAGGCGCTCGCTATTAATGAATTGCCAATTAGAATGGATGAATTTCCCATTTCGAGGCAAATAATTTCGAATTGAATTCAGTAATTTAAGGCGTAAGCCTCTCCCAGGAATGTGATGTAGTACAGCAAATGCGAACACATAATCATATTTTTCGGGTGGCAGATTAAAATTCCAGTTGGGCTGCGCTAAATCAGCCAGTAAGAACCGAAAGTTTGCAAAGCGCTCTAGGCGCTTCTTTGCAAACATCAGTAGCGTCTCGGATGAATCTAACCCCACATATTGCCCCCGATACCCACGCGCTGCTAAAGTATAGGCGACTTCCCCATTTCCACAGCCCAAATCAAGCAGTCGCACTCCATCAGGTATACGTTGAAGAATATTACGCACACCAGGCTGTATTCGCATCCGAGTCTCTGAAAATCGGAGTGCAAAGGTCTGGTAAAATTCATTGTTGATGGCAAGAATTTTATTTACAGTGGACTCTTGCATAAGGACATTATACATTGCCTGATAGAAAAGTAACCAATAAAAGAGACCTAGCCTGGTACAAGAGCAGAAAATATACCCCTGAGAAGTTAGACCTTGCTCGCAAGGCTTTAGACGAAATACGAAATGGTCGTAAAGTCTTTGATGCGATTCGTCGTTATCCGCTGCCAAATGGAGAAGGTTTTCTCGGCAAGCATTTGCTTGTCGCGGTTTATCGCCAGCATATCAAAAGCGGGGAGTGGAAGCCTGATCCGGCATTGCTGGCACGTATTCGCATGAAACCCATGCGTACGCTCTCTGGTGTCACCACAGTAACGGTTCTTACAAAACCGTATCCATGTCCCGGTCACTGCATCTTTTGTCCCACAGATGTACGTATGCCGAAAAGTTATCTACCCGATGAACCCGGAGCAATGCGCGCTTTACATCATAATTTTGACCCTTACGACCAGGTTGCAGCCCGTATCGATGCGCTAGAATCTATTGGTCACCCGACTGACAAAATCGAACTTCTCGTACTTGGCGGAACTTGGAATGCTTACCGCAAGGATTACCAAGAATGGTTCATCCATCGTTGTCTTGATGCAATGAACGAGCAAGGGACAGCCACTTTGTCCGATGCGCAACTATTCAACGAAACTGCAAACCACCGCAACGTCGGTTTAGTCGTTGAGACAAGACCTGATCAAATCAATCTTCAGGAAATTGAATGGATGCGTTCCCTTGGGGTCACGAAAGTCCAAATGGGCGCGCAAAGCCTTGATGACCATATTTTGGAAATCAACAAACGCGGGCATACTGTAGCCGACACAAAAAAAGCGGTTACGCTATTAAGGGCAGCAGGCTTTAAAATCGTTCTCCATTGGATGCCGAATCTACTTGGAGCAACAATTGAATCTGATAAAGAAGACTTTACAAAATTATGGCAAGGGCTTGATCCGGATGAGATTAAGATTTATCCCACTCAATTGCTCAAGAATGCAGAACTTTACAATTATTGGAAGCGTGGCGAGTACAAACCATACACCACAGATCAACTCATCGATTTAATTGCGGATATCAAGCCCACGATTCCACGCTACTGCCGCGTGAATCGTATCGTTCGGGATATTCCTTCCGAGAATGTTGTAGAAGGGAATAAACGTACGAGTCTGCGCCAAGACGTTCAGCGCGAACTCGCTCGAAGGAATACCCGTTGCCAATGCATCCGTTGTCGCGAAGTCCGTAGCCAAAAAATCGACCCCAAACATCTCCAACTAGATGATTTGGTTTATCAAGCCGAATTCGCAGAAGAACACTTCCTTTCTTATGTTACTCGCCAAGACAAACTCGCAGGTTTTTTACGCTTATCGCTTCCTTTGCCTCAATCTCCCCAAATCGGATTCGATGATTTAATGGGCGCTGCAATCATACGAGAGGTTCATGTCTATGGACAATCCCTCCTTGTAGGTGAGGAACAACAAGGCGCTGCCCAACATGCGGGATTTGGCTCCAAACTCATCAATACCGCTAAGCAAATTGCCCGCCAGAAAGGCTACCAACGCTTAGCCGTTATCTCTGCAATAGGTACTCGGCAATATTACCTTAAAAGAGGATTTAAACGGGGAAAACTATATTTGATACAAGAATTATAAGGGCTCTTCTGGAAATTGCTTGTTTTAACTACCCGAACCTATTACCCTCCATCAAAATTGATGATTATAGGAAACACAAATTTTTTTTAACCCTTTTCAGGATCAAACCTGATCGCAAAACGAATGTTTCTTAGAATGAACGCCTTCTTGAGAGAGAATGCACCGTAGTGTATTTGCTCATAGATATTGGATATAACCACCTATAAGAGCAGCCTTGACCCTTATACAGGAGGATTTTTTCACTATCAAAAATGCAAATAATGGGGAAAACATTGATGGTATACTAAAATTATCAGCCCAAATCAAAGCAGTTCATCAATCAGCACAAAGAATATGATTAAAAATAACTTTGATAAATCGTATTGAGATTAACGCCAAACAAAAGATTAAAAGACTACGCTTTGTAAATAACAGAAATCTTCCTGTAAATATATCTAGATGAATGAACATCTTTTCCTATTAATAATCGAAGATTCTGAAGAAAAAACCCGCTTAATTATCGAAGCGCTCCGAAAACACGGCTATAAAGTCGATTTCAGGCAAGTTCAAACTGCTGTCGAGATGAAAGTAGCGTTAACCACAAATGAGTGGGATTGTATCATTTCCGCTTATAAATTGTCACAATTTAATGGATTAGATGCCCTACAAATCTACAACAGCAGATTATTACATATTCCCTTTATCTTCTTTTCTGACATAGCCGATGAAGAAACAATATCAGAAGTATTAAAGGCTGGCGCACACGACTATATCCCCAAAAAGAATATTGACCAACTTGTCTCAGTGATCAAAAAAGAAATTCAGAAAGTCAGAAGCCAAGACGATCGCCAAGGTGCACTTGATGACTTACAAAGCAATGAGGAAAAATTCCGTGCCCTTGTTGAACAGGCTCCTACTGGAACATTTATCGTCGATAATGACTTTAAGTTAACCTATGGTAATAAAAGTTTCTGCAAAACATTAGGTTTCCCATGCGATGAAGTAATTGGCACAGACCTTCGACGATATATAAGTCCAGAAAGCGTTAAAAGTCTGGTTGACTTCTATCTACATAGACAAGAATTTGAATCTAGCCACGCGCGTCATGAATTCAAGATCATACGGAAAGATGGAACCACTCAAGACGTAGAACTCTCATTTGCAACTTTTATTGACCCCAGTGGCAATCCGCAGACATTCGGGCATTTATTAGACATTACCGAACGGAAGAATACAGAAAGGAAACTCACAGCGTCTTCTAAGAATTTAAGCATGCGAGCGACTCAACTGCAGGTTGCAGCAGAAATTGCCCGTGATGCAACCGCCACAAAAGATTTAAAAGTGCTCTTAAATCGCGCAGCAGACCTCATAAAAGATCGCTACGGATTTTATCATGCTGGCATTTATTTAATTGACAAAGACCGGAAATACGCTGTTCTTGCTGCTGCAGGAGGTAACACCGGAAAATTGCTTCTTGAAAAAAAACACCGGCTTGAATTAGATGACAATTATCTGATCTGCTACGTCGCAAGAAAAGGCATTTCCCGCCTGGTTTCAAATGTTCAGAAAAACCAAACTTTCGAATTTAATCCATCTCTCCCAAGCACACGTTCGGAACTGGCACTTCCACTTAAAATCGGTGAGCAAATTATCGGCGTTTTAGATGTTCAAAGCCAGGAGGAAGGAACATTTAACGAAGATAATATGCAAGTTTTACAAATAATGGCAGACCAACTTGCAATTGCTATTGATAATGTAAGCCTTATCAATGAAACACAAAGACGAACTCACGAACTTTCCGGTTTATATGAAGTTGCGTTAAAGACAAGCGGAGTACTTAACGCTGAAACCCTTTTAACGATATTAAACGACCAGGTTCAAAAACTAATTAAGCCTGATGCATTTAGCATCACCTTGTTCAATGAGGAAACCAAAGAAACCCGTGTATCAACAGCAATGGAATCGGTTGAAACTAGCATAAAATCAGGGAATTTAGGACTGCCACACGAAAACGGGGAATTAATTGAATGGGTTATGCGCAACCGTAAGCCATTGCTCATCAACGACATGCAAGCAGAGAAACTACCTGCAACAGTAAAACTAGGGGATAAACAAAAGATTGGCTCATGGCTTGGTGCACCGCTCATTTCAAATAATCATTTGATTGGAGCATTATCTGTGCTCTCCTTCCAACCAAATGCCTTTGATGAAGAGCACTTAAGTTTCTTAAAAGCCCTTGGGACACAATCCGCCATTGCGCTTGAAAACGCTCGTTTATTTGACTCTGAGCGCCGTCGCAGGAAGGAAGCCGAAACTTTAGGCGAAATCACCAGTGCACTTCTTTCTACCCTTGAAACCGACAAAGTCATTCGCCTAATTCTTGAACGATTACAAGATGTTATCGCTTACGATAGTGCTCTGGTTCAAATTATTCAGGGAGATTTGCTTATTTTACGGGCTGTAGAGGGTGATGTTATTCCGGATACAGCCGGATATGCTTACACGATATCCAGCCACCCTTTTATTCAACCAATTATATATGAGGGCAAAACATACGTTTTTGGTGATATTCAATCGCTCGAGGGCTGGAAGAACATCCCTGGCGAAGAGAATATTCACTCCTGGATCGGTGTTCCACTGATCAATAAAGATAGATGCATTGGATTGCTTTCCATAGGGAATCAGAAAAAAACTTTCTATACAGAAGCCAACAGTAAAACCGCGCTTACCTTTGCTAATCAGGCAGCAATGGCGATTGAAAACGCTCGTTTATTCGAGGCAGAACAAGCCGCACGTGAACAAGCGGAAGCACTTCGAGATGTTGCTGAAACCGTTAGTGGAAAACTCAATCTAGAGCAAAGCATTCAATTGATTTTAAAACAACTCAAGCGGATGATTGCATTCGATACGGCTTCGGTGGTCCTCTTCGATGAAAAGAACAGAACAAATTTCATCGCCGGTATTGGGTACCAGGACGAGAAATTCACCAGACAAGAGGCGAGTGTTTTACTTCGTGATAGCCCTATCCTTAAAGATATGCTGAAGCAACTACAGCCAGTTATCGTCTCAGATGTCAGAGAGGATCCCAAATGGATATGGGTACCTGGCGCAGAAGATGTTCGTTCCTTCTTAGGCGTCCCAATCATCGCGAGAGGAAAGATGATTGGCGCAGTTATGGTGGATAGTTTCCTGGTTAATTATTTCTCCAAGAAGGACATCGAACCAGTGCAAGCGCTCGCTCACCATATGGCGATTGTAATTGAAAATATCCGATTATTAAAAGCCGAACGCGCTCAATTAGCCCTTTCGCGTTCACTACAGCAAGTAGGAATGTTACTTACATCCGAATTAGGACTGGATAAGGTTCTCGAGCATATCTTAGATTGCTTGGGTCAAGTAGTGGAATTCGATAGTGTTTCAATTCAATTACCAAAACCGGATAACACTTTCTATTTGGCAGCAGGACGCGGTTTCCCGGATTTTGAGGTTGCTGACAAAATCATTGAAAATCTAAGTTACGATCTTATTAAAAAACGTTTTAGAAATAAAAATGCTTATGTCATCAAAGATACCCAAAATGACCCGGAATGGCTTGGAATTGAAGGAACAGAATATGTGCGCTCCTGGATAGGAGCACCATTGATCGTTCGGGGTCAAATTATTGGTATTCTCAATGTGGATAGCAAAACACCAAATGCTTATAACGAGAACATTGGCGACACTGTACTAGCCTTCGCGAGCCAAGCAGCAATTGCTATTGAAAACGCCCGACTGTTCGAGTCTGAACACAACGCACGTGAACGCGCTGAAGCCCTCCGTGAAGCAGCGCATGTGATTGGTTCAACGCTTTCTTTAGATCAAATTATCAATACTGTTCTTGAGCAATTGGCACATGTCCTTCCCTTTGATTCTGGAAATGTTATGTTCATTGAAGGCGCTGATGTCAATATGCGTGCCGGATTTGGTTACGATTCTTATATTGATCCATCTCGCCTTCATAACATCTCTTTGAATATTGACAACAAAATTATCCAGGAATTAATCACTACTAAGAAACCTGTTGTCATCTTAGATACCCAACAAAGCCCATATTGGGAGAGCACTCCTATTTCTGAGCACGTCCGGTCTTGGCTGGGCGCACCTCTTCTCATCCGCGATCAAACTATTGGCTTTTTGGGAATTGACCGAATAGAGCCGGGGGGATTCAATAATGACGAAATCGCGTTAGTCCAAGCATTCGCCGCCCATACTTCTGCAGCCATTGAGAACGCACATATATTCCAGACAGAAGAAAAGCGCGTAATAGCGCTTGAAAAATTAAGAGAAGTTAATCTTAAATTAACCACAAGTCTTGACCAAAAGGCTGTTCTTGACGCTATCCTTGAAGGAATATTCCAATTGATTCCCGCTGCGTTGGACGCACATATTTTTTTCTATAAAAATGATCTGTTGACCTTTGGCGCTGCAGTATGGCAGCATAGGAAACAGGATAAACCAATATCTGAACCACGCGAAAATGGTCTTACTTATAAGGTCGCCCGTAGCGGTGAAACCATCGTAATCTCAGATTTACATAATCATCCACTTTTCGATGAGATTGCCACGCAGAAAGGGTGGCAAGGTTCAATCGTGAGCATTCCAATGAAAACAGGGGGATGCGTTACTGGGGTTATTAATGTGACTAGCCAAGAAACAGACGCTTTCAGCGATAGCGATATCCGTTTACTCCAATTATTGGGAGACCAAGCCGCTCTCGAAATCGAGAACGCACGCCTGTTCGAACAAACCACAATTGAGCGCCGCCACTTGGGGTTACTGTACGACATTGGAAAGGCTGTTACGACCAGTTTAATCCCTGATGAAATCCTGAAACGAGCCATTAAACTTACCTGCAAAGCAATGGGTGCCTCCATGGGGCAAGCATGTATATATATACCTGAAGAGAAATTCCTCAGCATGCGGGCTATTTACAAAAAAACAGATACTAATATCGCTGAACCCGAACAGAATCTCAAACAAAATATGAATGTTGGACTTGATGGTTGGGTAGCAGAAAATCGTCACCCTGTCAATATATCCGACGTAAGAGAAGATGAACGCTGGCGTGTAATGCCCAACCTCGATGAAGACATTATCTCCGCCATGGTTGTGCCTCTCTTGGAGGAAGACAAATTGCTCGGCACCCTTTCCGTCCTGAGCACAGAACCTGCCGCCTTTACTCAAAACCAATTTGAACTTCTTCAAGCGATCAGTCAGCAAACCAGCCTCGCGCTCAGTAATGCCAGACGATACCAAGACATCAACCGCTTAGTAGATATGCTTGCAGCAGAGCAGTACCGCTTAGAGAGTCTGATTGAAAGATTGCCAATTGGAATCCTCTTACTCGATCAAAACTACCGTTTACAAATCGCTAATCCCTTGGGGAACGAATTTATGTCACTCCTAACCTACGCTAAGATTGGAGATGTGATATATCAACTCGGCAAATATCCAATAACCCAATTGGTTGCTAAACATAATGACCCGTTACCGGTTGAAATCACCATTGAACGACCGCAGAAACGTACTTTTGAAACTCAAATTCACCCGCTAGACAACGACAGAAAACAATGGGTACTTTTGATGCGCGATGTTACCCAAGAGCGAAAAATACAAGACCATATCCAAAAACAAGACCGATTAGCAACCGTGGGACAATTGGCTGCCGGTATCGCACATGATTTCAACAATATCATGGCTACAATCACGGTTTACATAGATCTGCTAAAGATGGACGCTAATCTAACATCCGAAAGCGAGGAGCGCATTGAAACTATCCAACAACAGGTACAACGTGCTTCTAGCCTGATTCGACAGATACTTGATTTCAGTCGTCGTTCTGTTATGGAACCAAGCCCCCTCGATCTCCTGCCTTTTATTAAAGAAATCAAAGAAATACTTGACCGCACCTTACCAGAGACCATTCGCGTCGAACTTTCTTACGAGGACGATCAATATCTCGTCACTGCAGACCCCACTCGACTTCAACAAGTGTTTATGAACTTAGCAGTTAATGCGCGGGATGCAATGGAAAAAAGCGGTACGCTTCGCTTCGAACTTGCCCATGTCAAATTTAGAAAAGACGACATTCCCCCATCACCTGATATTACACCGGGAGAATGGATACGCATATCCGTATCCGATACCGGCCGCGGCATTCCGCCAGAATTAACTTCACGAATCTTCGAACCTTTCTTTACAACAAAGCCTGTTGATAAAGGTACCGGGCTTGGATTAGCGCAAGTTTACGGGATCATCAAACAGCATGACGGTGTGATTACATTCGACACACAAGTCGGCAGAGGCACTACTTTTCACATTTTCTTGCCAAAATTACGCGGATCTTCCACCCCTAAAAAATACATCTCAAGCCTAGGAGACATGGACGGTAAAGGCAAAATGGTGCTTATTGTCGAGGATGACGCTTCTACACGAAAGGCTTTACGGACTCTTTTAGAAGCCCAACACTATAATGTGATCCTTGCACTAAACGGGAAAGTCGCTCTAGATCAATTAGAGCGTTACAATAAATCGATCTTTCTAATAATCAGCGATCTCGTAATGCCTCAAATGGACGGCATTGACCTTTATAATCAAATCAAAGAACGCTGGCGAGACACCAAAATTCTTTTTGTCACGGGGCATCCCCTAGGCAAAGATGCACAAGCCTTGCTTGAAAAAGGGAGGGTGCATTGGTTACAAAAGCCTTTTACAATCGATGATTTCAACGCTGTTCTCCAAACCATTGTCAAAAGCAATTGATATTCACCATTCTAAAAAGAATAACAAAAGTAAGTAAAACAGATGCCAGCCTTTTATAACCCTGTCATCTGTTTCTGCAATTCCATAACGAGATAATTGCAGAAAAAAAACCTCCCTCAATCAAGAAACCTGGTCTATATTATCGATTCTCGATCCATATCAATCTGTTCATATAACATCTGATATTATTTCAAAGTCACCGCTGCCCACTAATAATCATAGAGCGCTAGGCTTTAATATAGACAAATTTTTTTGATTTCCTGCATACTACTTTGCCCCGATAGCGATTCACTCGAGAAGATAATCGGTGAACTCAAAATTTACCGAGGGGATATTAAAAGGCATAATGAGCATCACAAATCACCTTTCAAACCATCGGGGAAAAACCTTCTTCTGCTACAGATTCCTCCGCACATATGTTATTATACCGGGCGGTTTACTAAAATTTAATTAACGAAATTACCATTGAAAGGATAATAAGCACACCGATGATCGCCATAACTATTTGTTGATTACGCATACTCCGGCGTTTGCCTTGGTTTTGTTTGGGCTTGGCTTTCGCTTTTTTCTTTTTCTGTGCCATTTCACGAAACTCCTACATTACTATAATTATTTTTTTAAAATCCATTTTTAACCAGATAGCAGAGCGGTCAATTATTTATGCTGACTCTTCTCTACCAAGTTCCTCTAAACGATTAGTAATCGCTTGGTCAATCGCATTCTCAAGTTCATTAATCATCACAGGCTTTGTGACATAACTATCAGCGCCAAGCGCTAACGCTTCATCTACCTGAACATCATCCGCTTCAGATGAAAGCATCACAACTGGAATGCCCTTCCATGTTTCTTTTTTGCGTAGGAAAGTGAGAAACTCTATTCCAGAGACTTTGGGCATGTTGATATCCAATATAATCAGGGTTGGATGCTCACCGTTCAACAACGACCGCGCCGCCGCGCGTGCATCATTGAAAGATATGGTTCGGAATTTTAACATTTTAAGCATTAAACGCACAGCCTGTATCATTTCTTTGTCATCGTCAATATACCAGACTGTTTTCATTTTTCTATCCAAAAGCAATAGTATCGAATTTCAATAATGTATATTCTAATCCAAATATTCCTTAATGGCACCAGCCAATTGAGAATTCATCTTAGGGGCTGAGGCGAGTGTTTCAATAGAAGCCTTGCGAATCTCTTCAATCGAACCGAAATGTTTCAGGAGTGCTTTGCGGCGCACAGGACCAATACCGGGAATCGCATCAAGCACTGACGCCATACTTTGTTTAGTGCGTTTATTTCTATGTGCTGTAATTGCGAAGCGATGTGCTTCATCACGAATACGTTGCAAGAGATACAACCCTTCTGATCTTCTGGGCAACAGAATAGATTGGGACCTCCCTGGAACAAATATCTCTTCATGCTTCTTTGCAAGCCCAATGACAGGGATTTTTCCATCCAAATTGTATTGTTCCAATACCTTTATTGCTCGGCTTAATTGACCTTTACCACCATCAACCATTAATAAATCAGGTAACGATGAAAACGAGCGGTCAACATGTTTCTTGGTAATATGCTCGGTTTCGTCCGTCGATTTCCAGCGCCTAAAACGACGGGTTAATACTTCCTCCATGCTCGCAAAATCATCCGGCACCCCAGAAACCGACCTGATGTTAAACCGCCTATAGTGTTTCTTGTTTGGCACTCCTTGTTCAAAGACAACCATGCTGCCTGTGATTGCAGTACCCATAGTATTGGAGATATCATAGCACTCAATACGATTCGGTATACGTTGCAATTGAAGAGCATCGCGTAACTCTGCAAGCGCTTCTGTTTGGCGATGTTTGTCAGCATCCCATTGAAACTGTAACGCCATTAAATTCTCTGCTGCATTCTCAGCAGCCATTTTAACCAAATCTTTTTTTATGCCTCTGCGAGGGATGAGCAAACGGACGGATTTCCCAGCACTCCGGCTTCTCAACCATTGCTCAATAATTTTCGCTTCTTCGACTTCATGGGGGAGTAGTACTTGCTTTGGTAATTGAGGAACCTGATCGTAAAATTGTTTCAGGAATTCAGCCAGAACATTCGAATCAGGCGTTTCATCCGTACCCTCCATAATAAAATATTCGCTCCCAATTAGTTTTCCTCCTCGAACAAAAAACACCTGAATACATGCTTCTCTCTCCGACCGTGCCATTGCGATCACATCAGAGTCTTTATAATCAGACCCAAAGACTACTCGCTGACGTTCTACAACACGCTCAATTGCGCGTAATTGGTCGCGTATGACTGCTGCATGTTCGAATTGCAATTCTTTCGATGCTTGTTTCATTTCCTTTTTCAACTGCTCGACGATATCATCCGTACGTCCTTCTAAAAATTGGGCAAGATAAGATATCATTTGCCGATATTCTTTTTTGTTAACAGCACCAATACAAGGTGCGCTACAAAGTTTGATATCGTAATAAAGACACGCTCGCTTATCCTCTCCTGTTATCACCCGATCACAAGTTAAATAGGGGAACACCCTGCGGAGTACGTGAAGAGTCTGCGTCACTGCCCATACACTTGTATAAGGACCATAATAACGCGAACCATCCTTAACGATACGGCGAGTAATCGTTACTTTTGGATATGGTGAAGCCCAATGGATTTTAATATATGGGTACCTTTTATCATCTTTCAACCGAACATTGAAAAAAGGGCGGTGCTTTTTGATCAAATTCATCTCAAGAATTAAGGCTTCTAATTCTGATCCTACGAGAATCCATTCAATATCCGCGATCTTGCTAACCAGTTGGCGCGTTCTAAGACGTTCTTGGGCGCTAATCTGAAAATATGATCTAACCCTGTGCCGGAGATTGACCGCTTTTCCCACATAAATTACATCCCCTTTGGCATCTTTCATCAAATAGACACCCGTTTTGTCGGGAAGCGAATCGAGGATCAATTGGATATGTTCTGAAATTCCCATTTGAAGATCTATTTTATTAGTGCATCCATAAAACCATGTTTATGTCCTTGCTATGTCCAGGACACTTTCAACCAAAACAGACTATATCCTAAAGGATAAACATAAATGTCTTTTTTTTGTACATTGCATATTTTCCTTGGTTTTTCCAACTCCAATATAGACCAAACATCTTAAATCATCTGGAAGCAACCAGTGCCACCCAGTCATCAATCTGATTTTTGCTCCGCACAAAGAACCCATTGGCATTAAGCACACGCAGCATCTCTACCAGTTGCTCTTCTAAAATTCCTGATAGTATTAATACGCCACCCGGTGCAACAATATCGCCCAAACCAGCGAACATTAACTTCTTTAGAATTGGCGCAATGATATTAGCAAGAACAATCGGTGCATGATTAACATCAAAAATCCCGCCTCGTATCTCGGCTACAGATCCGACCGCTAAATGAAACCTATTCGTAATATCATTTATCTCTGCATTTTTCTTGGCGGTTTCAATTGCCTTATGGTTAACATCAACCCCAAACGCTCGTCCTGCGCCAAGTTTTAATGCTGCAATGGACAAGATGCCAGAACCACATCCCACATCGAACACATCCATAAAGGTGTTGCTTTCTTGAATGAAACCATCTAATATCTCTAAGCATAACTGTGTTGTCGGATGAGTGCCTGTACCAAAAGCCAACCCCGGTTCGATTCGGATCTGCGCTCTACCACCCTCGGGTAAATCCACCCAGGCAGGCACGATCATTAAGCGTTTACCAATCGCAATTGGACGATAATGATGCTTCCATGTTTCTATCCAGTCTTTTTCATTCAGAGGCGTATATTCCGGCGTAGGAAGCGGATGGATGACGCTCAAATGCCAGAGCGCCTCCTCCAATTTTCTACGTGTATCCTCGAGTTGTGAGTCAAAGGGTAAAAATGCATGGACTCGCAGGGGTCCCGTCGCGTGTTCCTCGCCATTTGCATCCACAGCGACATCAGTGCTTTCAATCATTACACCTTCGGGCGCAAAGCGAGAGAAAACATCCGCCACAGCCTCTGCCAATTCCCTTTTAACCAAAAGTTTAACATCCATCCAGCTCAAGTTTTCTTCCATCATTTTCAACCTTTAACGATAAATCCTCACAGACATTTCGTCGTACAAGGATTACCTTAAATCAATTTTACCAAGTATTTAAATCAGGAGTTAACAAAACCCCCGAACGTGGTTTGCCTCGGAGGTCTTGACTCATTCATCGTATTTGAAAAATCACTCTTTACCCACCCAAGAAATCCTTAAGGTGTTCCAAAAAACTTCGCTCTTGAGGCAACACTTCACTTCCTAAACTCTTTGCCAATTTTTCGAATAATTCTCGCTGTTCTGCGTTCAGGGATTTAGGAATATTGACATTAACAATTACCAATTGGTCACCTCTCCCATTGTTTCGCAAGTATGGAACGCCCTTGCCTCGCATGCGAAGAACTTTCCCGGGTTGGGTTCCACGAGGAATTGTAAGAATGGCATCACCATCGACTGTTGGAACTTTCACTTCCGCACCTAAAGTCGCTTGCGCAATATTTATGTTCAAATCCAGTAAGATGTCATTATTCCGGCGCCTGAAGTATTTATGCGAGCGCACTTGAATGACAACATAAAGATTCCCTGGGGGTCCGCCATTTACACCTGGTTCCCCTTCGCCTGCCAAACGAATTTGCGTGCCGGTATCCACACCAGCAGGTATCGATACCACTTTACGGCGAGTCTTACGAACATAGCCGCGCCCTCCACACGCCGAACAAGGTGTATCAACAACCTTTCCTTTACCGCCGCAAGTTGGACAGGTTGTTACCTGAACCATTGAACCAAGGATCGTTTGGCGAGTCTGGCGCACTTCGCCGCGTCCATTACAGGTTGGGCAGGTTTTTGGAGATGTTCCAGGTTTGGCGCCCGTCCCATGGCATATTTCACATACTTCATCACGAGTAATTTCAATTTCCTTTTCCACACCAAATATGGCTTCTTCAAAATCGAGCGTTAATCGATATTGCAAATCTGCGCCGCGCCTAGGAGCGTTTCTGGATCGTTGGCTCTGACGTCCAAATCCAAAACCTCCAAAACCAAACAAATCCCCGAAGATATCACTAAAATCCATCGTGGTCCAATCTGGTACACCACCCATTCCTTGTACACCAGCATGACCAAAGCGGTCATACGCAGCGCGTTTCTGTTCATCAGAAAGCACTGCGTATGCTTCATTGATTTCTTTGAATCTTTCCTCAGCATCAGCGTCTTTGCTAACATCTGGATGATATTTTCGAGCCAGGCGGCGGAAAGCCGTTTTTATATCATCCTTTGTAGCACTGCGAGAGACACCAAGGACCTCATAATAATCGCGTTGAGCCATCGTTATCCAGATACTACCGAGTTAAAACCTCGCATATTTTCCCCTTTAATTAACATCCTTGAATTCTCCATCCACCACACCTTCGTCTTCGGATGGTCCTGGTTCGTCTCCTGTTGTTCCAGGTTGTTCTTCGGCACCTGGGGCAGCGGTCTGCCCACTAGTTTGCTGATAGGCTGCTGTTCCAATTTGCTGGACAACTTTCGAAAGTTCATCGGTAACACGCTTCAGGGTTTCAATATCTGCATTTTGATCATCAAGAACCTTGCGCACCTCTGCAACTTTTTCTTGTACTTGAGACTTTACTTCAGGCGGGACTTTATCACCCAAATCTTCTAACGCTTTGTCTGCGCTATATGCCATATTGTCAGCATTGTTTCGAGCCTCAACCATTTCCTTTCGCTTCCGATCTTCTTCTGCGTGTTCCTCGGCTTCCCTTTGCATTTTCTTGACCTCTTCATCGGTCAACCCTGAGGACGCTGTAATCGTAATATGTTGACTGCGTCCGGTTGCTTTATCCGCAGCAGTGACATTCAGAATGCCATTGGCATCAATATCAAAGGTCACTTCAATCTGTGGTACGCCTCGCGGTGCTGGTGGAATACCATCAAGAATAAAGCGCCCGAGCGATTTGTTGTCTCCAGCCATCGGACGTTCACCTTGAACCACGTGAATCTCTACTTGGGATTGGTTATGAGAAGCCGTCGAAAATATCTGGCTCTTTCGAGCGGGAATTGTTGTGTTTCGTTCAATCAATGGTGTAGCAACCCCACCAAGGGTCTCAACCGAAAGCGTCAAAGGTGTAACATCCAGTAATAGGATATCCTTTACGTCTCCACCAAGCACACCCGCTTGTATAGCAGCGCCAATCGCAACAACTTCATCGGGGTTTACACCTTTATGTGGATCTTTACCAAAAAATTTGCGAACCGTTTCCTGAACTGCCGGCATTCGAGTCATTCCACCTACCAAAACAACCTCGCTGATTTCCGATGGTTTAACACCAGCATCATCCAAAGCACTTTTAACAGGCCCCATTGTTTTTTCAATCAAATCTCCCGTCAATTGTTCTAGTTTTGCGCGGGTAAGGGTCATCACTAAGTGTTTGGGTCCATTTGCATCTGCCGTGATGTAAGGAAGATTAATCTCCGTTTGCATCATGCTAGAAAGTTCTATTTTCGCTTTCTCGGCACCCTCTTTGAGGCGCTGAAGCGCTTGACGGTCCTGACGAATATCCATACCATATTGTCCCTTGAACTCATCAACCAAATAATCAATCACTCGTTGATCGAAATCGTCGCCGCCCAAAAAAGTGTCGCCACTCGTGGATCGAACCTGGAAAACACCTTCTCCAACATCAAGAACTGAAATATCAAAAGTGCCACCACCTAGGTCATAAACTGCAATGACCTCGTTTTGTTTGCGATCCAGTCCATAGGCTAGAGAGGAAGCAGTTGGCTCGTTAATAATTCGCAACACTTCAAGCCCAGCAATTTTTCCAGCGTCCTTGGTTGCATTACGCTGGGCATCATTAAAATAGGCTGGTACGGTAATCACGGCTTGAGTAACAGGCTCTCCAAGATAAGCCTCAGCATCTGCTTTGAGTTTTCCTAAGATCATTGCGGAAATCTCCGGTGGGGAATACTCCCGCCCAGCAAGGACGACCCGGAGATCGCCATTGGGTGCTTTGGTGACTTTATAAGGAATCCGCTTCAAAGCACGTTGTACTTCTGGGTCATCATACTTACGCCCCATAAATCGTTTAATCGAAGAAATCGTATTTTCAGGATTGATGACCGCTTGGTTGCGCGCCGGACGACCGATAAGACGTTCATTATTTTTGTTTACTGCAACAACGGAAGGAACCAGTCGTTCTCCCTCCGCGGAGGGTATCACTGTAGGCTCTCCTCCTTCGATAACTGCGACAACTGAGTTGGTCGTCCCTAGATCAATGCCGATAATTTTTCCCATTATTTCGTTCCTCCAAGATAATTTATCAATTTTATAATATTTCGTGTTTTCAGAACCCTAATAAAAGGGCTATGCTGCAACTCGCACCAGTGCTGGGCGAAGGACTCGATCCCCTAGATAGTACCCTTGCTGGAGGACTTCGATAATTCGACCACTTTCGTAGTCGTCACTGGGTACTTGTGCAATCGCCTCATGAAGATTAGGATCAAACACCTCTCCCAAAGCATTCATTGGTTTTACACCTTCTGCTTCAAGTATTGATTGCAATTTCTTGTAAATTAAATCAATCCCTTCAGCCCATTCGGCACCATTTCCGTCTTGAGGACGACTTTTAAGGGCTCGCTCAATGTCATCCACCACGGGTAAAATCTTTAATACGATTGACCCAACGGCTTCTTGTTGCCTTTGTTGCCGGTCACGCTCAACCCTTTTCTTGTAATTAATAAACTCTGCCCGCGCGCGTTGCCAACCATCTAGATATTCTCCTGATTTTAAATGAGCCTCGTGCAGAGCAGATTTCAATTTTTCTATATCCTCGGGAATTGTCTCCTCTTCAATTTGCTCTTCGGTTTCAATTGATTCTTCAAAAGAAGGTTCAACCTCGACCCCTTCCACTTCAATAATTTCTTCCTCATCAATATGGTTGTTAATTTCATCCTCTACATGTTGGTTTTTTTTGTGTTTGTTGTTTTCTTTTGTCATAGTTATTCTTTTTCTTCTATATCCGTTAGGGTTTCTATCACTAAATCACTCAATAAATTTGATACGAAGCGCACTGTTGATATTGTGTGCGCATATGGCATTCGCTGTGGTCCTAAAACGCCTACGGCACCTGTTGCCACACCAGGAACGCCATACCGGGAAAGGATAACAGAGCAATCCTCCAGATCCTCCCAAGTACTCTCGCCGCCAATTAAAACATGAACGCCCCCAACCTTAGACGATAAAACAGTATGTGTAAGGATATCTTCAAGAAAAGAGCGCTCCTCTAACAAGCGTAACGCCCGCCGTGCTCGTCCAGGTTCTGTAAATTCTGGCTCAGAAAGCACGTTTGTTAACCCATCATGATATATTTCTCCTGCCAGGACAGCGTCGGATTTACTCATCTCCTCAGCTGTAAGCACAATGATGTCTTTCTTCAGAGCATCGTTCTCTAAGTTGTGTAAAGCCTTGAGACTAACAGCATCCAACCCCTCTCCAACTTGATTCAGCCAATTTGCTACGAAACTAAGTTTATCTTGAGCCACAGGTTCAGAAAGCACCAGCACTTGCTGACGCACTTCTCCGCCGTCCAATACCAAGACCATGAGCACCTGTCTACCCCTCGTCTCAATCAATTCTATGTGTTTCAGCCGAGCGCGGGCTGGATGTAATGAAGTAACTACAGAGGCGCCTTGAGCCTGATGCGCTAATACAGAGGCTGCTAAGCGCATCCATTGATCCACATCTGACTGCGCTTGGTAGAACTGATGTTGAATCGTCCTTTGGATTTCAATTGGCAAGTCAGTTTGCCCCATCAATTGGCTTACAAAATAACGGTAACCTTCCTCCGTAGGGATACGTCCAGCAGAGGTATGAGGCTGCTTTAAATAGCCTGCCTCTGTCAAGACAGCCATCTCATTCCGCACTGTCGCTGAACTAACATCTAATTTATATCGCTTGACCAGACGCAATGATCCTACAGGCTGAGCCGAATCAATATATTCCCTAATAATCAAAGCCAGGATGAATTTCTGTCTTTCAGTTAAGTTACCCATAGTTATTTCTTACATACTCCAGCATGCCTTTTAGCACTCACGCTAATAGAGTGCTAAAAAACCCGGATACGATGATACCACGCAGTATAACGCACGTCAAGAAACCATCCTCACTCGCTGTTCCTTTCTAATATGAAATTAACAAAACCCCCCATTCGTCCATTATCATCCCGCCTTAACCCATGAATCTTATCCATCCGCAAAAATGATGCTCACCCAAAAACACATAAAAACGACAAAGATATTGCACCACGAATTCCGCTCATTCCCGTGCATTCAGCATAATAAAGCGCCAGGAATCGCGCCAAAAGACCTAAACGCTGTATTTGCCCACGCTAATCTGTTTTAGTGACTAGATAGCCCTTGCCTCCACAAACAGGTTCCCAACGAAAATCATTGAAAACAAAGCAAGATCCGATAGATCTTTTCACTACTTGCCGTTATTCTATAGAGATAGATTGCTCCGCCAATCCAACGGGAATATCCATCACCGGCACTGCCTCGCCTCGTTTCACCCCGAGCATCATAATCAAAGCCACAAACATGAAAAAGGGCGCCACAATCATCATTGAATTATAGTTTCTCCCTGTTAACTGAATAATCAAACCGTTAATGTTCGGTCCTACAATTGCTGACAATGTCGAGAAAAGGTAATATAAACCCGTATAAGTCCCCAATTTAACAGCGTCAGTCATATCCACAACCATCGGAAGCGAATTAATGTTAATCAATGCCCATGCACCGCCTGCCACCATCAACAGCGCTCCGATTACGGGTATGTCTCCTAATATCGGCGCTTTTGCTAAAGAAATCGTGAGTACACTTGGAGGCGTAAAAAACATTGTGATCATTACCGCACTCATCAGAACAATGCCTATTATAATCGTTATTTTCCTACCAAATTTTCCGCCAACAGCGCCTGACGGTAACGCAAAAAGAACAAAGATGAGCGAAAGTTGTCCTAATAAGCGCGTACCATCCGCTTCATTTAATCCAAGATGATTACGTGCGTACAGCGTGAAAAAGGCCTCAATGGCTGAATAGCCCAAGAACCAGAAGAAAATCGCCATAAAAATACGGAAAGCACTACGTTCTTCATCATGGACAATTTCCATCAAACTTGCGAGCATCTTGGGTTGCTCCTCGCTTTTTTCATATTCTTTCGGCTCACGGATAAAAACAAAAACAAGAATTGCAGCAAGTATCACCAAAGCGGACCCCATCCAAAATGGAAAGTTATGGTTAAGTCTATAGAGTGCGGAACCACCAAGAAACGAGATAATCGCGCCGACACCCCCCATAAAATTGATGATACCGTTTGCCTGAGATCTCTTTGGAGAGGGAGTAATATCAGGCATCAATGCAACCACGGGGGTTCGCCATAACGCCATACTTAAAAGCAGCGTTGTCGTACAAGCAACAAACAGAGGCAGTACAGATACGATCGGTATCAACCCAAATGCCACTGCCCCAATTGGCGCGCCTATCAAAATGAATGGCATGCGCCTGCCGATTGGCGTTCGCAGTCGATCTGACCATGCGCCAACGGGTGGTTGAATGAGAAGCGCGGCAATATTATCCAAGGTCATAAAGAATCCAATCACGGCTGGGGCAAGGTCAAACTTATCAGCCAAGAAGATTGGAACAAACGCATTATATATGCCCCAGATAACGCTTACGCCAAAAAAACCAAAACCAAGAAGAAATATTTTGCCATAACTAAATTTCATATCAGGTCCTTTTCAAGAATAGATTTGGGTTATTAGAGAACCGAATGGTTAATGGGAAGTGAATTCACGCTCCGCGGTCATCTTTATCTTCGTCTTTGATCTCATCTAGATTGCTCAAAAATTCCTTATCCTCTGCGCTTAATTCTGCACCTTTCAGCAAGTCTGGACGTCGTTGCCATGTCCGCTTTAAAGCTTGCGCCCTGCGCCAGCGAGCGATTTCTGCATGATTCCCGGAACGTAGAATTTCTGGTACGCTCCATCCTCGGAAGGTTGAAGGGCGTGTGTAATGGGGATATTCCAACAAACCATTAGCATGTGAGTCTTTCAACGGTGCCATCGGGTCACCCAAAACACCCGGAAGCAAACGAATAATAGCATCCAAAACCACAAGGGCGGGCAATTCCCCGCCAGTAAGGACATAATCGCCTATTGATATTTCATCGCTTACAAGGTGTTTTCGTACTCTTTCATCCACACCCTCATACCGCCCGGCAAGTAATCCAATATGGGGGTACTGAGATAACTCCCATGCAATCTCTTGGGTAAACAACCGACCTTGGGGTGTCAGTAAAATCACAGGGCAATCTGGTGGGGAACCCAGAATATCCTCAACAGCCGCGAAGATTGGTTCCGGTTTCATCACCATTCCTCCCCCGCCCCCATAAGGCTCATCATCAGTGATATGATGTTTATCGATTGCCCATTTGCGTATATTATGGAGATGAAACTCAACCAATTCTAGATCTTGAGCCTTTTGAATAATACTGCTCTCTAAATATGGAGAAAAAACTTCTGGGAAAAGGGTGAATATCTCAAAACGCATACATCCATTCTAGCCGGAAGCGCGCAAAATCGCAAGCAATTAAAGAAAAATTTTTTCCACTAATAAACAAATCCTGTCTAACCAATTCAAGTTTTCAAGCAAATTTCCCCATATCCTAAGAGAAGGTAACTGCCGCTTCTGTCTTGACGCCTTTTTTAAGAGAGTGGTAAGATGATGACATGTATTTACGCGGAAGCAAATGGAAAATGACCAAAAAGCGTCGGAAACGCTCCAGCCTCTGGCGTATATTATTCTTATTAATACTCATCGCTGGCTTTATATACCTCAACCGTGTTGTCGTTCCCGCTACCCCGCCCTTATTCATCGATACCCCTACCCCAACCCGCAATCCGGAGTCATACACCAACGAAGCAAAAGCATATTATGAGGATGGAAAACTCCTACAAGCAATCGATGCCTATAAACAGGCTATCCAGGCTCAACCAGAAGACGCAAGCCTTTATATTGAACTTGCTCGCGTACAAATCTTTGCTGGTCATTATGAAGATGCTCAAGAAAGCGCTGAACTTGGACTGTTGATGAATCCTGACAATCCCATGGGCTATGCCATGCGCGCATGGGCTTTGGATTTTCAGGGAGATTTATTAAACGCAGAGGCTTCAATTAAGCGCGCACTTGAACTCGATTCAAACAATGCTGTTGCCCATGCTATTTACGCTGAGATATTAATTGACAAGGGCGACTACGATTTCATCGATGATGCAATCCAAGAATCCAGAACAGCCGAGTCTCTCGACCCAGATTCCCTGGAAGTGCATCGAGCACGGGGGTATGTCCTCTATTGGACGAGCAATTACGAGGAAGCGATTAAGGAATACAAAGTAGCCCTTTCAATCAACGGTAAAATACCAAATTTGTATCTCATGCTAGGGTATTGTTATTATGCCGTTAACGAATACGATCAAGCGGTAGAATCATTTAATCAAGCGAATGCACTTAACCCGTCTGATCCTACACCCGATTACGAGATTTCCCGGGTTTATTTTACAGAAGGCGAATACTCTAGAGCGGCTGAATATGCTGAGGAAGCCGTCAAAGATGATCCGACGAATCCCCGTTTTCACGGCAATTTGGGCGTTGCCCTTGCAAAGGCAGGTAGTCCAAACGATGCAATTGATGAATTAGCGCTTGCAATCAAAGGCGGCGTAACCAGTGATGGCAAAATAGTTAAGGGGACGCCCTTGGATTACAACGTACGCACAATTGAATTTTATTCTACCTACGGACTAACCCTCGCACGTCAGAATCGCTGCAACGAAGCCGTGCCAATCTTTCAGGCAATGCTCAGTGTTGTCCCAAACGATGATTTAGCCACTTACAACGCACAAGAGGGGTTAAAACTTTGCCAAGAAAACCTAGATGCAACGCCTTCCCCAGAAGAATCTACCCCCACTCCATAGTAGATATATCACAATAAGTATTTAAGATAGCAGGAATGAGAACAAAGGCATCTAGTAATCAAATGATATGGACAGAAATTTAACTGGCAAGCGACCAACTTTTTCGCGGAAAGGGCCTCACAGCAATCCATTTCGTATTCTATTCCTTTTAATACTCATCGCTGGCAGTATTTGGCTTGTTCATGAAATTGGTTCTGAACCGGGAAATTTGATCAAACCACTTTTCCTCCCAACTCCTACAGCCACTCGAACTGCCAAGTCATACCTTAATGAGGCACAAGCGTTTTTCAATGCAGGCAAGATTGACGACCCAACAGAACCTGATGCAATTGACGCCTATCGAGAAGCCCTTGCAATTGATACCCAAAATGCTGAAGCATGGGCTGAACTTGCCCGTCTATTAACTTACTCTTCCACCCTTTTATCAACCCAAGAGGATCGTATTGCGCGCATGGAAGAAGCGCGTCAAGCCATCGACAAGGCTTTAGCAATAGAACCGGATGACAGCACCATCCAAGCCATCTATGCTTTAGTACTGGACTGGAGCGCATCCGTCGCATCTGACCAAAATCAGATTGAGACATGGTTGATTCAAGCCGAGCAAGCGGCTGCTTACGCCTACAACCTTGACCCAAACAACTATCTTGGACTTGCTTATTATGCTGAAGTACTCCTAGACCGTCAGAAATACTCTCAGGCAGAACAATACGCGCGGCAAGCAGTCGAACTCGCACCGACAGTAATGGATACCCATCGGGTTTATGCAACCGTCATGGAATCATTCGGTCAATACCGGGTTGCAATAGAAGAATATGAAAAAGCAGCCGAGATCAATCCTAATCTGACCTTTCTATACATCCGAATAGGAGTGATCTATCGTGAATTGAAGGTATATGACCGCGCTTTGGAATATTTCAATAAAGCAGTTTCCATTAACAAGGCTAATGGTATACAAGATCCAATTCCGTATATTGGGATTGCAAAGACTTATTCGCGTACAGGTCAATTCTTCATTGCAGCAATCAATGCTGAGAAAGCGCTCAGTCTTGATCCGACAAATGCCAACACCTACGGACAGTTAGGCATCATTTACACAAAAGCACGCAATTATGAAAGCGCGTTACTCGTCCTAAAATGCGCTGTGCGTGGTTGTTCTATCGAAGAAGCCAAAGGTATTTTGGATGACTTGATTCCAGGAAATACAATTGAATTGAAAGAATCAGTTAAAGGTCTAGCATTAACAAACTATGAAGTCGCCTATTACTACGCACAATATGGCTCTGTACTTGCCGCCCTCAGTCGCCCACAACAAAACTACTGTCCTGAAGCACTGGATGTGCTCGAGCAAGTAAAGTCGGCATACTCTGGGGATCCGGGTTTGATGGGTATTGTTGCTGAAAACGAAGCAATTTGCCACCTTATTGAGGAAACACCCTTACCTTAGAACCCTCTAATTTACATATTCCTAAATATGGCAAGGGGGAATATAAAACAAGGTCTCAATGAGAAATATCAGAGTTTTATTAGAATTCTTCAACAATGCCTAAGCGTTATCTTGACTTTCCCCTAGAACGAGGGTATTATTTCAAACGTTCTTTAGCACTCAAATTATATGAGTGCTAAAAAGGTAATGTTAGTTAGTTATTTTATGAAATTCATTCATACATAAGGAGAGTGATGTTTTATGGCAGCAAAACAGTTAGTATTTTCTGAAGAAGCACGCCGACAACTAGAGAAAGGCATGGATATCCTGGCAAATGCTGTGGTGACCACGCTTGGGCCTAAGGGTCGTAACGTTGCATTGGACCGCAAATTTGGCAGTCCTACCATCACCCATGACGGTGTTACCGTTGCAAAAGAAATTGAATTAGAGGACCCCTTTGAGAATATGGGCGCTCAACTGCTCAAAGAGGCCGCCACAAAAACAAATGATATTGCTGGTGATGGAACCACAACATCAACCGTTCTCGCACATTCCATCGTTACAGAAGGAATGAAGAACTTAGCCGCCGGCGCCAACCCAATGCTTCTCAAGTTGGGAATCGAAGCCGCCGCTAAGACCGTCTCAGAAGCCATTAAAAAACAAGCCATTGAGGTTACAACAAAAGAAGAAATCAGTAATGTTGCCTCAATTTCGGCGCAAGACCGTACCATTGGCGAGTTGATTGCAGAAGTCATGGATAAAGTCGGTAAAGACGGCGTGATCACCGTTGAGGAATCCAAGGGTCTTGAATTTGAAACTGAGTATGTTGAAGGTATGCAATTTGACCGTGGTTATATCTCTCCGTACTTCATCACAGATTCTGAAGCAATGGAAGCAAGTATTGAAGAACCCTATATCTTGCTTCATGACAAAAAAATCTCTGCAGCACAAGACATTGTTCCCCTGCTCGAGAAACTTGTACAAATCGGTAAACGCGATCTCGTCATTATTGCTGAAGATATCGACGGAGAAGCCCTCGCCACATTAGTGCTCAACAAATTACGCGGCATGATCAACGTCCTCGCAGTAAAGGCACCAGGATTTGGCGATCGACGCAAAGCCACACTTCAAGATATCGCTATTCTGACCGGTGGAACAGTAATCACAGAAGAGTTAGGTCGTAAACTCGATAGCGTAACCGTAGCCGATCTTGGTCGTGCTGAGAAAGTTGTATCTAACAAAGATGACACCACAATTGTGAGCGGTAAGGGTGATCCTAAAGCGATCAAGGGACGAATTGAACAAATCCGGATCGAGATTGAAAAGAGCACCAGCGACTACGATAGGGAAAAACTTCAAGAACGACTTGCTAAACTAGCAGGCGGTGTTGCAATCATCCGCGTAGGTGCTGCAACCGAGACCGAATTAAAAGAGAAGAAACACCGCGTTGAAGATGCCCTTTCTGCAACCAGAGCCGCTGTGGAAGACGGCATTGTCCCTGGTGGCGGTGTCGCATTGATCAACGCTATAAAATCGCTTGATGATCTCAAGATGGACTACGCTGACGCACAGATTGGCGTCAAGATCGTACAAAAAGCGCTGGAAATTCCAATGCGCAAGATCTCTGCTAATGCAGGCAAAGATGGTTCTGTAATCCTCGAGAACGTCCGCCGTGCACAAGCAGAAAAGAAAAACGAAAACATTGGCTACAATGTCCTCACCGAGGAATATGTAGACATGATAAAAGATGGCGTAATTGATCCTGCAAAAGTTACCAGGGGCGCTTTGGAGAACGCTGCATCTATTGCAGCCATGATCCTAACCACTGAGGCATTGATCACTGACATACCTGAACCTGAAAAACCCGCTCCGCCACCAATGCCTCAATACTAAATTGACACAAGTCAATGGAATGCCAAACGCTCTCGGAGATACCGGGGGCGTTTTTTATTTGATGTATATTGTCTTTTCATCTTTATATAGTCCACTTTTCAAGTTTAAACAGTCCACTTTTGAAGTTTAGATGACAAAATAAAAAAAGACTATTGACAAAATGGGGAAAATCCTGTTTAATAGAAGCGAACGTTCGCACGAACGTTCGACTAACAATGTCTCGTTTGTTATTGGTTCTTTCTCTATTACTCAATCGCTCAGTAGAAAGCCTACTATGGCGAAATACACAACTCTAAAAGATGTCGCCAAGCTCGCCGGCGTAAGTTACCAGACCGTATC